>NZ_KV822075.1:108490-220525 GCF_001815825.1 Staphylococcus sp. HMSC068G11
ATCATTTGTGGGGATAAGAACTGAAGTTTCCATTAGTAGAGTATATTGAGTCATATTATAATCTTTGTGCATAAGGCACCTCGTTAATTTAGTTTAG
Organism: Staphylococcus sp. HMSC068G11; assembly: GCF_001815825.1. Classification (NCBI taxonomy): domain Bacteria; kingdom Bacillati; phylum Bacillota; class Bacilli; order Caryophanales; family Staphylococcaceae; genus Staphylococcus; species Staphylococcus sp. HMSC068G11. The sequence continues at coordinate 108,588 of NZ_KV822075.1, forward strand.
TGATGTTTATTAAATTATACGAAAGTGCCTTATTTTTAAAGTATTTCAATGTAAAATTACATATAAATACAAAGTATTTTGGCGAGACTCTTGAGGGAACAGGACAAGTTGAAGACTACAGGCTGAAGCTGTCCCCTAAGAAAGCGAGCCAACAATACGTAGTATTGTAAATAAAGAAGCCAGTAAATGAATTTATATAAAACTCATTTACTGGCTATTTAGCTAGGAATTTTGTCCCAGCCCCCAACCTTAGCGAATCATATCATTTATATTTTTTTAATTTGTTTAAAATAATTGACACATATTAAATATCTAACGCTTCAAGTCTTTCTCTAATAATTAATCTTAAAATTGGATCAAAGTTAATCGATGGCGTTATGTGTAATTGACTATGCAATGTCATTTCACCTAAAAGGCGTTTTACTTTATTCACTAATCTACCATCAAATAAAAATAATGGGACAATGACTAACTCGTCATATTGCTCTGAGATTTTATCTAAATCATTTTTAAATGCTAATGTCCCATATAAAGCTCTTGCATAAACAGGATGATGACTATCAAGCGTTTTAACAAATGCTTTTAATTCATCATGTGCTTTCGTAAAACGTCCACTTCCATTTCCATGGGCAATTACTATAGTTGCTTGGGTTGAATCTTCACCGACTTTTTCATCAGCAATTCTATTTTCTACCAATGTTTTCATATATGGATGTGTACCAAGAGGCGCACTCATTTTACTATCAATTTGTGGATATCGAGCTTTCATCTCTTTAAGTATTTGTGGAATATCACTGACATAATGCATTGCACTAAAAATGAGTAAAGGTACAATACGAAATTTTGTAATTCCTTGCTTAATCATCTTCTCCATTATGATTTCAAGATTTTGTGTTTCACTTTCTAAAAATGCTAACTCATAATAATATTGCTCATCTTTTAATAGAGTTCCGATAAATTCTTCTAAAGCTTCATTCTGATTTCCTTTTCTCATACCATGAGCGACTAGAATATTACCTATCATAATTATCCCACCCTTTTGTATTATCATTATTACGAATAATTAAATCACATTTATGTACCAATGTATATTGTAGTATCTTAAATAAATGTACTATCATAGTTGTCAAAAATTTTATTTTTTAAATTATAAGTTATATAATAAAATTCGTTGAGAGTTTATAAATATAATCATGCCAATTGTATATATATTTACTACATAATTACATTTTTAAATATCTCAAATAATTCATATTTAGAGAGGATTTCATTTATGAAAAAATTGATTACTCTTATTGTCATGATATCTTTTGTTTTAGCGAGCTGTGGGGGCACCTCAAGTACAGACAAAGACACCCTCAATGTTGAAATACCTTTGAAAACTAAATCAATTGCACCTTACGAAACTGATATCCCAGTTAAAACAGGTGCCTTGGAATCGCTTTTTAAAATGTCGAAAAATGGTAAAGTTAAACCTTTATTAGTCAAAAAATATCATCAAGTATCTGACAATCAACTAGAACTCACATTAAAAGATAATATTAAATTTCAAAACGGTCATCATTTAACAGGCGAAGCTGTAAAACGCAGTCTTGAAGAGGGAATGAAAAAAAGTGATTTGTTAAAAGGATCACTTCCTATAAAATCAATCAATGCTCATGGACAAAAAGTCACAATCAATACTAAAGAACCTTATCCAGAATTAAAGTCTGAACTTGCAAGCCCATTTGCTGCTATTTACGACACAAAAGCTAAAAACAAAGTAACTGATCAACCTGTTGGTACAGGTCCTTATCAAATTGACCGGTATAAACGTTCGCAAAAAATCGTATTAAAACAATTCAAAGACTACTGGCAAGGTACGCCAAAATTAAAAAGAATTAATGTCACTTATCATGAAGATGGTAATACTCGTGTTGATCACTTATTAGCAGGCAAATCAGATTTGACTACTGATGTTCCAATTGAACGCGTTGATGATGTAAAAAAATCTAACAAAGCAAAGATTCAAAGTACATCAGGCTTTAGAACGCATTTAATGTTATACAATCATGATAGTAAAAAAGTTAATAAAAAAGTAAGAGAAGCACTAGATATGATTATCAATCGAAAAGACATTGCTAAAAATGTTTCTAAAAATTATGCTGATCCTGCATCAGGTCCTTTCAACCATCGATTAAAATCATTAGAAAAAGAAGAAATTCAATCACAAGACATCAAGCGTGCAAAGGAACTTTTAGCTAAAGAAGGTTATTCCAAATCGCATCCTCTTAAATTAAATATGGTCACATACGATGGCCGACCAGAATTGCCTAAAATTGGACAGGTGATACAATCAGAAGCTAAAAAAGCAAATGTTGATATACAATTACGCAATGTAGATGATATCGAAGGTTATCTCCAAAACAAACAGGCTTGGGATGTTTCAATGTATAGTTATTTAAGTGTGCCACGTGGTGATACAGGTTATTTCTTTAACACTGCATACTTACCTGAAGGTGCATTAAATAAAGGTAATTATAGTAATCCTAAAGTCACTCAGTTAATTAAAAAATTAAATACTACTTTCGGTGACAAACAACGTGCTCAAGTGACTAATGAAATACTAAATGAATCTAAAAAAGATGTTCCTAACAGCTATATCACTTACAACTCTCAAATAGATGGTGTGAATAATAATGTAAGACATTTTAATGTTACACCAGAATCTATCTATTTAATTGATTATAAATTAAGTAAAAAAGAATAATAATTGATACGAGCCTTGGACAAAAATATGTCCAAGGCTTTCTTAAAGTATGCTCAGTCAATGACTGAAATAAAAATGTAATTATTCATTTTTGAACTCTAGTATAGAGTTCAAAATATAGATTGTTATCAAGTATTGTACAAATAATACAATTAGGGTCACTAAGACATTAGAATTCTATTTCATTAAGTTATCATTCTAGAACACAAAAATATTTCTAAAATGGCGGTCGGCCCAAAATGTCCTCATTAAATTGTTCTGGTATTAAAATTTTACGCATTATGACTCCTAAATCACCATCATCATTTTCATGTTTAGCGTATATTTCATAACCCCGCTTTTCATAAATGTTTAATAACCAAGGGTGCAAACGTGCTGATGTTCCTAAGGTTACCGCAGCAGCTTTTAAAGTATCGCGTAAAAATGTCTCCTCTACATATTTTAAAAGTTGACTACCATACCCTTGTCCATCATATGTTGGTCGTGTTGCAAACCACCAAACGAACGGATAACTTGAAATGGGTTTTACACTACTCCATGAATAACAGACCGTAATCGTTGAAATAATTTCTTTTTCATTTTCAAGTACAAATGTAGTATTTTGTCTTAAATTATCCCTAACCATTTCAAGATCAGCGTGAACTGATGGCCAATCAATACCAAGTTCTCTTAAAGGGGTAAAAGCAACTTGCATGATGCTATGTAATTCTTCAACATCTTGTTCATGTGCCACCCTAATATTAATATTTGACATATTTTTCACTCCTTAAGTACTGAACATCCACATGAACTATAGATTAAATTTTTTATAAGTGCGCGTCAATAAATGTTTATTATCATTTTTATAAAGTGTCAATATTCTATTACTGATAAATAAAACCTGGAATATCTGTAAATATCCCAGGTTTATAAACGTATAGAAGCATAAGACAGAATTCTAAATATAATAACTTTATTTTTAAAATCTAAAATAGATTTCGAGTTTGAAGTAGGGCAACGTAACTACAGAACTAAAGCCTTACTCATCTTCTCTATTTCGAGATTTCATCTCTTTAATCTATATATCACTTCAATGATGCAATGATACTTTATAATTTAAACACTTTCAACATGAAGCAAGACATCCATTTCTATCACACTTGAAGATGTCAATATGATAATGACTAGTGATTAAATCTCAATTATTTAATAGTCCCCTATGGTTGAAGGCTGTCACGTTTACCGTTCAAATATGCATACACTAATCCAATAAAAATGCCTCCACCGATATAGTTTCCAAGGAATGCAAAAACAATATTTTTCAGCACACCCAACCAAGATAATCCATCCATATTAAAGAACATCATACCTGCATATAATCCAGCATTAAAAACAACGTGTTCATAACCCATAAATACAAAAACTATCACTCCACAAGCTATAAAGAATGCTTTGGCTAATCCTTCTTTAAACTGCATTGAAATAAAAATACCGATATTAATAAAGAAATTACAAAATATACCTTTAATCAAAATGTTTAACCAAGTCGATTCTACTGTTTTTTTATGTACTAATGCTGTTAAGCTATCTGTCATTTCTGGCGTCATAACATGTGCATATTTCATTAGGAAAAATAAAATAAATCCACCTAAGATATTACCTATAAAACAGAAAATAAAAATCCATATCATTTTACTTACACTAATTGCTCTATAATACCAACCAACAGTCAGATACATAAAATTACTTGTTAATAATTCAGAGTTGGTTAACACAACTAATACGAGACCTAAACTAAACGCAATAGCTCCCATCAGATTGATTAAACCGTCGTTATGCGTTGAAGCGAATTGTGTTTTAATTGCTAACATAAAAACTGTAACGATTGATAATAGAAAACCAGCCATGATTGCTTTCAACGTATATCTCATGGGTGTTTGTTTTGCCATCACTTGTTTGATTTGTGCCTGACCAACGATATTCTGAATAATAGATTTTGTTGCATAAGTATCTTCAATACTTTTGTTGTTCTTGAACATGTCTTCTCATCCTATCCACATTATTATTCTCACACTTATTATATAAGTAAGAATGACATATGTGTATATTAAATTTTATTTATAGGATATAGAAATTTTAAAAAAAGTTTATATACATAGCATTTTCAATAATTAAACAATATAACTGAAAACTTTATGACATTTCATCAAAGTGTAACGATTTACTCAAATTTTTTCACGTTTCTTTGGTTAGGTATACGATCGAGATGTATGTCACTTTTGATTTAGTAATTTCTCTAACTGATTAAGAGTTGAATTCATACCTTGTTCTACACCCATATCTATCGCTTGCTGGGCAGCACCTTCAGTTGGAAAAGTCGATGTAGATGTTACAGTAGTCTTTCCTTTTACTTCTTCAAAATTCAAAGTAATATGCATACCAGGCATACTTGTGTCTTTTTCCCCTTTTGAGGTAGCAAAATAGTCTAAATACTCTATATAATATGGTGCATCCACTTGCAGATATTCAGCAATAGTATAACTTGTCATCTGAGGCGCTTGAATAGCATAAAAAGCGCTTCCACCTTTCGTAGCATTAAAATTATAAACTGTGACAGATGCGTCTTGAGGATGAAACCATTGTTCAAATAGTTCCCGCTTTGTATAAGCATCAAATACCTTATTAATTGGTGCACTAAAAGTTCTAGTAAAAATAATCTTATTTTTCTTTTTTTCTATCGTCATATATGTACCTCACATTTTAAAAAATCAATTGCCTCTATATTAACAAAAATAATACGCTTAAGATAATTTCATTAATTCTAAAATATCGAAGAAAATTCAGGAAAACATCACGCTTAATTTGTAGTTCTTGTTGCTAAAAACAAATTAAATATGATTAATACACGCCTGTTTTTGATTAGCAAGCGACTGTCAAAATTAAAAAACACCCGAGACAATGATTAGTCTCAGGCATTTTAAATAAATAAAGATTAATATATTAACTAATATTACAGATACTTTCACTTTTCGTTTTCTAGCAACATCTCGTAGCTAGAAAAGTCATATGGATCTTCAACCTTGGTATCATTAACAAACGCTGTAGGTGTTTGCTTGATGTGATTTTTCTTCGCAATTTGTTGATCTTCCTTGGCTTTTTTCCACGAGATGGAACCTTTAGTTTTATAATCAGTCTTTATTTTTTTCTTTGTGTCATCACTGATACTTAATTCATCAATTTGCTTATCAACAAGACGTGTTGTAATCCATTGCTTATGTTCATCTTTTTGTTGATTAAACATTAACTTCTGAAATTCAAGTGACTTCTCGGGAGCATAATGATTTACCGCATGCTGCGCTCTTGAACCTACAATTGAATCTTTTCCTAAGAATGCCAAATTCACATATTGATATTTAATTTTGTTTGTATCAATATACTTCTTCTTAAGCTTTGGCATTACGCGATCTTCAGTTTTTTTACAATAAGGGCACTTATAATCACCGTATATTACCACTACAGGTTTGCTATTATTAGAATGCTTTGGAGAGTCCATTGGACCTGAGCAACTGTATAGCAAAACCATACATAAAATCATCAATAATCCGATTAATTTTTTCATCGTTTCTCCTTTTCCTAAAACGATTAATACATATTCTCTTCTTTGTAGTCAGGCTCATGAGATTGGTAGTATGCTTTTGCATTAAAGTCTTTATTATAATATGCTTTTTTATCTTTAAATTCATAAGTATAGTAACGCGCTTCAGCATCATCACTAAGTGGTTTATACTCCAATACAACATATTTTCCTTTGTCAAACACATAAATATTGGCATCTTTTTTATCAAAATGTTTAACTTCATCACCTGAATCGTTTTTGGCAATTTTTTGTTGCTTTTTCTCTTGTAGTTTAACCGCTTTATCTATTTTGTCTGCGTACTCGTGGCTCATGCAACCTGCTAATAATAAAGTTAGTACACTAACCCCGACTAATAACTTCCTCAACATACTCACTCCTACTCACGCTATCTATATCTATGTCATAGAACTTCAAGTTAATCTCTTTTTACACTTAACATATCAAACAATGTCAATATATCTTTAGCTCTACGTTTACAATTAGCATGTTATTTAATCTAAGCAATTCTTTCAACTTAAATTTTATCACATTCTCTTTAGAGGTACGATCTTCATTAACTTATTTTTTTATACCTCTTACTTTTTAAATCTATTCTCTTTTAAATAAAACGGCCTCATACGAAAGTATGACACAATTTTTTATGTTATGATGTGTAAGGATGTTTAGGGTTTGGTAATATATATCATGACGATAAAACATGGAAATTGACTTAGAGGTGAAGAAATATAATGAAATTTGTAAATTTAACTTCTGAAGAATTCGAGCAATTTACTTCAGAAAATTTCTCGCATTACACACAATCCAGTATACATTATAATAATAGATCGAAAACAAAAGGTGACGTACATTTAGTGGGAGTTAAAGATGATCAAGAAGATGTCATTGCTGCGTGCTTATTAACAGAGGCACGTTCTCTAAAATTCTTTAAGTATTTCTACACACATAGAGGACCAGTCATGGACTTTAACAATTTAGTTTTAGTTCGCTTCTTTTTTAAATCACTTACTGCTTATTTAAAAAAACACAATTGTTTATATGTACTCGTTGACCCTTATGTATTAGAAAATTTACGTCAACCTAATGGAGAAATCATTGAATCCTTTGATAATCGCGCATTGATTAAAACAATGGAAGAATTAGGCTATAAACACCAAGGATACACTGTAGGTTATGATACAATGAGCCAAATCCGCTGGTTATCAGTACTTAACCTTAAAGATAAATCTGAAGATCAATTATTAAAAGAAATGGATTACCAAACACGTCGAAATATTAAAAAGACTTATGAAATGGGTGTTAAAGTTAAAACATTACCCATTGAAGAAACAGATACATTTTTTGAATTATTCAAAATGGCTGAAGAAAAACATGGCTTTAAATTCCGTGAAGAGCCTTATTTTGTTGAGATGCAAAAAACGTATGAAGATCATGCTATGTTAAAACTTGCTTACATCGATTTACAAGATTATTTAGATACGTTGCAAACTAAACATCAAAACCTTAATCAACAACTAAAAGATGTTGAAAAAACATTAGAAGAAAATCCAAATTCTAAGAAAAATAAAACGAAACATACACAAGTCAAGCAACAATTCGATAGTAATGCGCGTAAAATCAGACAAACTAAAGAGAAAATAGCAGAAGAAGGTCAAGTTCTTCATCTTGCTGCAGCATTATATATATATAATGATCACGAAGTGTATTACTTATCAAGTGGCTCTAACCCTAAATATAATGCTTATATGGGAGCATATCGATTACAATGGGATATGATTCAATTTGCAAAAGAACATAATATCGATAGATATAATTTCTACGGTGTTACCGGAGACTTTAGTGAAAATGCCGAAGATGCTGGCGTTCAAAAATTTAAAGAAGGATTTAACGCTAAAATTTATGAATATATTGGTGATTTTATTAAACCAATTAAACCACTGTTTTATAAAGTTAAACAAGAGTTAGAAAACCGTAGATAATTATTAATTAGCAAATAGGAATCGAATTCTAATCAATTCGATTCCTCCAACCTAGATAAAAAACTAAATATCAATGCACACGAGTTTAAGTCATTGACTTTCTATACACTCAAAGGAGCCTGAGACATTGCAATTTATGTCTCAGGCTCCATTTCTATAATATTACTATTCTATTTTTCATTAATCACATTTAAAAATCGCTGAAGCTCTTCTGTTTTGGGGTGATTAAATATATCTTCAGGCGTACCTTGTTCTGCAATGACGCCCTCATGAATAAAAGCAATTTGATTGGAAACTTCTTTGGCAAAACGCATCTCGTGAGTCACAATGACCATTGTCATACCTTCGTCAGCCAATTCTTTAATGACTTTTAATACATCATTGACCAATTCAGGATCAAGTGCAGATGTTGGCTCATCAAATAACATCACTTTAGGATTCATAGCTAATGCACGTGCAATTGCGACACGTTGTTGTTGCCCTCCTGATAAAGCATGTGGCCGTTGATCTTTAACATGTACCAATCCAACCTTAGCCAATAAATTCATTGCTTCTTCATTAGCCGTTGCTTTATTCATCTTTTTAACTGTTATAAGACCTTCCATAACGTTTTCTAATGCAGATTTATGTGGAAATAAATTATAATTTTGAAAAACCATTCCTGATTGTTGTCTTACTTTAATTTGAGATTTCTTATCTTTAGCAGTATATGTCATGCCATTGACATATACTGTGCCTTCAGTAGGTATCTCTAAAGCATTAATCATTCTAAGTAAAGTCGTTTTACCTGAACCTGAACGTCCAATTAGTGTCACAACTTCACCTTGATTAATTTTCAAGTCAATACCTTTAATCACTTCAGTTTCATTAAAAGACTTATGGATATGAGACAATTCAATCATGAGCGATACCCTCTTTCAATGCGTGATTCATACCATCCTTGGATAATTGAGATGACAAAACATACGACCCAATACATTAAAGCTACTAACAAATAAATAGTTAGATACTCATACGTTGTCGAAGCAACTTCTTGTGCCTTTCTAAACATTTCTGCAACAAGAATAAATCCAAGTAATGATGTATCTTTAATTAAACTTAAAAATGTGTTTCCTAGTGCTGGTATAGATACACGAATGGCTTGTGGTAAGATAATACGTTGCACAGTTTGTCTATAGTTCATACCTATCGAATAAGCCGCTTCTGTTTGTCCTTTAGGAATAGACAATATACCTCCTCGGATAATTTCAGAAGCATAAGCACCAACATTTAAAGATAAACCAATGACTGCAGCAATAACAGGTGCAAGTGTCCATTGATTATCAGCATTGTTAGTTACCAATCTTCCAAGCTCCGGTATACCGTAGAAAATAATAAATAACTGTACAATCATAGGTGTACCACGAATAATTGATACATAGACACGCGCAATACCTCTAAGTAATTTACTGGTTGATATACGCATAAGTGCAGTAAACAATGCAATGATTAAACCTAGAATGAAAGTGACCAAAGTAATAGGGATTGAGTATTTCACCAATCCCTCTAACATTGGACCAAATGCTTGTTTGGCTGCATCTAATGCATGTTGTTGTTCATTATTCAGGTTTAGAAACATCTTGACCAAACCATTTCTTACCAATTTTAGCTAATTCACCATTATCTCTAATTTTTTCTAGGCCTTTATTAAATTTCTCAATCGTTTTTTCATCAACCTTCTTAGAGAATGCAAATGCTGATTTATTTTGTTCTGCATGTCCTTTGATTGCTTTAATTTTCGCGTTAGGCTTTTGTTTTCTGTAATCTAAGTAAGATAAACTGTCGTTAAATGTACCATCTACGCGTTTAGATAATAGTAAGTCCATTGATTGGTTAAATCCATCTACCTTAGTAATGTCTGCACCCTTATCTTTAGCCAATTGACCATAGTTAGACGTAAACGTTTGTGCTAACTTTTTACCTTTTACATCATTGAATGATGTAATACCTTTTTCGTTTTCACGAACAACAAGTACAGCACTTGAATATGTGTAAGGTTCAGAGAATTTATATTTTTTCTCTCTATCTTTATTCACACCCACTTGATTTGCAATAACATCAAAACGACCAGCATCTAATCCTGCAAACATTGAATCCCATGACGTTTCATTAAATTTAAGTTTAAGATTCTCTTCTTTTGCAACGGCTTTAATCACATCAATATCATAACCTGTTAATTGATCTTTTTTATTATGGTAAGTAAAGGGCGCATATGTACCTTCTGTACCAACTCTTAACGTATCCTTGTCTTTACTGCTTGATTGATTATCTTTATTATTAGATGAATTGTTGCCACAGGCTGCTAAAACAAAAACAAGTGCAACAATGCAAAGTAAAAGTCTTTTCATTTAATCAAACCCCTTATTCTTATTATTCTAATCGGAATAAAAATATTTTATCCCGTTATTACATAATAGTCAATAAAGAGTTACTTGCTAACAAGTGTTCAGAAAGTTCAAACTCTATAAACTATTAGTTTAAATGATATATACAAATCGTAATAATTACTATTTACAAATAACTTAATTTCTTTCATAATAGTGTTATACAAGGAGGAAGATAAGATGAAACAGAATTTACAAACAGCAAGACGCAACCTCAATAGTCCTAACATCAAAACACGAAAACGTGCTTTAAAAATAATAAAACAGCATCAACGTTCGAAATAAATGTGACAATCGTCAATTATTTTAATTTAATCCACTCAATAACTTAGGTTTCACAAATTTATCTATAATTTAATTGTTTTAAATATCACTTCACACAAAAAATAAGCCATTCAATGAAATCAATACTGACCATTGAATGGTTTATTTATTATGATATGAAAATGTTCTAAACTATATACATCTTGTTATAAATAATATTTATCCTTAACAACTAAATCATCTGTAAGTTCATATACTAGTGGTGCACCTGTTTTAATTTCATATCCAACGATATCTTCTTCTGATAAACCTTCTAAATACTTAATTAATGCGCGAATGGAATTTCCGTGGGCCGAAACAAGTACAGTTTTATCATCTAATAAGTGTTGTGAAATATGATCAGTCCAAAACGGAACAACGCGTTCTAATGTATCTTTCAAACTTTCACAATAAGGCATCATACGGTGATCAATATGTTGATAGCGACGATTTTTTAAATATGCTTCTCGTTGTTCTTCACTTTCTCTAGGCGGACGGACATCATATGAGCGTCTCCATTGATGCACCTGATCTTCTCCCCATTTTTTTCTCGCATCATCTTTGTTTAAACCTTGTAAACCACCATAATGTCGTTCATTTAAACGCCAACTTTTATGGACTGGAATCCACTGTTGGTCAGAACCTGCTAAAATATGTTGTGTTGTTTCTAAAGCTCTAGTGAGTAAAGAGGTAAAAGCAATATCAATTTCAATTTGATTGTCGTAAATTTTTTTACCAGCTGATTTCGCCTCTTCAATGCCTTGTTTTGATAGTTTGACATCGGCCCAACCTGTAAATAAATTTTTGGCATTCCATTCACTTTGTCCGTGTCGACATAGTATTAATTGTGGCATAAATCAAAACTTCCTTTCTATAATCTAAATGTAGTTACAATGAATTAACTACAAATCTATTTAAATATCAATCAATGTAGTAATTCCATTAAAATAGCACTAGTAATAAATTGATTCTTTTTTCTCTACCCTTACTTTTATTATAGAACTATAATTCTTAATTTCTCAAATGATAATATGACTATTTTAGTAATTTCCAGGTAATGATTCTGGTTTAAAATAAAAAAGCCAACCACTACCTAATGGTCAGGTAATGATTGACTACTTATATATTTTATTTTACTTCGTCTTTTGTAGTATAGGGTTCTGGATGTACATATACAGACGAAATTCCTTTACTATGTAAATGAATTTCAACTTTATCACAAATCTGATGCGCTTCATAAAGTGAAAGATAAGGATCTACTACAATGGTCACATCAATAAAGATACTACTCCCATGATATCTACCTTTAATATTATTAACATCAATTACATCTTCAACTTCTAATATGTCTAGTCTGTATTCCTCTAAATCTTGTTCATTGAAACCATCACTTAGCGTAAAAATCGACTCTTTAAAAATTCCAAAACCTGTAAACACGATTAATAAACCTAAAATATTTGCCAATATAATATCGATAATTGGAAATCCAATTTGTGTCAACAATAAACCAATGGCAGTGCCAATACTCACTAAACTATCAGATAAATTATCTTTAGCTGCTGATTTTAATGAGCTACTTTTCGTTCTTTTAGATAATCGATAATTAATAGCAAAGACACATAACATCACAAGACCACTGATTATACTTATAATAATAGTAATAAAGTTAGGAATATGTGAATCATGTGTAAACAATCTCGGAAAGTTTTCTATGATAACTTGTATTCCCACAAACATGATAATGAATGATACTAACAATGTGGAAATATTTTCAGATTTTAAGTGCCCATATGGGTGGTTTTGATCAGCAGGTTTAATAGAGATTTTAAGTCCGACGATAACTGCTACTGAAACTAAAATGTCTGTCATGTTATTTAAAGCATCTGCTCTAACTGCCGCCGAATCATAAACATATCCAGTCATATATTTAGCAATTGAAAGTATAATATAGATGACTAAACTAAGATATGCACCTCGTTGCGCTAACTTCAAATTTTCATTTTGAGTCACCTTCACTTACCACCTTTATTTTTTGCTAATATTAGTATGAATTATCAGTTCCACAATGACAACGTTTTTTTATTTCTACATTTTTTATATCCCTCATCTAATAATTTCATTAGATATGCCTAAAAATTACTTTCCTTCAGTTACTTATTTATTCAATTAAAAATAAGCCTTGTACATATATAAATATGTAAAGACTTATATACATTAATTTTTTCTAAATAATAAAGGGTAAATATTTGAAAAAGAAATTCAATTCATCTTAAAGGAAAAAATAGTGCTTGTGAATACATTAAACTTTATCTCTAAGTAACCACTTGGAAAGTATAAATGTCACTGGGATTGTAATGATTAGACCCGCAAAAGGTGCAATTTCTGAAGCGATATTCAACCACTTTACGAATATATATAATAATAACGTTTGCATTCCCATATTGACTATCTGTGTGATAGGAAATCTTAAAAACTTTTCTATTGTAGGTTTTACTTTATATACAAAATAACAATTTAAATAATATGAAATAATAAAACTTACAATAAATCCAACAATGTGACTAACCATATAATTCACATGTAACACCTTTAACAAAAATAAATATGCTATATAGTAGTTAAAGGTATTAATTCCACCAACTATGATAAATTTTATAATTTCATAATGTATTCGGGTTAACTTCATCATATTTCCCCTTTGAACAGTTATTGTTTTGTACCATATGGGACTATTTTAAATGTGATGTCTTTGGGCAAATTATAATAGTGTTTGAAATCTTGAAGTTGTTCTTTTGATTTTGGTGTAGTCATATGAGTATATCGCTCAAATGGTAATCTTTCCAATGTTATTTTCTGATGTTGTGTTATTTGTTCTTTAATGACGTCTATTCTGTGCACACTACTAATATGTATAAAAGCAAATCCAATCATCATAATAATGCTGATGATAATCGCAAATATTTTAATTATATATTCTAGTTGTTTAAATAGCACATCACATTGCTGAATTAAACAAAGTAATATCACAATCCATAAAGTATAAATAAAATAAAAATTTCTATAACTTATAGGCGTCACAAATAAAAGTGGCAAAACAGATGAAGCCATAGCTATAAAACTTCCTATCGCAATCATTTTTATGTATCTTTGCTGTATCGTTTTAAACACAACGTATATCACACTCATCATGTAAATAAAGCAAATCGTTGTATTCAAAACAGCTATAGAAATTGATGCTTTATATAATTCAAAATGAAATTGATTGTAAACAAAGATCTTATAAACAGGTAAAATAATTAAACCTAAGAGTAGTGGTATTTTAATATAAGTTCTCATATGCTTCAGGCTTTTATTTTGCTTAAGTAAAACTATACTTACTATTGATATCACAGTAAGAATAATCATTTGATTAATAAACATATATTGTGGTACCAGCTTAAATAACGTCACACCTGCTTTATGTATCATTCCCTGACTATCGGAAATTGAATAATGCGTATTTAATCCATCCTTAATTAAAAAATAATTAAAGTTTAAAAACATTATAATATTACCTATACAACTAAGCATCAATCCTACAATTAAGAAATAACTGAGTCTTTTTTTAACAAAGAAATAGACTACCAATCCTATTAAAATAATTAGGCTATTAGCAATAGAAACATTCTCCAAGAAGAATTGTCCAAACAAACTTACTAATAAAAACACCCATAATTGCATTTCAGAAACTGTATCGTGCGACTCAATTATTTTAACTACCATAAAAAGAATAAAAAGTGATAGGACTGTAGCAGGTATATAACTAAAAAATCCAGTAAACCACCCGTAAGTTTCGCTATAAATTGTATTAGGCACAGTAACCATAAACACGAAACTCAAAATAAAATAAATACGATTCGTATGTAATTGAACCATATAAACGACTATATAAATAACCAAAAACGAAGTTATCGCATATATCAAAGCTTTTAATATGACATTATGTACGGCTACCCATTCAAATAAATGTCCTAAATAACGACCATTTTCTTGAGTCAAATATTGGCTTAGATTAACTTTATATGCATGCCAATCCGTAGTTGATAATGGCGTTAAAATTGCCATTATAAGATAAAAAATAAAAATTCCTATTAACCAAAAAAATGATTCATATTGTTTTAAGTAATTCATTGTTGACCTCTCTGTTCTTCATGATGTAATTCAAAACTAACATTTAAACGATTATCATGTTTATTCTCTTTTTTATGTGATTCATTCAGTTATCTGCTCAAATTATATAGGCATTTATTGAATCTTTAATCATATTAATATATACATATTCTCATCATCAATTTTATATTCTTATTATTATACAATTCACGTATGATTTCCATTTTAATTATCAAGATTTCTTTAGTTTAATTTCATTTTTGGATAGAATAAATATAAACCAATTGTTTAGGAAGTGATATAAATGTCACCATATAAAGTTATCATTGCACCTGATTCTTTTAAAGAAAGTATGTCAGCGAAGGAAGCTGCTTTTGCTATTAAAGAAGGATTCCAAGAGGTGTTCGATTCTAGTACAATATATGACATTATTCCTATGGCTGATGGTGGCGAAGGAACTACCGAAGTATTGAAAGAAGCCTTAAATGCTACCTCTTATTGTGTAGAAGTAAAAGATCCACTTAATAGAAATATCATGGCAAGTTATGCGAGAAGCGATGAACACCGTACAGCAATCATTGAAATGGCAGCTGCTTCAGGACTAGCATTATTGAGTAAAGATGAAAGAAATCCATCTATTACAACTTCGTACGGTACCGGCCAACTCATTAATGATGCACTTAATCACGGTGTTAATAAAATTATTTTAGGAATAGGAGGAAGTGCCACGAATGATGGCGGTGTAGGAATGTTAAAGGCTTTAGGTGTCTCTTTTAAAGATAAAAACAATCAAGAAATTCGCGATGGAGGTTTAGCCCTATCTCAAATAGAATACATTGATATTACTCGTATAAACCCACGATTGAAAGATGTGAATATTAAAGTAGCCTGTGATGTAACTAATCCATTATTAGGAGATAATGGAGCAACAATAGTTTATGGTCCACAAAAAGGCGCTCAGCAAAAGATGATACCAAAGTTGGATTCAGCATTACGTCACTATCATGATAAAATTGAAAGAGAATTAAATGTGAATGTAAAAGATATCCCAGGCGCTGGTGCTGCAGGAGGTATGGGAACAGCATTAATTGCGTTTCTAAACGCTGAATTACTTCCTGGAATTGATGTAGTTCTTGAAGAGACTCAATTTAAACAAAGAATAAAAGATGCGAATTTAGTTGTTACTGGCGAAGGTAAAATGGATAAACAAACAATCTATGGCAAAACACCTATTGGCGTAGCCAAAGTTGCAAAATCATATGATATACCCGTCATTGCTATTTGTGGTAGTTTAGGAAAAGATTACGAAGCAATTTATCACCACGGTATCGATAGCGTGTTTAGTATCATGGAACGTCCATGCCACATTGACGAAGCTTTGAAAGAAGCCGAACTTCATATTAAACATACAACAGCAAATATCGCACGACTTTTACAATTAAAAATAAAAAATGATTGAGCATAATTATTAAATGAGGTGACAATATGAAACGAACAGATAAATATAGAGATTCATACAAATATGATGACCAATATCAAAATCATCGTAAACGTTCAGAAGAAGATATGTATCGACAACATCAAGAGTCGCAACAGAGAGCAAATTCAAATCGTGCAACACAAAGTAAAAATGATAGAGAGTATGAAAATCATCCTGAACGTTATTACAATGGAAGAGACTATCGACGTGAGCAACAATTAGAAGAAGAAAATGAAAAATCAAGCAAAACTAAAAAATGGCTGATTGCAATCATAGTCATTTTACTCATTATAGTAGCTATCTTTATCACACGTGCAATTATCAATCATAATAATGATAAAGTAAGTAATGACCCTAACGTTTCACAAAACTATAAAAAAGAAGTTGAAAATCAAAACGACGATATTAATCGACAAGTTGATTCAGCCAAAAGCGATATTAAAAATAAAAAGGACACCCAATCCCAAATTGATAAACTACAAAATCAAATTGATCAATTAAAACAAAATGAAGAAACCAATGCGGATTCTAAATTCACAAAATTTTATCAAAACCAAATCGATAAACTGAAAAATGCAAATAACGCGCAACTTAATAACGAAAATCAAAGTAAAGTTAACAACATGCTTGAAGACATCAATACAAAATTTGATAGTATTAAAGCTAAACTAGAAAATATCTTGAATGGATCAAATTCAGGAAACTAAAGGCATGACACTTCAAACTAAATATCTACAAAACCTTAAGAATCTGGGACATAGATACTTGTCTCGGGTTCTTTTTTATCGAAGACAGTCGGTGATTGAATGACGTTTATTTACCAATTTTTTCTTTGACCAATATTACGTTGACAAAACTATCAATGCTTATTGGATAATACTCTGCTTTTTTATTTGTGTATGCTGATTACTTTTTTATGTAAAACGTATATAATAGATGCTATAACTTTTCTAGGAGGATAATGATGATGACTACAAGTTCCAAACACTTATCTAAAATATTAATCGTTATACTTGGCGTTATGACTGCATTTGGTCCTTTGACTATTGATATGTACGGACCATCTTTACCTAAAGTTCAGCATGCGTTTGGTTCATCAATTTCAGAAATACAACTTACATTATCCTTTGCTATGATAGGTTTAGCTATTGGTCAATTTGTATTTGGGCCACTATCAGATGTATTAGGTCGTAAAAAAATGGCACTCATTTTATTGATTGGATATTTAATAGCCTCATTATTATCAGTGTTTACAGTTCATTTAACAATATTTTTAATTATCCGTTTAATTCAAGGTTTAGCAGGAGGTGGTGCAATCGTCATAGCCAAAGCTTCTATTGGAGATAATTATGACGGAGACGAATTAGCAAAATTTTTAACTTCTCTTATGGTCATAAATGGTATAATCACCATTATTGCTCCACTTTTAGGTGGCCTCGCTTTATCTATTGCAAGTTGGAGAATGATTTTTATATTTTTAACAATCATTACCTTAATAGTCATCTTAGGCATCTTATTAAAGATGCCAGTTGGGCTCCATCAAGAACAATCTCAGTTAAATTTTAAAGCAATATTTAAAGATTTTGGTCTGTTATTAAGAAGACCCACCTTCGTTATTCCGATGCTATTGCAAGGATTAACTTATGTCATGTTATTCAGTTATTCGTCAGCCGCACCTTTTATTTCACAAAAGATGTATCATATGACACCACTTCAATATAGTGCAATGTTTGCTATTAATGGAGTTGGTTTGATAGTCGTCAGTCAGATAACCGCTATTATAGTAGAAAAAGTAAGCCGATATACGATGCTCATATATTTAACAATCATTCAAATGTTAGGTGTTGTAATTTTAATATTTACTTTAATATTACATCTTCCATTGTATGTTTTACTTATTGGCTTTTTTATTAATATTTGTCCAGTCACTTCTATAGCACCACTTTGTTTTTCTATGGCAATGGCTGAACGTACAGGCGGAAGTGGCAATGCTTCAAGTTTACTTGGCCTATTCCAATTTATTTTAGGAGGCCTCATTTCTCCTCTAGTTGGTTTGAACGGTCAGCATGATATGTCTCCGTATCTAATTATTATTAGTGCGACAGCTGTTTTACTTATCGCATTACAAATTATATATTTCAAATTATTTATGAAAAAAACATAGTTATTCGTAAATCAAAATATAGGAGTGAACTGACAATGTAGTATAATTAAGTGCCACTCCTATTTTCTATTTTAATAGTACCCATAGACTTGTAATTCTAAATTTACGTTTAGTAGTGTTTTAATGAACGTTCCTATTTTTATTTCAATTTTAATTCACTTTACAATTTTAATACTAATTCATCCCTTTCTACTCTAAATATCTGATGAAAACGCTCATTTCAAGTTTGTCTAAATCAATTTTGTATACTAAATAAATCGCACGTTATATAATATGTTTTATCAAAGTTATTAGAGGATACATTTTATGAAGATAATTTTACCAGTAAAGCCTATAAGTCAGCTATTCCCTATCCCTTTTGTTATGGGGTGTGAGGGAGTATCCGCAGCGATGCTATTACAATTTAATCATTACGATATTAAAGCAACACAAATAATGAGTCACTGGCCTAAACATCCGACCAATCCCTATAAAGGCTATGTTGGTCATCCTTTGTTAGTTAAATTTGGTCATCATCAAACAATATTTCCTGATGCTTTTGCGCCATTTCTTAAACAATATGATTCTCGAATTGTAGATGGTACAGGTACATCATTAAATCAACTTGAAAAATTTATCGACAAAGGTCAGCCGGTCATCATTTATCATACTAGTTTAGGTTCTAAACCGCTTCGACGTGTATTTCATTTCGACAATCAACCAACAAAACTAGTCTCAAATATTCACGTCACTTTATTAATAGGGTACGATGATGACTATTATTATTATATTGATCCGTTATGGAGTCGTTTAACAAAATTTGTTATTTTCCCATCTATTATTCCTAACTCTAAACAAATCATCAAAATTAAAAAGCGCACTTTGGAAAATAGTTATAATGCCCCAGGAAGAAAATGCATATATATCGATAATTAATAATAAAGCCTCTAGAGACTGTTTAATTTCAGTTTCTAGAGGCTTTATTATATAAGTTGATACTAAATATCAAAATCGACTAAAGCATGATTTATTTCATATGTTATATCGTCTGTCATCCATTGTCTTTGATATCCTAAGCACGGACATATATATTATGTTGTTTTCAACAAGTTTTTTTCTAAAATGAACATGCCCCATTACACTAAATCGAATAGGATAATTTTTATAAATAGTATCAAAATCATGAGTACCAATAAATGCATTAAAAAAGTCAAAAATACGATGAGGCGTTGGTACTACGAATTGAGGATGTGTTACAACGTGCGTAACTAGTATAATTTGACGTGGACTTACATTGTTAATGTCTTTTTCAACCTCTTGAGCAGCTAAGAGGGATAGTTGCGGGTCTGATAATGACCAATCTGTTCTTACTTTATCTTGCCAAGTTGCACCATAATGTTTACCACTTGCTATTTTTTGCTGAGAAAAACGATTATCTGCATAGCTATAATCATACCAACCGACATGGCCTACAATTGCATATTGATCATTAATAATGATTGGATTGCCTATTAAGCATTCCTTTTTTGAACGAAAGAATGATAGTATTTCTGTTGACGTTTTATCTACTTGGTCAGACCACAAATCATGGTTCCCAGGAACAAAATAAGTAGGTATCCCACTTAATTCTTGAATGCTTTGAATAAATTTGTAACTTATCCGATAGTCATTAGATATATCCCCTGCTATGATAAGTAACTCAATAGACCTTTGTTTAATCACCTGACAAAGCTTTTCTAAATATATTTCAGGATTTAAGTGTGGATGACGGTCAATGTGTAGGTCAGAAATAGTACCTATTTTCATCTTCTCAATCCTCATTTCTCTTTATAATAACTTACATTATTACATAGAGATAAATGAAAGTTAATTCATGTGATTAATTATCATTATACTTGCTATTTGTAAAATAATGTCTATAATTAAGCATAATTTTTAATATAAACTTTTCTTTCATTGTATTTCATAATTTTTTATTACAAGGTTATAACTATTAATTTAAGATACCATATTAATACATATATCCACTTATATTTCTGAAAATTCTTGCTTTTTCAAAATATGTTGGATAAGATAAACTTTAAGTAAACGCTTTCATATATGTATCCTTAAGGAGGAAGTTGATGGCAAAACAGCTACAAAGAGAATTGAATAATAGGCATATTCAATTAATTGCTATTGGTGGTGCTATAGGAACTGGTTTATTTTTAGGTTCAGGACAGACAATTTCTCTAACCGGACCTTCATTACTCTTTACTTACATGTTGATAGGTATAGTGTTATTTGCTTTTATGAGAGCTCTTGGTGAATTATTATTAAGTAACTCTAAATTTAATTCATTCGTAGATATTGCAAATGAATACCTTGGTCCGTTTGGTGGATTTGTAATTGGGTGGACCTATTGGGTTTGTTGGATTGTCTCTAGCATGTCGGATCTCACTGCGATGGGACAATATTTTGCTTATTGGTACCCACAAGTCCCACACTGGTTGACAGTGCTATTTATTGTACTCATACTTATATCGTTTAATTTGCTTGGTGCCAGATTATTTGGAGAACTTGAATTTTGGTTTTCTATAATTAAAGTCGTTACAATTATTACGTTGGTTATTGTAGGTTTAGTTCTGATTTTTTTATCATTTAAAACAGAATATGGACATGCTTCTTTTGGTAATTTAATACATCATGGCGGTATGTTTCCACATGGTGTAGCTGGATTTTTAATGTCCTTCCAAATTGCTGTATATTCATTTATAGGTATAGAACTTATAGGCGTCACAGCTGGTGAAACCAAAAATCCAGAAAAAACAATTCCTAAAGCAATAAACAATGTTCCAATACGAATTTTATTATTTTATATAGGTGGTTTACTTGTAATCATGTCTGTCATTCCATGGTTTAAAGTTGATCCTGATAGTAGTCCGTTTGTTAAATTATTCACACTAATTGGTGTGCCCTTTGCTGCAGGCATAGTTAATTTTGTTGTTTTAACTGCAGCAGCATCTGCAACGAACAGCGGAATATATTCTAATAGTCGAATTTTATTTGGTTTAGCGAAACAAGGTTTAGGTCCTAAAGCATTAACAAAAACTAATTCTAATGGTGTGCCTTATCTCTCAATGTTCGTATCTTCAATAACATTGTTAATCGCCGCTTTATTAAATTTTGTTTTCCCAGATGCTATTAAATTATTTATTTATGTAACGACATTATCTACTGTTCTATTCCTTGTAGTATGGGGAATGATCATCGTCTCTTACATCGCATACGTAAAGAAGAATCCCGAACGACATCGATCAAGTGCATTTAAATTATGGGGCGGAAAGATTATTGCCTATATTGTGTTATCTTTTTTCTTATTTATCTTTATTCTACTATTCTTTAGCAAAGATACTAGAGTAGCAATTTTTATTTCACCGTTATGGTTTATCTTCTTATTCTTTTATTACAAGAAATACAAGAACAATGCTGAATCTTTAGCCAAAAGACAGCAACATTAATGTAAAATGTGATTAAACCTAATTATAACCTATGACTCTAAAATATTAATCATCAAGATTTGCAAAATATATATGATCTCAAAGCGAATATACTCCATTATAATAAGGACCAAAATTTCACTTTAATCAAGTGTATTTGGTCCTTTTTTTATTTCATTAATTTGAATGGAATAGTACACAAAGTAACGTTTTTTTGATAAATTAAATGCAATTTTAAACGTAAACTAGTTTGATTGTGCAACAAGTGCTGCCAAGCCTTTTTAGGGATAAATTCTGGAACGACTACTGTAATTAAATAATTTTTATCATTTGCTTTTTTACGAATTTTATCTATAAATCGTGAAATCGGACGAATAATACTTCTATACTCTGAATGTAAAATCACAAGTCTTACATCTGGAAAATGTTTTTTCCACTTAGTCATAAAAGCTTGCTCATCCTCATCACCAAATGTCACATGTACTGCAATAACATCATCATTAGCTAATAATTTAGCATAATAAATAGATTTATCAACTACAGTTGTAATACTTTGAATTGGTACAATCGCTAAATTGCGATCTACAACAGGAATGTCGTGTATATCAATTTCAGATCGTAATTCACATGCTATATTCTCATAATGTACATGAATTCTAATAAAAATAAATACAACAAAAGGTAAAAATAAAAGAATTGGCCATACTTGATTCAGTTTGGTAATAAGTAAAATCATGAATACAATAAACGTAATCGTACCACCAATTAAATTGATAATAAGCTTTATTCCCCATCGTTCAGGACGTTCTCGAAGCCATTTTAAAACCATACCAAACTGAGCAAGCGTAAATGGAATAAAAACACCTACTGCATATAATGGAATGAGGTTCTCTGTCATTCCTTCAAATAGAATAATTAAAATGATGGCTAATACACCTAATATAATAATCGAGTTTGAATAACCGAGACGATCACCACGAACAGTAAACATACGTGGCATATATTTGTCCTTAGACATTGATGCAGCAAGCATAGGAAATGCTGTAAAACCTGTATTAGCAGCCAATACCAAAATCATAACTGTAGTAGCTTGTATAAAATAAAACGCTACATTTTCACCAAATATTTGGGACGCAAGTTGTGATAGTACGGTCGTTTCAGTTTGAGGCATAATTCCATATATATATGAGAGTACAACAATACCTACTAGTAACACTGCTAAAATTGTACCCATAGTGACTAAAGTTTTGACTGCATTCTTAGGTGCTGGATTTTTAAAATTTGTTACTGCATTGGATATTGCCTCTACACCTGTAAGTGATGATGCTCCAGATGAGAATGCTTTTAAAAGTAAAAATAACGTAACACCTGGCACAGTACTCCCTACAGTGGAATGGATATGCGGTGCGATTTGTCCAGTAGCTACGCGAAATGTTCCAACAGCTATCAAAACAATTAAACCTATAATAAATAAGTAGACTGGATATGATAATACAGTTGCTGATTCAGTCAAACCTCTTAAATTCATCATTAAAATAAAGAGTACTAATAAACATGCAATAAGCACTTTAAAATGATATAAGTGGGGAAATGCGGCAACAAAAGCATCTGCTCCTGAAGAAATACTCACTGCCACCGTTAATATATAGTCGACTAATAAAGACCCTCCAGCTAACAATCCCCATTTCTCACCAAGATTTGTTTTAGAAACAATATACGCTCCACCACCTTTTGGATAAGCATAAATAATTTGTCTATAAGATAAAATTAAAGCTGTTAATAATATTAGAACTGCTCCAGCAATAGGCAACGTATACCAAGATGCCACAGCTCCTATCACCGATAATGTAATTAATATCTGCTCAGGACCATATGCAACTGATGACAACGCATCGGATGATAGGATAGCTAATCCTTTAAATTTTGAAATTTTCTCATTTTTTAAGTCTCTGTTTCTTTTAGGTCTTCCAATCAAAAGTCTTTTAAATTGAATGAACATGACTCCTACCTCTTTAACTCATTTTGATGGATAAAACTATACTCCCATAAAACAAAATTGTATAGCTACTTCACATATCTTTAATCATTACATTTACTCTATTAGTGTTTTATTACACTTTAAAATTTATTGTTTTTCACTAAGAAGACTACTTGATTAAGATATAGCTAACCCAATATCTATTCGTTATCTGTAACTTTATACACCAAAACTGTTATAATAAATTCACTTATTGTTGCCATAACGCAGGCAATAAATTTTTAAATTTAAAGTAGAGGATGCTTAATGAAGATAAAACTGTTTGTCATTGTTGTCATTTTTTTGATGACCATTTTATCTATAATTTCAATTACAACACGAGAAATTACACATAGTAAGAATGAGACGATATTGACACATGCTTCTCAAAAACATATTGATAAAATGGTTGAGACAGCAATGAAGAAAGGAGATATCCCCGGACTAGCAATATTAATCATCAAAGACAATAAAATCTTTTTAAATAAAGGATATGGTTATGCCAATATTGAAAAAAAAGCAAAGGTAAACCCACATACTCAATTTGAAATTGCATCCAATACTAAAGCTTTTACAGGTTATGCAATTCTACAATTAGTTCAAGAAGGAAAAATAAATTTAAATGACAAAGTAAGTACATTTATACCTGGATTTAAAATGAAGTATGAAGACAAAAAAATTGATATTACTATTGAACAGCTATTAGCTCAAACTAGTGGTATACCTGGAGATATCACTGAAGAAAATCGTTATTCTAAACAGTACGATAGTATTGAAAATATCGTTAATTTTGCAAAAGGAAAACGTCTGAACCATGCACCTGGAGAAACTTTTGAATATTCGAATATGAATTATGATATTTTAGGTCTTATTATTCAAAATGTTACCCATCAATCCTATACATCATACATCCAAAAGCATGTTTTAGCCCCTTTAAAAATGAAACATACCACTTTTAAAGTAAATAATACGAAAGCTAATAACGAAGCATTAGGTTACATATGGGAAGATAATGAAAATAAAGTTGCACAACCAGAGTTTAACATCGGTGATACGCCTGCAGCATATATGATGTCAAGTACAAGTGATTTAGCAAAGTGGGTCCAACTACAGATCCACCCTACTTCAAAATCACAAGCCCAGTTAATTCGTCAATCGCATCAGGTATTATCTAACTCATTAAATAGTGAGCCTAACGCAGATAGCTACGGTTCAGGATGGTTTATAAATACTGATGACCATCTCGTATTACATACCGGCGTTTTAGATAATTTCTCGTCACAAATTTTATTAAATATTCGTAAATCTTATGGCATTGTCGTATTAGCGAATACAAATTCAAGTCAAGTGACTCGTCTAGCGGAACATTTAAATACTCAAATTATGAATAATCGTCATTACACAACCATAGAAGAAAAAGTGAACCAAACGAAAAATATGCAACTTATCATTTCCACACTGGCCGATATATTCATGGCCATATTTAGTATCTTAGTTTTTAGTAAAATCTTAAAATTACGTGATGGTCACATCTTCATCCGTAAATGTTTACGAACTTCAATCATGTTCAGCATCATTTTGTTGGGATTTGTAGCAATAAGTATTCTTTTTTACCTACTTCCTTTGATAATATTAGGAGATGCAACTTGGGGGTTTGTTTTATCATGGTTACCTTTACATTCGAAATATTTAATTGTAAGTGTATATCTAGCCATAACCATGTTACTAATTTGGTTATCTTTATTAAGTATAACTTACCATTCTGATGAAAATAAAAAACATAAAACAACACCTAAGCATTAAAAAGCCACATTTAAGACATGCGATACACACCTAAGAATGACTTTGTTATTTTTAAATCATGCAATATTATACTATTTTGATGAACTTGAACATCATTTATCATAAAATTAATATAATTATTAACAAAAGGAAGTATCACTATGCATAAACGACTTTTCATCACTTTATTAGGTTTTATCATTTTACTAGCTGGATGCGATTATTCTAAAGAAGAGAACCAAACTGGTATATTTTATAACGTTTTTGTAAAATCTATGGATGAATTTCTTCATTTTCTTGGCAGAGTTTTTCAGGATAACTATGGCTTTGCTATTATATCTATTGTACTCATAGTTCGTTTCATCCTATTACCTTTCATGTTAATACAAGTTAAGAATATGCATATGATGCGCGAAAAAACAAAAGTCGTCCAACCAGAATTGGATGCTATAAGAGATAAAATGAAACACGCAACATCACAAGAAGAACGCAATGCAGCCAATCAATTGCTTTTGAAAAAGTATCAATCGTATGGGATTAATCCTTTAAAAAATATGTTAGGCTGTCTTCCTGTTCTTATACAAATGCCTATATTAATGGGTCTTTATATGAGTTTGAAGTACCCTTCGAGTCACGGAATTACTGAATACCCACACTTCTTATGGTTTGATTTAACGCAACCTGATTTGATTATGACAATAATCGCAGCAATCATGTATTTTGTTCAACCACTTGTAAACTCAATCCATTATCCAAAAGATCAAAGAAAAACTTATTATTTTATGATGGTGTTTTCACCGATATTCATAACATATGCATCTCTACATTCTGCTGCAGCTTTGGGCTTATATTGGAGTATAAGCGCTGCTTTTCTAATTGTGCAAATGCATTTTGCCCACTCTCACTATAAGAAAGTGGCACTACATGAAGCTAAAAAACTCAAACAAAAATTTGAGCATCATAAAGACAATAGTGAGTTATTAACTGAAGAGTCATAAAACAGCACGCTATAAACAATCTTGTAAAAATTGTTTATAGCGTGCTTTTCGTTCTCCACTATTAAATATGCCATGTTAATAATTTAAAAAGAGCTTGTAACTCAAACGATCCATATATTATTTTATCATTGTGCACCACGTTGATTTTCTTTAGCATGTACAAGATTTGTTACAAAATCATTTACAGGTGTAGCAATATGATTCTCTTTCCCTAATTTACTAACTGCTCCATTAATATAATCTATTTCAGTTGTTCGATTATCTTTAATTAAGTCTTGGTACATAGAAGGATAGTGTGGGCCTACTTTATCATTTAAAGCAATTAAGTAATCAAAAATCTCATCAACATTAAGATGAACATCATCAACTGTTGCAACATGAACAATTTCTTGTGTAATTTTATAGATCAAATTTTTAGCGTCATCACTATTATTCAGTGCTGCCAAATTACATTCAAGTATAGTACATAAAGAATTAGCTGTACCATTAACACATATTTTTTTCCAAATTGATTGATGTAAATGTTCACTTTTTACACCTTTTAATTCTGCATTTTGTAGCAGATTAACAATGATATCTACGCTTTCTTTTCCCTCGGGCACGAGACACCCAATTTCAACAGGACCTTGCCCCATTAAGTGCGTGTGGCCAGGTTGATCAATACCGGCAGTCCACGTTGTTACTCCACGTACAATTCTATCTATAGAAACATATTGTTGTATAAGACGTTCATGTTTCAAACCATTCATAGTGCACACAACAATCGTATTATCATGAAGATGGGGTTGAATATGACTAAGCACTTCTTCTAATTGCATAGATTTAGGAAATAGAAAAACAATATCATAGGACGTGTCTTTAGGAATTTCCGTTAGTCTATACATAGGTAACTTGAAATGATGTGCTTCACCATTAATATCGATATGTAGACCGTCCTGTTGTATTGTAGTAACTTGAGGTTCCCAATTATCAATTAAAGTGACGTCATAATCATGTTGAAACAACTTAGCACCAAATCCACTACCTAATGCGCCAGAACCTGCAATTGCTATTTTCATATATTCCATCTCCTTACAATTCTATATTGTTTTTAAAATACTACTTTACTACATACCAGTCAATATAATACGGTTATTTTGTAAGAATTTTCTGTTAATTAAGAATAAGTATTATCTTCTCAAACGTACATTGCTTACTCAACATTTTATTAGCACAGTAAATCGTTTCTTTGTTAATTTATTATTCAATTTCAGTTGCGTTTTTAAAATATGAGTAGAAATAGTTTCATATTGACTGGATTATCTCTTTTCTCTTTAACAAGAATTAGAATTTATAGACTTCTTCATACCTTTATTTTTACTGAGTTCTCGATGTCAATATAGAAAAATGTCTGAGACACCAGTGATGTCCCAGACACAAATTCATATTTTTCCATTTCAATATTAAAGATGAATTTAAAAGTTGATGACTATATTCTTATACATTAGATTGTTTTTTCGGTATTAAGAACAAAATAGATAGGAATGCTAATAATGCTATAAGCGCATTAAACATTACTCCAGTAAAACCACCTAAAGTCAGATTCAGTTGAGCTGCAAGTACGCTGTAAACTGTACTTGAGATGGCCACACCAAATGCATTTCCTAAAGATGATGCCATCTTATATACACCGGATGCGACGCCTACTTTATCATCTGGTGCTTGTGCAACAGCTGTATCCGTGGATGGTGTTGCATAAATACCTAAACCGGTACCAAATAATAAATAACCAACGACACTTGACGCTATATACCAAGCATTAGGTAAAAACGTCAAAGATAATAATATTAATCCTATGACGGTCAAGGCACTTCCGAGTAACAAAGGTCTTTTAGGTCCTAGCGATTGTAATATCATTTCACCCACACGTATCATAATTAATACTGCAACTAGATATGTAAGTGAGATATATCCAGTTTCCTGAGAGTTAAAATCTAATTTTTGCTGATAAAAAGTATTTACTACAATCAATGTACCACCAGCTACACCATTCAACATAAAGTTTGAAATCGTTGCACCTGTATAACCTTTGTTTTTAAAGATATCAAAATCGACAAGCGGTTGTTTAATTTTATTTTCGTAAATCACGAATATAATTAACGATATAACAAAAATTGCAATAAGTCCCAAAATAAATGGTGAGAACAAACCAAATTGAGAGGTTTGAGTTATTATCACATTAATACTTAACATGCTAACCACTAAGATGATTAAACCAATAACATCAAATTTCTTTTTCTCTGTCGGTTGATCTCCTATAGGCTCTGCTTTTGTTTCGGGAGTATGTTTAATGAGAAACATGGATAATATTGTCAGAATAATTGAAACAATAAAGATTGAGCGCCATCCAAGGTTAGTTGCCATTAAACCACCAAACAAAGTACAAACACCACTACCTCCCCATGAACCAATGGACCAGTAGCTTAATGCACGTTGTCGTGCTGTCCCAATATAATATTCATTAATGATTGCGAGTGTCGCTGGCATTATACACGCCGCTGACAATCCTTGAATAGCACGTCCAATAATCAATAAACTTGGTAATGGTGTAATAATGATTAAAACTGACCCAACAATATTAAGTGCTAAGCCTATGTATGTCATTTTTACTCTACCAATTTTATCTGCAATATCTCCTGCACCTACAATAAACAAACCAGAAAATAGTGCCGATAAGCTAACTGCTATATTAATGGTGCCAATATCACTATTGTATGATGATTGTAATGGCACGACTAGATTTACAAGTGATTGTGCAAATAACCAAAATGTAATAACCCCTAAAATAATCCCTAATAATAAGCGATTATCTCCCCTAAACTTTTGTGATGTATTCATCTATCACTTACTCCTTCACAATTAATTAGAAATCTCTAATAAGACTTATTTAATTACAATATCCATTTCTTATTTTACAAATCTTTTATTTGCTTTCTTCTAATATCATTTTTACATTAAGAAACTTTATCATATTTAGAACAACTTTTTAACTGAAATAAATATATGACTAAATCGTTTATCATTTTAATATTCATTCATCCTAGATATGTTTCTTTTTTAATTTCTTGTAATTTTTAGAAAATTTGTGAATATAGAAACTTATTCTACACTATCTAGTTTCAATTTTCCATACTATAATTGATTTAAACGTGTTTTCATATAAACTATAAATATATGAAACAAGCCAATGTAAGTGCTTTTATTTTTAATAAAAATATATTTCTTTTTTGGGATATTAAAACTAAATGAGGATTGACGTTATGCTTAATTTATTTATTTTATTACTTGAGCGCGTGGGATTAATTATTTTACTCGCATATATACTCATGAATATTAATCATTTTAAAACAATGATGAGCGAACGTGACAAATGGCGTTCAAAATTCCAACTAATCATTATTTTTGGTATATTCTCTATGATTTCTAATTTTACAGGAATTGAAATAGAAAATGGCCATATCGTATCTGGTGATATTTATTATCACTTGAGCAAAGATGCCTCAATGGCCAATACCCGTGTATTAACTATTGGTGTTTCTGGTCTAATAGGTGGACCGTGGGTAGCTATAATTGTAGGGATTATTTCAGGATTATGTCGTTTATATATTGGCGGGGCTGACGCATATACCTATCTCATTTCATCCATAGTTATCGCTATCATATCTGGTTACTTCGGTCATCAAACAATAAAACAAAATACATATCCGTCCATTAAAAAAGGTGCTATTATCGGTGCAATAACTGAAATTATTCAAATGAGCTGTATATTATTATTTACAAATAACTTACATCACGCAATTACATTAGTCAGTTTTATAGCACTACCGATGATTATCATTAATGGTTTGGGTACAGCCATATTTTTAACCATCATTTTGTCGACCATCAAGCAAGAAGAACAAATGCGTGCAGTCCAAACGCATGATGTATTACAACTCGCTAATGAAACACTACCTTACTTTCGATCTGGACTTAATGAAAAATCAGCCCAACAAGCTGCTGAAATTATTTTAAAATTAATGCAAGTGTCGGCGGTAGCTATTACAAATAAAAAAGATATTTTAACACATATTGGTGCAGGCAGTGACCATCACGTAGCACGTAAAGAGATTATTACAGATTTATCTAAAGAAGTGATTCAATCAGGAAAATTAAAAGTCGCTCATACGAGAGAAGGAATTGGATGTCACCATCCTAATTGCCCTCTTGAAGGAGCCATTGTCGTCCCTCTTTATATACATAACGAAATCGCAGGGACTTTAAAATTTTACTTCACTGATAACAATATTATTTCAACTTCAGACCAACAACTCGCAAAAGGCCTCGCTAATATATTTTCTTCACAGCTAGAACTAGGCCAAGCTGAAATGCAGGGACAATTGTTGAAAGACGCTGAAATTAAATCATTACAAGCACAAGTCAATCCACATTTCTTTTTTAATGCTATTAACACTATATCAGCACTAGTACGAATTGATAGTGAAAAAGCACGACGTTTACTGATTCAACTCAGTCAGTTCTTCCGCTCTAATCTTAATGGTGCACGTAATAATACAATTACTTTACAAAAGGAATTACAACAAGTAGCAGCATATTTATCCTTAGAGCAAGCACGTTATCCAAATAGATTTAACATACATTATCGAATTGATGATCAGTGTCAAGATGCGCTTATCCCACCTTTTATAATTCAAATATTAGTGGAAAATTCTATTAAACATGCATTTAAAAATCGTAAAGTGAATAATCATATTGATGTGAATGTTAGCATGAAACAAGACTACTTAAGTATATCTGTTCAAGATAATGGGCAAGGCATACCAGCTGATCAATTAGATATCATTGGATATACGACAGTGACGTCTACCACTGGTACTGGTAATGCCTTAGTCAATCTTAATAAAAGACTTACTGGACTATTTGGAACAACATCGGCACTAAACATTCAATCTTCTCAATCAGGCACGACTGTAAGTTGTTTAATTCCGTATAAATCTTCTAAGGAGGAACACTTTAATGAAAGCGTTAATCGTTGATGATGAGCCACTTGCAAGAAATGAATTACAATATCTTTTAAATCTTAATGATGCTATAGATGAAATTGAAGAAGCAGAAAACATAGAAGAAACATTGGAGAAGTTACTCTACAACACATTTGACTTAATATTCTTAGATATAAATTTAATGGATGAAAGTGGTATTGATTTAGCTCAAAAAATTAATAAAATGAAGCAATCACCACATATTATCTTTGCAACCGCTCACGAGAAATTCGCAGTCAAAGCTTTTGAATTAAATGCAACCGATTATATACTAAAACCTTTTGAAAAAGATCGTATTAATCAAGCTGTAAATAAAGTTGGCATGGCTAAAGATAAATCAAAAAACAAAGATAAAACTATCACACCTAAATATATTGATTATAGTGATGATGAGCACGCTCAAACACATGTACTACCAATTGAAGTGGATGAACGTATTCACATCTTAAATTTCACAGACATTATCGCATTATCTGTTAATAATGGGATTACTACGATAGATA
Organism: Staphylococcus sp. HMSC068G11; assembly: GCF_001815825.1. Taxonomy (NCBI): domain Bacteria; kingdom Bacillati; phylum Bacillota; class Bacilli; order Caryophanales; family Staphylococcaceae; genus Staphylococcus; species Staphylococcus sp. HMSC068G11. The sequence goes on from NZ_KV822075.1 coordinate 141,287, forward strand.
CAACAAAACAAAGTTATGAAACGACCGAAACACTTAATCATTACGAGAAAAAACTACCTTCCTCACTATTTATTAAAATACATCGCGCTACTATCGTTAATAAAGAACATATCCAAACAATAGAACATTGGTTTAATTATACATATCAGCTGACGTTAACCCATGAATTTAAATATCAAGTTAGTCGTTCTTATATGAAGACTTTTAAACAACAACTCGGTCTTCAATAAAATTTAAATCATGCTTTATGAATTTCACCTTTAAAATGGTGCACCTCACCCTAAAATATTTGTAAGTGAGCTATGAAACTACATATAGTAAACGCTTTCATTCTATAATATAACCATGAAGAAAACAGAGGGGAATGGTTATTTTGGAACAAACGCATCTCGTTAAAAACAAAGCGGTTGATAACAAGAAGTCAATGAAATACAGTATTTTTCAACAAGCATTAACGATTGCAGTGATTTTACTTATATCAAAAATTATTGAATCATTTATGCCTATACCAATGCCAGCTTCAGTCATTGGACTCGTACTATTATTTATCGCATTGTGTACAGGCATTGTGAAATTAGGTCAAGTTGAGACTGTGGGAACTGCATTAACCAATAATATTGGATTCCTATTCGTACCAGCTGGTATTTCAGTCATTAACTCTTTACCAATCCTTAAGCAAAGCCCTATTTTAATTATTTTACTTATTATTATTTCAACACTTTTATTATTAATTAGTACTGGCTTTGCGTCACAATTATTAGTGACGAAATCACTTTTCCCTTCTAAAGAGAAAAATGAAGAAACAAGTCACATAGGAGGGTAATCAATGATTGAACATTTAGGAATCAATACACCTTATTTTGGGATATTAGTATCATTAATACCATTTGTCATATCGACTTATTTTTATAAAAAAACGAATGGTTTCTTTTTACTAGCACCTTTATTCGTAAGTATGGTTGCAGGTATTGCTTTTTTGAAATTGACAGGAATTAGTTATGAGAATTATAAAATCGGTGGCGACATTATTAATTTCTTTCTAGAACCAGCTACAATATGCTTTGCGATTCCTTTATATCGCAAGCGCGAAGTATTAAAAAGATATTGGTTACAAATATTTGGTGGTATAGCTGTTGGTACAATTATTGCCTTGTTATTAATTTATCTTGTTGCAATAACATTCCAATTTGGCAATCAAATTATAGCATCTATGCTACCTCAAGCTGCAACGACAGCAATTGCATTACCTGTATCTGACGGTATCGGTGGTGTCAAAGAATTAACCTCACTCGCAGTTATTTTAAATGCAGTTGTCATTTCTGCTTTAGGTGCTAAAATAGTTAAATTATTTAAAATATCTAACCCTATTGCCAGAGGACTTGCACTAGGGACGAGTGGACACACTTTAGGTGTCGCGGCAGCTAAAGAATTGGGTGAGACTGAAGAATCAATGGGAAGTATTGCAGTTGTCATCGTTGGCGTTATTGTTGTAGCAGTAGTTCCTATCCTTGCTCCAATCTTATTATAATTACCCAAAACTATAAATATATCTAAAATACCCCTGAAAACTAAATATATTAAACAAACAATGCCTGGAACATTATTTTGTGTTCCAGGCATTGTTAATGTATAAGCAACTGTTGACTAAAATAATCTCTGTTTCAGTCACTGTCTATGCTTTTTATATTAATTAAGTTTATTGATATCTATTAACGTAATTTTTGTACTTGATGTTTTTGCATTGAATCTTTTTTGTTTTTACGAGTAGGATCTAAACGTTTTTCTAGATAACGTAATCCTATATCTATAATAATTGCTATTAAAGCAATTGGTATGGCACCTGCTAAGATGAATGTTGTTCCATCTGTTGAATTTGTACCACGAATAATAATATCACCTAGTGTTGGAGCACCGATAAATGACCCAATCGCTACTATTCCGATAGCAACAACAAGTGCAATTCTAACACCACCAATAATAACAGATAAAGATAATGGTAACTCTATCATTCTTAATATTTGGTTCCCCGTCATTCCCATACCTTTACCAGCATCTTTAATATTTTCATCAACTTCTACAATACCAGTATAAGTATTTTTAATAATAGGTAATAACGAATACAGGAATACAGTTACAACAACAGTTGTTGGTCCTAATCCCATAGCCAACATAAGTATGGCCAACATAGCGATTGCTGGAACAGTTTGTATAATATTTGCAATTGTAATCACCGGCCACGATAAACGTCTATACTTAGCTATGAAAATACCAATAGGAATTCCAATTATACAAGCAAACAACACACCATATACCGACATTAATAGATGTTTGAAGAACAGTTCTAGAAGAAAGGCCCAGTTCAGTGAGTAATATTCGATGATTGAATGTAACAAATTACCTTTCATTACTTATGACCACCTTTCTTTTCTTCAAAGTAATGATGTTTCTTTAAATATTCTTCAGCTATCACTGCAGGTTCCTTACCTTTTCCATCCGCTTCATAATTTAACTTCTGCATTTCTTCTGTTGAGATTTTACCTTCTAATTTTTTTAGTGCCTTATCGATTTCTGGATTATCCTTTATTAATTGTTCATTTGCAAGTGGACTACCGTCATAAGGCGGGAAGAATTTACGATCATCTTCCAATATTTTCAAATCATAAGCTGCAATACGTCCATCTGTTGAATACCCAACTGCTACATCTAATTTATTATTTTTTAATGCATCATATACTAAACCAATTTGCATTGGACGCGCACTATCAAATTTAAATCCATAATCTTTAACAAAAGCTGGATATCCATCACCTGCACGGTTCATCCATTGGGTATCCATTCCAAGACGTAGTTCATCTTTATATTTCTCTAAATCTGATACTTTTTCTAAGTGATACTTTTTAGCCGTTTCTTTTGTCACCATGAATGCGTATGTATTCGCAAACCCAAGTGAATGATAAAACTTTTCATCATATTTCTTTTTAAATAAGCGTTGTGTTTCAGACATGGCTTTTTCAGGATCTTTAGTAGGTTTAGCTGCTAATACACTCGTCAATTCAGTACCTGTGTATCGTACAGCTGACATATTTGCATCTCCTCGTTGTAACGCATTATGTTGAATAATGCTAGAACCTAGGTTCCCAATCAACGTCGGTTTGATTTTTCCATCAGTTTCATGTTCAATTAATAATTTTTCCATATGACCTATAATCTTAGTTTCACTTGTTTCAGTCGTTGTAATTTTCACATCATCTTTTGCATTTCCATCACCTAAGCCTGGTAAACTGCATCCAGATAACACGATGAGAGATAATGCAACCAGAATCAGTGTATAGTTAAAATACTTCTTCAATGTCAATTCCTCCCATTTATCTAGATACTTTTAATCCTTTAGGTACAACCCATTTTTCAACTAATGAAAGTATAAAGTCAATAACTAATGCTAATAAAGTAACAACAATCGCTGCACTAATAATCATAGGTGGTTGATAGAGATTTAATCCATTAAATACAAGATCCCCAAGTCCACCCGCACCTACATAACTTGCGAGAGTTGCCCAACTAATGACGTATACACTTGATAGACGAATACCACTAATAATAAGTGGTAAAGCTAAAGGCATCTCAACATCTTTCATTAATTGAAATTTAGTCATTCCCATACTTTGACCAGCTTGAATAACATTTTTATCGATATTTTTAACACCTAATACTGTATTATTTAAAATTGGTAATAATACATAGATAAATAATGCAACAATAGCTGGTGTTTTTCCTACTCCAAATATTGGAATCATGATGGCTAACACAGCCAAAGTAGGAATGGTTTGAAGCACGCCAGCAACTGTTAATACCACATTAGCAGTGCGTTGCGTTTTCGATAATAAAATACCTAAAGGGACAGCTACTACAATCGCTAACAATAATGCAAACATAGAAATATAAAAATGTTCTACCGCTTTCGATAAAAGTTGGCTACCGTATTCTTGTAAGAATGCTTTCATTATTAATCCTCACCTCTATGTTGAGCATCATGATAATCATTCACATCTTCATTTACGTTTGTTCGTGCATCAGTTTGATTTTGCGGTAAATCATGATTATTTTCATCTGAGCTTTCAATTGGGCTCTCATGACTATCAGAATCTTCTTCGCCCCAAATTGAGTCATACACAATATCGACTAAGTTTGCACGTGTAATTAAACCAATGAGATGTTCATCATTATCGACGACAGGTACATTTCTAACATTACGTTTTAGAATTGTACGCACAGAGTCTTGTAATTTTGAATTGATATGTACTTTGTAAACATCCCTTTGCATGGTATCAATTAATTCTTTACGCGCACGTAATCCTTGATTGATATCTTCAATATCTAAAAATCCTAATAATTTATTTTGATTATTGACTACAAAAATAGTGTCTACACGACGTGTTCTCATAATATCTACAGCATCATTCAATGAATCATCTGCTTTAACAGTGACGGGTTTGATCATAGCACTTTCTACAGATTTCATATTAGGACGATCCTGAATCAAGCGATTTTGCCCAATAAAATCTCTAACAAAGTCATTTGCTGGATATCGTAAAATATTGTCAGGTGTATCGTATTGAACGACTTTTCCCTTAGACATAATACATATTTTGTCTGCTAATTTGATGGCCTCATCCATATCATGAGTGACAAAAATAAATGTTTTTCCTAATTTTTGTTGTAATTCCTTTACTAAATCTTGTAATGTATCGCGTGTAATAGGGTCTAATGCACCAAAAGGTTCATCCATTAATATAATATCTTGTTCAGCTGCTAAAGCGCGTACAACACCAATTCGTTGTTGTTGCCCTCCTGATAATTCAGCTGGATAACGATCTAAATATTCTTCAGGTAAATCTACCAGTTTAATAAGTTCTTTAGCTTTTTCATCTTTCTTCTCTTTAGACCATTTTAAAAGTTTAGGTACTAAAACAATATTTTCTCGAATAGTCATATGTGGCATCAAACCAATTTGTTGAATGACATAACCGATACTTCTCCGCAATTCAACAGGATTCATATTACGGACATCTTTTCCATTCATCATAATCTGGCCATCTGTCGCCTCAATCATACGATTAATCATGCGTAGTGCAGTTGTTTTACCACTACCACTCGTCCCAATAAAAGCGATAAATTCACCAGATTGAATATCCAAAGAAATATTATCTACCGCTTTTTTATTCCCTGAATAAATCTTGGTTAAGTTTTTAATACTTAACATAATTGTCTTCCCCTTCCTATATAAAGAATGTCTTGTTCCATGACCTAAAAAAAGACCTCTGATGCAATTGTTAAACAAATAATGACTAAAGTTAAACAAAAGACAAAGGCCTTTGCTTATATATTTTTACGTTAAATTAATAGTCTTAAACATTAACCATTAATATGCTATACATGAAAACAGAGACAGATACTAATATATACCCAATGAGTTGAAAATAAACACTTTTCACAGAATTTTTATAATTATTTCTATGTTAAAAAAATTATAAATTAAGAAATCTACGGTTGTTTATGTAAATGATTCACTATCTACGAATTAAAAGTTTAATTTTTATAATATTGTGAAAAATATCACATTATATGTCGGTGTTCTCTTGAAAACAGAGCATTTTAGTATTATGCTCAAAATGTAATAAGAATTATTACATCACATTAAAGACTGATATTCATATTTTGCAGTCAAATTTATATTTAAGGGGTTTTTATTATGAAAGCAGCAGTATGGTATGGACAAAAGGATGTACGCGTTGAAGATCGCGAACCCAAAGTAATAAAAGACAATGAAGTTCAAGTTAAAGTCTCTTGGGCTGGTATCTGTGGTACAGATTTACATGAATATTTAGAAGGACCTATTTTTATTTCAACTGATCAACCGGACCCACTACTTGGTCAAACTGCACCTGTGACTCTAGGTCATGAATTTTCTGGTGTCGTAGAAAATGTTGGTAAAGACGTATCACGTTTTAAAAAAGGGGATCGTGTGGTAGTTAATCCAACAGTGTCTAGAAGAGAAAAGCCGGAAAATGTTGACTTATATGATGGTTATTCATTTATAGGACTAGGTTCTGATGGTGCGTTTGCCGAATTTACCAATGCTCCTGAAACAAATGTTTACCATCTACCAGATAATGTTTCAGCACGAGAAGGTGCTCTTGTAGAACCAACAGCAGTTGCTGTCCAAGCAGTTAAAGAAGGCGAATTATTATTCGGTGATACTGTAGCGGTATTTGGCGCTGGGCCAATTGGTTTGTTAACTATTGTTGCAGCAAAAGCTGCTGGTGCAAGTAAAATATTTGTCTTTGACTTATCAGAAGAACGTTTAGCGAAAGCTAAAAGTGTGGGTGCGACTCACGTGTATAACTCAGGTAACGTCGATCCAGTACAAACAGTTTATGAACATACTGACAACGGTGTAGATGTGTCATTTGAAGTTGCTGGTGTAGGTATTACTTTACAACAATCTATTGAAGTAACACGTCCACGTGGTACTGCTGTCATCGTATCAATCTTCGGTCATCCCGTAGAATTCAATCCATTATTACAAATGAATAAAGGTGTCAAATTAACAACTACAATTGCTTATACACCAACTACATTCCAACAAACAATAGATTTAATCGCTAATGGTAGCTTAAATGTTAAAGATGTCGTAACAGATCAAATTGAATTAGAGAATATTGTTGAAAGTGGCTTCAATCAACTTGTAAACGATAAATCTCAAGCTAAAATTTTAGTGCGTTTAAATGGAGACCAAAAATAATTCTAAACAGAATATCATTCATTTTATGCAAAAAGGTTGGGGTAATCCCAACCTTTTTGTATATCTATTTATCGTTCATGCCCTTACCTTGTAGTATAGCGTTAATATATTTATCAATACGATTATATCGCGTCTGACTACGTTTAGCCTGTGAAAAATAATATAGATATTGATGTTGACGTCCTGGCGTTAATTGATAAAATGCTTCTTTTAAACGGGGGAACTCTTCAAATTTTTGTTGTAGCTCCTCAGGTACTTCATAATCTTCATTCTTTTTCATTGGTACATTTTTACCAGCTTTTTCAGTTTTAATTGCTTCATTCAAGTAGTATTTTATTTCATCTTTACGCTTTTCTATTTCTTCTAAACTGTTAAAACGTAATTGTCGTGCTGCTTGTACTCTTTCAGTTTGTTGAATCAATGTGTGATACTTATCTTCAAGTATTGCTCCTTTTTGAAAAAGCAACGCTACATAACCTTTAAATCCATGTATTAGCACAACATTTTTATTGTTTATCGTATAACAAGGATGCATCCATTTATAATTTTCCTCAAGTTCAGTTTCATTAAAAATTAAATTTCTCAAAAATTTATAACAATCTTGCCATTGGCTTTCTTTAGCTAAAAATTGATCAACTTGCTCATTTTTTTGTTTATTCATTCATTACTACACCTCTTTTAATTAACATTACCTTCTCATATTATATATATGTTATTTATTGATATTTAATTAAACAATATTAATTGTATTATTACAAAAATTTAGTTTGACTAATGTTTTAACTAGCGTATAATTATAGCGTAATATTTTTGTTGATTATTCAACATATATAAAGGAGTATTTATGAAAAATAAAAACAAATCAAAAAGTAATAAGATAAGCCTTTCTCAACTTGTCCTCCTTGGTCTTGGTTCATTAATAGGATCAGGTTGGTTATTTGGAGCGTGGGAGGCATCTTCAATGGCCGGTCCAGCCGCCATCATTTCCTGGGTTATCGGTTTCTTAGTCATTGGAACGATTGCCTATAACTATATTGAGATAGGAACTATGTTCCCTCAATCAGGCGGTATGAGTAACTATGCACAGTATACTCACGGCTCATTACTTGGTTTTATTGCAGCATGGGCGAACTGGGTATCATTAGTAACAATTATCCCTATTGAAGCAGTGTCTGCTGTTCAATATATGAGTTCTTGGCCATGGGATTGGGCTAAACCAATGGGATCTTTAATGAAGGATGGCTCAATCAGTACTTACGGTTTGATCGCTGTTTACATCATTATTGCAATCTTTTCATTATTAAACTATTGGTCAGTAAAATTATTAACATCATTTACAAGTTTAATTTCAGTATTCAAATTAGGTGTCCCTATTTTAACCATAATTATGTTAATGGTTTCCGGTTTTGATACAGGTAATTATGGACACTCTATCGGTACATTTATGCCTTACGGAAGTGCACCTATTTTTGCTGCAACAACAACATCTGGAATTATCTTCTCATTTAATGCATTCCAGACAATTATTAACATGGGATCAGAGATTAAGAATCCAGAGAAAAACATCGCACGTGGGATTGTTATTTCACTTACATTAAGTGCTATATTATATATTGTTTTACAAAGTACGTTCATTACATCAATGCCAAGTTCGATGTTGCATGAACATGGATGGAGCGGTATCAATTTCAATTCACCATTTGCAGATATGGCAATTTTATTAGGTCTTAACTGGTTAGCGATATTACTTTATATGGAAGCAGTTGTGTCACCGTTTGGTACTGGAGTTTCTTTTGTTGCCGTTACTGGACGTGTGTTACGCGCTATGGAAGAAAATGGGCATATTCCTAAATTCTTAGGTAAAATCAATAAAAAGTATAATATCCCACGTGTTGCCATTGCATTTAATGCAATTATCAGTATGATTATGGTGACATTGTTCCGCGACTGGGGTACACTAGCTGCAGTTATTTCTACTGCAACATTAGTTGCATATTTAACTGGTCCAACAACGGTTATTTCATTGCGTAAAATGGCACCAAAAATGACTCGTCCATTCAAAGCTAATATTTTAAAATTTATGGCACCTTTATCCTTTGTTTTAGCATCATTAGCTATCTATTGGGCAATGTGGCCAACAACAGCAGAAGTTATTTTAATTATTATTTTAGGTTTACCTATTTATTTCTTCTATGAATATAAAATGAATTGGAAGAATACTAAAAAACAAATTGGCGGAAGCTTATGGATTATTATCTATCTTATTGTTCTCGCATTCTTATCATTTATTGGAAGTAAAGAGTTCAAAGGCTTAAATTGGATTCACTATCCATGGGATTTCTTAGTCATCGTAATCGTTGCTTTAATCTTCTATCAACTAGGTACGACAAGTTACTTTGAAAGTATTTATTTCAAACGTGCAAACAAGTTGAATAAGAAAATGGGTGACAAATTGCGTAAAACACGAAAAAAAGCGCGTCATAAAGATTGGAAAGAACGCGATAGACAAGAACAAAATCAATAAGACGACAGCTTATAGAATATAAAATATTTATAATAAAAGCTTGGGACTATCATCATTGTCTCAAGCTTTTTAATATACCAGTAATTATGAATTAAATTCAAAAGTTCATATAATTCTATCTGATATCATTCGTTAAATATTCAGTTATACACTTAATATCATTTTTATTTCGTTTGTAAATTTAATTCTTCAACACATTATTCAAGTCAATCATCAACAATTCTTTTCCCTTAATTAATTGGTCACATTTCATCTACATATTATTTTTCATGTTATAGTTAAGCTACGACTTTATATGTAAAGGTGTGTTCAAACATGGTTCAAGTCAAGATAGGTAACTGTACCATCAATGGCTTACACAAAAAGAATATTGATGCATTCTTAGGTATCCCATATGCCAAACCATTCAATAAGATATCTCGATTCCAACATTCAAAGCTTATGGAACTAAGCGAACCAATGATTGATGCAACTCATATTCAATCTATCCCACCACAACCCTACAATTCACTTGAAGACTTTTTTTCAATGACAGATTCATCGTTTAATTCTTTTAAACAAAATGATTATTGCCTATTTTTAAATATTTGGAAACCATCATCCAATCAAAATCATTTACCTGTAGTGATTTACTTTTATGGTGGTAGTTTTCTTCAAGGACATGGTACAGCTGAACTATATTGTCCTGAACACATAGTAGAACAAGAAAATATAATAGTAGTTACTTTTAATTATCGCTTAGGTGCACTCGGTTACCTAGATTGGTCTTATTTTAATCAACATTTGAACTATAATAATGGGATTTCTGATCAAATTAACGTTTTAAAATGGGTACATCAATATATCGAACATTTTGGCGGTGATCCAAATAACGTGACACTAATAGGTCAATCTGCGGGTAGTATGAGTATCATGACATTAATGCAAATGCCTGAACTTGATGATTATTATCATAAAGTAATGTTATTAAGTGGAACGTTAACAACTGATACACCACTCAATGCACATACTAAAGTACAACATTTTTCACAACTCATGAGACATTATTTTCCTAATAAAACACTTAAGACACTTACCAGTGATGACATTTTATATCTAATGGAGTCTCAAAAAATAGAGCGCGGAAGATCTCGTGGACTTGATTTGATTTATCAACCTATTAAAGATCATCATATGTCACGATCCATTAAAAAATTCTCAAAGCCGACATTCATGAGTTATACACACGATGAAGGTGATATTTATATTGAAGACGCAACACGCACTTTACCTTCTGAACGTTTTATTCACTTGATGACTCAATATGGTGCACACGTCGAAAAAATTGATGTCATTACAATGAAACAACAAAGAAATTTAATAACAGAGCATTGTTTTGTTCGTCCGACTTATCTATTTTTAAATCAAATGAATAGTTGCGACACTTGGCTAGCACGTTTTGATTGGCATCAACCCCATACCTCCTACTTTAAAAGTGCATATCATATATTGGATTTAGTATTTTGGTTTGGTCACCTCTCTATTTTGACTAAAAATCATTATTCTGTAACCCAACATGATATGAATTTAAGTCGTAACATGATATCTGACTTAGCTTATTTTGCCCGAAAAGGTAGGATGCCATGGAAATGTTATGAACCTCAACATCAAGCGTTACATATCTATAAATAAAGACTGGAAAAGGCACTGATAACATACACAAATCTAATATCATAAAGATACTTCTAAGTGCTATCGTGCAAACCTTTTCCAGTCATAAATTTTTAGCATAGTGTCTATTTTTTAAAGTGAATACAATGATAAGACTAATTAAACCTATCAATGCACTAGTATAAGTAACATATTTCACTGATAAATGTGTCATAACGAGTCCACCTACGATTCCGCCAACGCCAATACCGGCATTGAGACTCGACATATTCCAACTCATCACTTGGCTTGTATCACCTTCGACGTGTTCAATAATACCGCTTTGAATAGCTGGATTTGTACTCCACTGCATTAAATTCCACATAAATAAGCCGACTAATAATAAGCCTGTTCCTGGTAATAATAAATTAAGAATTATCATCATTATTATAAATATTGAAATCGAAATTATTAACCAACGCTTACTAGTAAACTTATCAGATAAAACACCGCCTAATGAAGTACCGATCACACCTGCTACACCATTAACAAGCAGTGCTAAAGACACAAAAGACATTTCATGTCCATTGGATAAAATTAATGGATTAATAAAGACGAATGTTACAGAATTAGCAACCAGTACTAAAAATGTAATCATCAGATATTTAATAACCTCACGAGGTCTTATGACGCTTGAGCCAGTTTGTGATTCAATACTAGCTGAACGAAGTGTTTGATTTGAATGTGACAATTCATCTTCTTTTGGTAGATATATTAACATCAAAATACCAACAAATACACTTACAACAATAATAAATAAAAATGTAAATCGCCATCCTACCCAGTCGCCAATCACTGTACCGATGGGAACACCAAAGACATTCGCCCCACTAAAACCTGTATAAACGATGCCAATCATTTTACCTCTGTTTTTTGCTGATGTGAGCATCGCCGTGAGTGCTAAAACTTTCACAATAATGAGTGAAGCTGCGGCAGAAGATAAAATACGTCCTACAACTATTATTGCAAAATGAGGCGCAATGGCAATCATACCATTCCCGAAGATAAAGATAATTAACGTCCATAATAATACTGATCGCGAAGCAAACCGATGAGTCAATTTCACTAATAACGGACCACATATCGCAAAGGTAAGCGCGTACAACGTCACCAGTTGCCCGACCACCGCTTCAGAAACATGAAGATCTTGACTCATTAAATTCATAATACCTGCAACCATCATCTCAACCATACCTACGATAAAAACACTTAATATAAATGTTGTTGTGCGTGCGACAGTCATAATATCTAGATGCCCCTTTCAAAGTAATGACGTAACTATTGATTTTGACTAAAATAAAACAGCTACAAACTTATCATTGTTTATAACTGTTTTATTATATAATATTTAAAGCTGTACTGTGTAGGTTAACAACGATATTTAACTACTTTGTCTTGTGCGTTGCGTTCTAGCAATGAGTTGATGACGAGCATTAAAGAACTGACCGTAACTCATATACGTTGCAATGAGTGCAGACATAATCGTCGCTGTTGTATGAATAAACACGACAAGCAATTGAAATTTTATTGCTTGAAGTGGGTCAACGCCTCCGATAATCAATCCCGTCATCATACCTGGAATTGAAACTAAACCATATGTTTTTACAGAATCAATTGTAGGAACAATCGCTAAGCGTATACTTTCTCTAATAGATGATTTTGATGCGAGCTTAGGTGTCGCTGCTAACGTAAGTTTGGATTCAATATCAGAAACATCTTGAACAAATGCTCTTTCTAAATTCTGATAAGCGAGATTAATCGCGATTAAACCATTATTAGCTAACATACCTCCAATTGGAATCACTTCATTCGCTGTAAATTTAATTGCACCTGTAGCAACAGTTGCCGCCAATGGTAGTGCTGTTCCCACAAATATAGCCACAAATGATATCCAAAAAACATGATGCATGACAGGTGAAGCACGACTTATTGTATTCCAAGATGCATTAATAATAATGACTAACACACAAAGCACTAATAACCATTTTTCATTAATTTCGAAAATATAATGTAATAAAAAACCTAAAATCAATAATTGTATGGTTGCTCTAATTGTAGCAATAACTAAATCTTTGATAATATGTAATCCTTCTTTATAAGAAATAAAGATAGGGATTAGTAATAAAAGTGCTGTCAGACAAAGTGCTGTATTACTCATTACCATTCAACTCCTCATCACTCGATATCTTACCGTCAGTAATTGTGATTCTACGCTTAAAATGACGCATACTTTGGTCATCACTATGCGTAATCCACAAAATGGCAATCCCTTTATCCGCTAATTTAAATATAATTTCTTCAATTTTCTTTTTATTATATGTATCTAAAGCGCTAGTAGCTTCGTCCAATAATAAAACTTCAGGTTCATACATGAGTTGTCGTGCGATGGTAATACGTTGTTGCTCTCCCCCAGACATGTACTCAATTTGAGCATCTAACTGATAATTACCTAGTCCCACTTGAGAGATGAGTTGTTTCGCTTTATCACGGTCAAAAGTTTCATTTCTAGCCTCAGCAGGAAATTTCATATTATCTTCAATTGTATAACCAATTAACTCACTTTGTTGCATTAAATAACTCACACGTGTTCTTATCTCTTCCGGCTTATAATCAAAGTAAGATTGATCATTCAAATATAAATCTCCACTCGTAGGACTAATTAAATGATTCAATTGTTTGAGTAAAGTACTCTTACCGCTTCCAGAAGGACCTACAATAGCAATCGTGTCTCCTTTATTAATATTCAAATTAATATCATCTAAAATCGTACGATTATCAACCTTGTATGTAAGATGTTCAACCTTAAGTAGCAATTTAAACACATCCTTATATCAACATTACTAAACTCTATTCCCTATTTTGACTATTTTATTATTATTAAATTTAAGTTTGTACCTGTTAAATTATAGTACTCAATCACTCACTTATATTATAGATGTATATACACTTATAAATGCAACCACACTTAAAATCATATGCATTAGTATAGCAACTGCTAAATTTCTACCACTAGAATACTTATTATCTGAACTAGTTTATTTGAGAGTGTTGGGTTCTAATATGAAGTAATAGTTTACTTAAACGCAATCGTATAAGTAGAAGCACTGTTCAAAATGCTATTAAATTTGTAATCATATGCAAAGCAATTGGTACTGCTAAATTACGGTGGCTAAAATGGTAACCTATAACAAATACGACTGCTGCAATAAAGTAAGGTCCTGCTTCAAATGGTGAAACTGCATCGGTACAATGAAAATATGTAAATCCCACTACTGACACAATATACATCAAACCATAAGTTAATTTTTTACCTAGTTCATGAATGATTAAATGACGAAATAAAAGTTCTTCAATGATTGGTGTAAAAATAACAATATCTATAAATAGTATGGGTGTTATCCACGTATGTGTAAATAACTCTTCAATTCCCTCTTCATTAACTGTCTCATAATATTGATACTGTTCAGGTAAAAAATCAATTGAATATTCCCAAAGACTTGTAAAAATCTCTGTACTTAACGCACAAATAATAAGTAAAGGTATATATTTTTTTAATTCTTTAATTTTAGTCATTGCAGTCGTTATCATCGTACTTTTATGTAATAAATAAAAAATAAGAATAACAATTGCCTCTCCGACAAACGCATATACAGTACTTGCATCATTATAAAAGCTATTTAAATAATCTTCAGATAAATAACCATTAACTATAGCTAATATCCACGTTGTAATATTAGCGAACAAATCTGGTAAAATAAAAATTGCCAAAATATATAGAGGAACAAGCAAAAAATCCCTTTTGACTATTTTCTTTAATTTAAATTTTCCCTCAACGGTAGTTTGAGTTTGACAATAACAATGTTGTACTTCCTTTGACATAATAAACTCCTATTTCGAACTTTTCTTCTTAAAAGTTGGTATACTTACTTAAAATTTCTATAAAAAGGATACATTGCAAAATCACTTGAAATATATAAGCGACAATTAAATTATCCCGCGATTTAATATATAGTATTGTAGCTGCTGAAGCAATAACGATATATGGAAGAATTTCAAAAATCGATGCCATGTCGTAAACATGTACGATCGTTTCAATAACAATAGACAAACCAATTACAAATTGTCTATTCCATACTTTTCCTAATTCATGGATGATGAGATATCTATAAATGATTTGTTCTACCATTGGACGTAAGAATACCATGGATATAAAAGTAACTAACAACACATAAGGTGATTTAAATAGTCCTAATGTACGTTGTTCGTATTGCGTGAGATGATAACTTAAATGATTAGGTAATGCTGTTCCAATCACCCGAACTATAATTAATAATAAATATACAACAATCGCAACTATTACAATTTTAATTATTTTATTCTTTGCAACTATCCATTGTTGCTTCACCACATCATTTATTTCAGATTGATGCATTTTATAAAAGATAACTAATATTAGACCTTGAGCAATCACAAAACTTAAACTCAATGAAAAATGATACAACCATTGTGGTGGTGCTTGTTGTGTTATCATTGCAGTGATCCCTAATGAGCCGAAAACAACAATGATTGGTACGATACTTTGTAATAAAATATAAGCTGGTATTAATATAAAATTTCTTTTTAAAACTGTCCCACTGTCTGATAAATGATACGGTCGACCTTGTTTCTCTGAAGATTGTTTAATATCCATATTGTCCCTCTTCTCGCATAAAACATATATTTTTATCTTAATACAGCCGCACAATAATTTTAATGTTTTTCTATTAGACTTTCATTGTAAAACGCATACAGTGTTGTATCATAATATTGAAAACGTTTTTAGGGGGTATTGTTTATGTCAGTTTTAACTGTCATGCAATTCATAGTCAATATTATCATCATGATTGTGTTATTAACGATTATGATTCTTGGGGTTATTTGGTTATTTAAAGACAAAGGTCAAAATCAACACAGTGTACTAAGAAATTTTCCTGTTTTGGGTCGAATACGTTATATTTCTGAAAAAATCGGTCCCGAATTAAGACAATATTTCTTCGCAAACGATAATGAAGGCAAACCTTTTTCACGAAGTGATTATAAAAATATTGTTTTAGCTGGAAAATATAAATCACGAATGACTAGTTTCGGTACAGGTAAGGATTATGAAGAAGGGTTTTATATTCAGAATACGATGTTCCCACTTCAAGCAACTGAATTACATATCGATCATACTGAATTCATTTCTACATTCTTATATCATATTGAGAATGAGCGCCTATTTAGTAGAGAAGAACACAGAAAAAGCGCTCAGGTTGATCCGTTTTTCTTAACTGATGAACATGCAGTCATATTAGGCTCTAACCTTAAACATCCCTTTAAAATTAAACGATTAGTTGGTCAATCTGGGATGAGTTATGGCGCTTTAGGTAAAAATGCAATTACTGCACTGTCAAAAGGATTAGCTAAAGCTGGTACTTGGATGAATACTGGTGAAGGCGGACTATCTGAATATCATTTAAAAGGCAATGGCGACATCATTTATCAAATAGGTCCGGGACTCTTTGGTGTTAGAGATCATGATGGTAATTTTAATAAAGATATGTTTATCAATCTTGCCGAACACGACAATGTACGTGCATTTGAAATCAAGTTAGCACAAGGCGCTAAAACACGTGGTGGACATATGGAAGGCAACAAAGTCACAGAAGAGATTGCACGCATTAGAAATGTGAAACCATATGAAACTATTAATTCACCTAATCGTTTTGATTTTATTAAAAATCCAACAGATTTACTGAATTTCGTTAATCAATTACAATCAATAGGTCAAAAACCGGTAGGCTGTAAAATTGTTGTTAGTAAAGTTGAAGAAATAGAGACGTTAGTTAAAACAATGGTAAACATGAATACATACCCAAGCTTTATTACTGTTGACGGTGGCGAAGGTGGTACAGGCGCTACTTTCCAAGAGCTTGAAGATGGTGTAGGTTTACCATTATTTACAGCACTTCCTATCGTTTCAAGTATGTTAGAAAAGTATGGTATAAGAGATAAAGTTAAAATTTTTGCGTCTGGCAAATTAGTGACTCCAGATAAAATCGCAATTGCATTAGGATTAGGTGCAGATCTCGTCAATATTGCTAGAGGGATGATGATAAGTGTAGGATGCATCATGAGCCAACAATGTCATTTAAATACATGCCCAGTCGGAGTAGCAACAACCGATCCTAAAAAAGAAAAGGGACTTATTGTTGATGAAAAACAATACCGTGTTACAAATTATGTTACAAGTTTGCATGAAGGATTATTTAACATCGCTGCAGCTGTAGGCGTTCATAGTCCAACCGAGATTACTTCCGATCACATTATCTATAGACAATTAGATGGCACTACAACGTCCATTCAGGATTATAAACTTAAATTAATTTCTTAAATCACAACATCGAAAAGGAGCGAGACAGAATGCTGTCTCACTCCTTTTCAATTTAATTATCTTCATTCATTTTACTTTTATCTTTTAAACCATTACGTTTGAGTTGTTTAACAACTCTATCCATACTCACATGGTCACCTTTTTTGGCATCGGATGATATGAAACCTAAATTTTTCTTAAGCTGATCGATATCCGCATCTTTATAATCAATATCGATATGTTCGATGGCCTTTCGATCTTTAAAATCAGCTTTATATGTGACACCTTCTATCCCTTTAAAGGCTTGCTCATCATTTTTAAACATTTGTTTCGCTTCATCTTTAGTAATGCCTAAATCATCATATTTAACTGTTGCTATAGTAGATTGTTTGAGAACTTCATCATCTTTGTATGTCAAAGATGTAATCACTTGCTTTCCGTTGACTTCGCCTTCATAAGTTTTTGTGCGTTCTTTCCCACATGCTGAAAGAGATACAGCACTTATCACTATTACTACTAAAAGCGATATGACTTTTTTCATAGTAGTCGCCTTCTCTCATCTTTAATCATGTTAATTATATCATCTTTAATTTGAATATGTTACTTATATGAAGATAAATATCTTTTTATTTTGAAAATTTAAACATCTATAAACATGGGATTCAGAATTTCACTATTTAGAATGTTATACTACTTTTAAAGACTTATTAATGGAGGAATGACTATGCCAGAATCTAAAGCATTACTTAAATCTTTAACAGATGTTAATGGCATTTCTGGACATGAAATGCAAGTTAAATCGTTGATGAAAGATTATTTAACACCTGTCAGCGACGAGATTGTTGAAGACCGATTAGGAGGTATTTTTGGTAAAAAGAATGCTACTCATGGAACTAAATCTTTAATGATTTCCGGTCATTTAGATGAAATTGGCTTTATCGTTACACAAATTGATGAACAAGGATACATTTATTTCACGCCCATTGGTGGCTGGTGGAATCAAGTCATGTTATCTCAAAAAGTGACGATTACTACTGAAAGTGGTAAAGAGATACGTGGAATTATTGGTTCTAAACCACCACATGCCCTCTCACCAGAAGAGCGTAAGAAGCCTGTTGATATTAAAAATATGTATATCGATATTGGTGTAGGTAGTAAAGAAGAAGCGAAAGAAGCAGGAATTGAATTAGGTAATATGATTACACCTTATAGCGAATTCGAATCGCTAGCCAATGATAAATACTTAACAGCTAAAGCGTTCGATAATCGATATGGATGCGCACTTGCTGTTGATGTACTTCAACAACTTAAAGATGAAAACATAGATATCAATCTATATGCCGGTGCAACTGTACAAGAGGAAGTAGGTTTACGTGGTGCTAAAGTTGCAGCAAATTTGATTAAACCTGATTTAGCAATCGCTGTGGACGTCGGGGTTGCATACGATGTTCCAGGTATGACGAGTGAAAAAAATGAAGGTAAGTTGGGTGATGGCCCGTTAGCAATATTAATGGATGCCACTAGTATCGCTCACAATGGTTTGCGCAAACATATTAAAGACGTTGCTGAGCATCATAATATTCCTGTACAGTGGGCAACAACACCTGGTGGTGGTACAGATGCAGGTAGCATTCATGTAGCCAATGAAGGTATCCCAACAATTACAATCGGCGTGCCATTAAGATACATGCACTCTAATGTATCTGTGCTCAACATTGATGATTATACAAATTCAGTGCGCTTAATTACTGAGATTGTTCGCTCATTAAATGATGACAGTTATCAAGCGCTTATGTGGTAAATGAAGGAGGCATATCATGTTTTCTACTAGTAATAAAGCTAAAAAGACTATATTTGGAGCTATGACTTGTTCAAAATGTGGTAAGACACTCAATAATGATGAAAACATTACCATTAAAATCAATACTAAAGAATTAAAAGGTTATACTCACTTATCAAATTGGGCTGATGCACAGTATAAATTGTGTGAAATCTGCTCAGAATAATCATTACCAGAGCACAAATGAAGTAAGTTAACATTCATATTAGAATTTACTGCCACATCTCAATAACCAAAATTAAATTTGTTAAAATACTTTAATAAAAATAAAATTTATTTCTGTGATTACCTGACAATATATTAAAACATGCCTGAGACAAGAAATGAGGTCTTAGGCATGCTTTATTTTCAATAATTTTATTTAGTAGAGTTTTTCCAACTTTCATCACTTAGCATTTCTCCAGGCCATGTATAAGCCATCACGCCACCATCGATACGAATAGTTTCACCAGTTATAAATGAACTATCATCAGAAGCTAAAAATGCTACAAGTTTCCCGACTTCATCCGGTGTTCCTAGTCGACCTAATGGTGTTACCCATTTTTGATTTTCTCGGAATGTTTGTCCGGCCTCTTCATCTGATGTACCTGCTAAATTATCAACAAGTGGTGTTTCGATTGTTCCAGGTGCTATGGCATTAGCACGAATATTTTCACGTCCATATTCTATAGCGATAGATTTTGTGAAATTAATGACACCACCCTTTGCAGCATTATACCCTGAACGGTATAAATCGGCAGCTTGTCCAGAGAATGAAGCTGTATTAATAATAGAACCACCTTGTTTCATCATTAAAGGTAATAAAAATTTAGTTACTAAAAACGTTCCTCTCATATCAACAGCCATAATTTTATCAAACACTTCAACTGGATACTCATGAATACGTCCGGCGCCTTTATCTACACCCGCATTATTAAAAATAACATCTACATGTCCAAAGTCTTGTGCTATTTTTTCTGAGAATTGTTTGACTTGTTTATCATCTGAAATATCTACGCGATATGCAGTTGCTTTCCCACCATTATCATTAATAGACTGTACAGTTTCTTCTAATTGATCTGATATATCAAGCGCTAACACATGTGCGCCTTCTTTTGCTAAAGCCACGGCTGATGCTTTCCCAATACCAGTACTCGCACCAGTAATCACTGCGATTTTGTTTTCTAAACGTTCCATCCAAAGTCACTCTCCTATCACTTGTACATACTTAATACAATTAAGTATCATGTTAGTTTATTTTTTCCACGATGTGAATCAACTTAAACAGTGATAAGAATAAGACGCACGAAGAATAAATAGCTGAGTTAAGTTATACACTTATGTACTTTTCT
This sequence comes from Staphylococcus sp. HMSC068G11, assembly GCF_001815825.1. Lineage (NCBI taxonomy): Bacteria > Bacillati > Bacillota > Bacilli > Caryophanales > Staphylococcaceae > Staphylococcus > Staphylococcus sp. HMSC068G11. Next base: position 161,864 of record NZ_KV822075.1, read on the forward strand.
TTTTAGTAAAATTATATTTTTAAAAATTATAATTACTAATCAATCATCTTAAAAATTTCAGAAAAATTAACTATAAGTTCTTTTCAATTTATCTATATCATGTACAATAAAATTAAATAAGGATTATTTTAAACGTATTGTTTGAATAATAGGAGGCAAACATGGAAGAAAGAATTGGTTTGATAGACATTGGTTCCAACACGATTCGACTTGTTATATTTGGCTACAATAAAAAAACTGGACTCAATGAAATACTGAATATAAAAACACCTGCACGATTAAGTCAATATCTCACAAAGTCCAATGAAATGAATGATGAAGGTATTCATGTTTTAAAAGAGACATTAAGCAGTTTTAGAAAAGTTGCGGATAAATTTAACGTTGATGCATTATATCCCATCGCAACAGCTGCTATTCGTCAATCTAAAAATCGTGAAGCTATCATTAAAGAAATTAAACAAGATATTCATATCGAAATTCAAATTGTACCTGAAGAAGATGAAGCATTTTACGGTTACTATGCGATTACACATACTACTGATATTGAAAATGGAATTTCTGTCGATATCGGTGGCGGTTCTACCGAAGTTACCCTTTTCAAAGATAAACAACTTAAAGAGTCTCACAGCTTTCCATTCGGCGTGGTATCACTTAAGCGTCAGTTTTTTGGTGATAAAGAACATAATGACAAAACAGCCATTAAAAATATGGAACAGTTTTTACGTGAACAATTTAGTCAGCTAGACTGGCTATCCAATCAACATATTGCGCTTGTAGGAGTAGGTGGTTCTGCACGTAATGTTGCACGCATTCATCAATCAGCACATGCATACCCTATCGGTGGCGTTCATAACTATACGATGACTTCGAAAGATATCAACAATGTTTATGATTTAATCCGCAAAAGTTCTCGCGACGAACTAACAAATCTAGACGGTTTAAGTCGTGACCGCGTCGATATCATTCTGCCGGCAATTTCCGTCTTTAAAACGCTTTTCAAAAAAATTGACGCCACACAATTCACCTTCTCAAGAAAAGGGATTCGTGAAGGGTTTATTATGAACCACATCAGCAAACAATATCCTGATGAGTTTAATAAAAGTAACGTACGTAAAGATGCATTACGTCATTTAGCGAACGAATATCATATTGAAGAAACGAGTGCTAATCGTCGTGTGAAATTAGCACAATCCTTATTGAATCAAATTATAAGTGAACGATCACTTAATATTTCAGAAATTGAAAAAGAATTATTTATTGAAGGTGCCTACATTTATTATCTAGGTAGTTTTATTGATTCAGACTCAAGTTCACCACATACGTATTACTTAATCGCAAATTCAATGATTAACGGCTTTTCACATAAAGATCGTGTGAAATTAGCTTTGTTAGCTAGTTTTAAAAACAAATCTTTACTTAAATTTTATTGCAAAGAAACACAGTGGTTTAGTAATAAAGAAATAGATACAATACAAGCTTTAGGGGGGATTATTAAATTTGCAAACACCTTAAATATCTCACATACTAGCTTTGTAGAGGAAGTTAAACTAAAAGCAAATAAAGATGACAAATACGATTTAATAGTTTATTACAAAGGATCACCTATTGCAGAAGAATACCAAGCAAATCGTCAGAAAAAGCATATTGAGAAAATTTTAAAAGGTAAGGTTTCTATTATATTTACAAAATCTTAAAATTATTATGATATTTTAGATTGGTGCATAATAAAGATTAATTAATGAGGTGTATGTATAGTATGCAAACTCGATTGGGAGAAAAAGATATTAATTTACCGCAGTATTACAACAATAGGGAGTTAAGTTGGCTAGATTTTAACTACAGAGTATTACAAGAATCATATGATAAAAATAATCCGTTGCTTGAAAAACTTAATTTTATTTCTATCTTTAGTTCAAATTTAGATGAATTCTTTATGGTTCGAGTGGCTGGGTTAAAAGACCAAGTCAAAATGGGATATGACAAACCTGAAAATAAAGCACAAATGACGCCTCAAGAACAACTTGATGCTATTAAAATTAAAAATACAGACTATGTGAACACTCAATATCAACGTTATAACGAATTAATTAAAGAATTAGCCAATTACGATATTGAGATGGTAAAACCTGAAGACTTATCAGATGCATTGATAGAAAAATTAGAACAAGAGTTCAAGTTAAGTGTCTTACCGACACTCACTCCGTTAGGTATTGATGCGTATCATCCATTTCCAAAGTTAAATAATAAAAGTTTAAATATTTTTGTTGATATCGATACGGAAGATGCCATTAATTCAGCTATCGTTCAAATTCCTTCATTAATTCCACGCTTTTTAACTTTAAATGAGGGTACAAAACAATACGTTGTCATGGTCGAAGATGTGATTACGTATTTCATCAATTATCTATTTACAGGATACGAAGTACTAAATACTTTTACTTTCCGAATAACACGTAATGCAGATTTAACCATTCATGAAGATGGCGCTGAGGACTTGCTTATAGAAATTGAACGTTTCTTAAAAGAACGTAAGAGTGGTTCGGCTGTACGTTTAGAATTAGATTGTCGCACTTCTGAAAAAGAGAATGTAGAATGGTTAATCGATCAATTAGAAATTGAAGAAAATGATATTTATTATTTAGATGGGCCACTTGATTTAACATTCTTATTTGGATTGGTTGACCATCTATCTCATAAGCTCAGATATTTAACATATGAGAAATATACGCCTCAACCACCTAGATCATTAGGCAACAAGAATATCTATCAATTATCATTAGAAAGAGATATATTCTTCCACCATCCGTACGAATCCTTTGAACCAATAGTTGACTTTATTCGACAAGCAGCAGATGACCCAAATACAATCGCTATCAAACAAACCTTGTATCGAGTGAGTAAGGATTCGCCTATTATTAACAGCTTAAAAGAAGCTGCTGAAAACGGCAAGCAAGTAACGGTGCTCGTAGAATTAAAAGCACGCTTTGATGAAGAAAATAACGTACATTGGGCACGTATGCTTGAAGATGCTGGCTGTCACGTTATTTATGGTATGACACATTTAAAAACGCATAGTAAAATTGCTTTAGTCGTTAAACGCATCAATAATGAACTGACGTCATTTGTTCATTTGGGTACAGGTAACTATAACGATAAAACTGCTAAATTATACACAGATATGGGTATCATCACGACAAATAAAGATATTGCTGAAGATGCAATTAACTTCTTTAATTACTTGAGTGGTTACTCAACAAAACCAGAATACAATAAATTGATTGTAGCACCATACGATATTCGAGACGTCTTCATTGATCGTATCGATAAAGAGATACGTAGTCATTTACAACATGGTAATGGTAAAATTATGATGAAAATGAACTCTTTAACCGATAAAACGATTATCGAAAAGCTCTTCGAAGCATCTCAAGCAGGCGTTAAAATACAACTCATCATTCGTGGCATCTGTTGTCTTAAACCAGGCATTCCAGGTATTAGCGAAAATATAGAGGTTGTTAGTATTGTGGGTCGTTTGCTTGAACATTCACGTATTTATTACTTCCATAATAATGGCGAGGCGCATATTTATTTATCTTCAGCTGACGTTATGACACGTAATATGATTAAACGTGTCGAAATATTATTCCCTGTTGAAGATAAATCAATAGGACAGCGATTAGTTAACTATATGAATTTACAATTATCTGACAACCAAAAAGGTCGTTACCAAGATGCACAGGGCGTTTATCATTACGTCGAAAACAATTCATCACCTTTAAACTCTCAATCTTACTTGATGCAAGAAGCAATTAAGTATGGAGAAGAACTAAAAAAACAATCGGCACAACCTTCTGGACAACCCGTTCATTCTAGACGTGGTGGTAGTTGGATGCGAAAATTAAAAAACACATTTAAAAGATAAACTCACCTTGACAATTGTATTTTATATGAAATGAACACGAAAATAATAAATATCTTTTTATAACTATTCAACTTGTTATTCTTTATAATAATTAAGAGGTACAGAACACATCACTTTAACTCAACTTTTTGAGAGTATAAAAGTCGTTCTTGTACCTCTTTTTTATCTATGATGATTTATAGGATTGTGGGTGTACATACCACTCTTTTAAAAATGTATATAAAACATCACTATATTGTGCTAATTCTTTTATTTTTATTTTCTCATCTACGCTATGTGCTTCTTCTAAACTACCTGGGCCATATAGTATCGTGGGAATGCCAAAATGTGCTGTCCAACCTCCATCAGTTACGGTTGTACTCATACCATGTTCAAGCTTTTTATTATGAATATGTTCATGTGCTTCTTCTAATTGCTTAAAACCTGGATGATGTGTCGGCACAGTGAAACTTGGGAAGATCTCTCCTTTATCCTCAATCATAGATGTACCACCCCATTCAAATTCAAGTGGATTCTCTCTGAGCCATACATCTGCTTCTGCAACCTTATTTAAATATTCCTCTATTTCATCAACTACAGATTCATAACTTTCGTTCGGTAAGTAATGAACAGTAATCCATAATCGACATTCATCTGCAATAAATGCAGGATGACGTCCACCTTCTATGACAGCTGGGTTAATTGTATTCGCACCTGGCGGCATTCCAGGGCTCTTCTTCATGACAGCCCAATGTCTTTCAAGTTCATTAAGCGATTGAATCACCTTTGTCATTTTTTCAATGGCACTTGCACCAAACAAGCCCCCACCGGCATGTATCGTTTGACTACGCGCACCATCATGTATCGTATTCTTACTTTTAACTGTAATCCATCCAGTAATCACGCCACCTTGCCCAAGTGCTTGATTCTCACTCGTATCTAAGACAAGAGCTAAGTCACCTTTAGGTCCTATTTCACATGCACGTTTAGTCCCTGCTTCACCTACTTCTTCACCGACTACTGATTGAACAATAATATCACCTTCTGGACGTACACCCTCTTGATGTAATTGTTCCAAGACGTAGAATAATGAAGACATACCACCTTTCATATCGCTAACGCCACGACCGTATAGCCATTCATCTTTGTTGGTAAGTTTAAAAGGTGGATACTGCCAATATTGATCATCATCTACAGAAGCTACATCAACATGCCCATTCAATATCAGTTTTGGCGCTTGAGGATTGTGTCCTTTTAAGGTTGCTACTATCACACTATCATTGTCATATAACTGTTCTCTTTGTATTGAAAAATCCAGTTGTTTAAGTAACGTTTCGATTTCATCTTGCAATGGATCTGTATTACGTCCAGGTGGACTTTCAGTATTAAATTTAACTAGCATATCTAAAATTTCAAATTGACGTTTATCCAATTGATATCCCATCCTTTGTGTAAAGTGGTTGAATTCAAACGTAACAATTTAAGTGTAACATGAAACGAAAATGCTATTTTAAATAGAGAAATGTCATCATTTAAACAGGTCTTATCGTTACTTCATTAACATTAACGTGACTAGGTTGTGTTAAAGCATATACTACAGCATCAGCAATGTTCTGTGCTTCAAGTTTTTTGCGTTCTCCAAAATCAGTCCCTTCCGTCATAGGGGTATCAACCATTCCTGGTGAAATACTAGTCACTTTAACACCTGTACGTGCTAATTCTTTTTCAAGAGACTGTGTGATTGCATGTATTGCTGCTTTTGTCGCACCATAAACGCCATTCGTCTTTGTTGGTTCAAATCCTGATACTGATGCAAGATTGATGATATGCCCACTAGATTGTTTTAACAAATAAGGCAATGTTGCTTGTAAAACATGGAGTGTACCTTTAATATTTACATCTACCATAGTATCCCACTGCTCAACATTATAGTCTGTAATTTTAGATGATAAACTTTGACCTGCGCTATTCACAACAATATCGATATGACCGAAATGGTCTATTGCAACTTTTAACATATCATCTATGTTCGATTTTACAGTGACATCCGCTGAAACAACTTTAGCTGGGTTATTTAGTTGCTGGGCTATTTCGTTTAAGCGTTGTTCGTTACGACCAACCAGAACTATTGATGCGCCTTGTTGACTTAACTTTTTGGCAATCGCCTCTCCTATACCGCTACTCGCACCTGTAACGACTGCAACTTTCTCTTTTAATTTTGTCATACATCACTACTCCTTATCATAGTATTATTTTAAATATCTTTATCATAACGTTTTGTTAGAGAATAGGACATTAATGTGATTTATAGATCAACTTTAAACAAAAGGAATCAAACATATATTTAATTATAAAAATCATTTTATATTTAGTCATTTTCATTATAAAGTAAACATAGTAACAAAAGAATAAAAGTCAAGTTTTAGGAGGAACAGTAATGTCGTTTTATGAACGGGTATTAAAACTAAGCGAAAATAATCATCGTACTGCTTTTGAATTTCGTTTTGAAGAATTATTTTCAGAGGAAGAATGGTGCGCATTATCGCTAGCTGAACGTCAGGAACAAGAAAAAGCATTTAGATGCGAAGTGAACAAGCGAGACGATATACGTATACCATTTTCAAGTGAAAACGATGCTAAAAATAAGTTATATAATATTGTTTATGCTTACAATTCCGTAAAAAAGAACTTTAAACAGGCTGAACGGTCTAAAAATCCTAGAAGTCGAAACGTTTAATAATTATCAAGTCAGCTTGCATTGTGATGATTAAAATATGTTGGGAAATGAAAGATTCGATGTGATCATAGGATACTTCGTGTGAGACAATATGACACATTAAAAGAAATGTAAATCATCGTTGAATCACAGATCAAAAATGAAGACCATAACTCACAGGGGTAGTAAGTTACGGTCTCCTAACACATTAATTAAGATTTTAGGGGTATATAGAGTGTCAATTTTGCCCTCAATTACTCTTTGAGAGCAAGCGAGTTCAACATTGTGGGAGTTCGTCAAAAATCAACTTGTAACGAGAGCTTTGCGCTCTAAACTATAATAGTATAATCTTTCAGCATCAATATATGGGATAGAATCAATCGTCAAATAACCATCCTTGATGTCTCCAACCAACCCTTGGTTAACGCCTGTGTTTACATAGATGTCATAACTACTTACATCGGAGAAGATCAATTCTTCTATAGCATTTCTCATAGTCATCACCTCAATAATTTACTCTTTCCTTACACTTCATATACTACATCATTTTATGTAAATTAAAAGTATTTTGTGATACATTTCACAAAAGTATCACTTATTTTTACTAATAGTCAAAATTCATAAATAATAATTTTAGTATAAGTAATTAAGTAATATATCTATAAATATCATCTCGAATAGACGTATTCATTGATAAATGCATAGTAACCACGCTATTTCCATTAGGCATATAATCTTGCTTCTCAGTTCCTTTAATATATTTGGCTTTACCTAAATAGTAGAAATATTTCCCTTCATCATCTCTTTTTTTCACAAATATATACATATCTGTATTATTTTCTTCATGCTTTAAAATATTTTGTACTTCCGGTGAAGTTAATTTACGATTAGACCGCGTGTACCATTTCAATTCGTCTTGGCTCAAAAATTCATCGTCATACTTAGTATTATCGCTGATATTCTCATGTTTATCATAAGTGATAAATAAAGGAAGTGTACGATGTTTCATACGATAACCATTAATTGTTCCTGATTCATCTTTATCCCAGTTTAATAACTTAACAAAATCTTCCCTAGAATATTTGTTATATAGAATTAAACTGTTTTTCTTATTTTGATATTTGTCATTATTATAATTAGCAAGATCAATTAAATCATGAACAAATGTGTTAAACAGTGATTTATTTAAAGCCTCTTTAAATTCATTTCCTAGATAAATAAGATTATCCTTATATTGTATTAAAGGCAATCCATAAGTTTTACCTATAGTCTTTTTGAAAAAAGTAAAATCTAAAATACTCAATGAAGTGTTAATATCATATTCAGAAATATCGTTATTAATGTTTAACATTTTTTTGTTAAATTTTCATAAGTTACGTCATTTTGTATAACTTCTTTCAATACATCAATATCTACTTTTTTAAGTCCAGGTGCTAATTGTCTTGATAAAAATGTTAAATTTTTAAATTCATTAATACTTAATTCATTCTCAATAATTTTATTTTTTATTAAAAACTCATAATAATTTTTAAAACGTGAGAAAATCACACTCGGATCTATCGAATCGTTATTTATAAAGTCCATAAGTAAAGGTAATTTACCTATTCGGTCTTTTAAATTGTTAAAAGCTTCTTTAATTAGTTTTGGTTGATTTAATTTAACAGAATCTAGCGAATTATAGATTTTATTTTTAGCTACTTCTTCAAAATTTATTGTTGAAACACCGTTTAAAACCGTAGTATCTGTTAAGAATTTTCTATAATTATCCTTATTTTGAGATTTATTCCCAGATAAGGCTATTGGGATCATATAGTTAGTTTTATAATTGCCAATAAAATCTATAACAGTAACGAATTCTTTATTATTACTTTTCCTTAATCCTCTACCAAGCTGTTGAATAAATATAATACTGGATTTGGTAGGTCTTAACATTACAACTTGATTTATTTCAGGAATATCAATTCCTTCGTTAAACAAATCAACAGTAATTATATAATTAATAGATCCTTCTTTTAGTTGTTGAATTGTTTCAGTTCTATAAGCTATAGAATCTTTTCCTGTCAAACCAACTGATGATATACCACGTTTACTTAATTGGTTTGCTAATTGATACGCCTCCTCCCTACTACTAACAAATATTAAACCCTTTAAAGCGTCACCTGAATAACCATAATAATTAGTCTTTTTTATGATATGTTCAACACGCTCATTAGATGCTAAATATTTTAGATTAAATGCATCTTCTTGACTCATTTCATTTTGAATATAATCTGTAACTCCAAAATAATGAAAAGGACATAAAATATTACTCTCTAAAGCCTCTTGTAAACGAATTTCATAAGCAATATTGTAATTAAATAATTCAAAAATATTTAATTCATCTGTTCTTTCAGGTGTTGCAGTCATTCCTAGCAAAAAGTTAGGTTTAAAATAATTAAATATTTTCTGATAACTAGATGCAGCAGTTCGATGCGCCTCGTCAAAAACGATATAGTCAAAATGATTAGAGTTAAACAATTTATAATTTTCCTTTTTAGAAAGTGTTTGAATTGTTGCAAAAAGGAATTTAGCATCATGATCTTTTCGCTTTCCCGTTAATAATCCAAAATTACTTTCATCCTCATATGGAAAAACTTTCTTAAATTCTTCTATAGCTCTATTTAATATACCTTCATTATGAACAATAAATAGAAATTTATCTGGAGAATAAGCTCTTACATCAAGTGCGCATAAAATAGTTTTTCCAGTTCCTGTCGCAGATATAATTAACCCCTTTTCTTCTCCCATATTTCTCAAAGACTCTAATGACTTTAAAGCGTGTTCTTGCATTAAATTGGGTTTTATAAGTTTTGATTCATTAAACTTTTTAATATCCGAATTTTGAACGGCTGTGTTATCAAATACTTTTTGCAATGTTTGATATTCAAAAGATTGTTTATATTCCCTTATCCATTCATTAGTTAAAGAAAAGCTAGAATCCCAAAGTTCATCAAATTTATATTTAATATTGTTAACAAGATCTCCATTTTTATGAGTAGATAAAAATAAATTATGTTCATAATTCAATTTCAATGCATTAGAAGTTAAATTCGAACTCCCTATAATAAAAGAAGTATGATTATGATGTTCAAATATGTATCCCTTAGCATGGAACCCCTCAATGTTTGTTAATTTAACCTCTACATTCTCTATTTTTAATAATTCCTCAAACATTTTCGGACTATTAAAACCTAAGTAATTTGATGTTATTATCCTTCCTTTTACGCCTTTCTTACTTAAATCATAAAAATGTGATTTTAGACTTGCCAAACCACTTTCTGTTATAAATGCAACCGAAATACAAAAAGATTGGCAATTGTGCAGCTGATCTATAATAGTAGAAAGAACATTTTCCTCTTTGTTATTTACTAGTAATCTTGGAACAAAATTACCTTTATGGGAACTATCTTTATCTATAAACCCTTTATATAAAGATTGCTTAATATCTTGTATCAAATTACTCAATCTAATTCTCCTCTATTATACGTCTTACAGCAAGTACGTCTGCTGGAGCCCATTCTAATTTATCTAATTCATTTTTTCCTACCCATTTTATTTCCTTATGCTCAGTTAAAGTTGGTTTTTTATTGTTAAGTTTACACTTGTAGGTTGTTAAGTTAACTATTCCAAAGTCATACTCATAAGTTGTGGTTGTTACCTTATCACCAACAATTAAATCACATTTCATTTCTTCTTTAATTTCTCTTATTAATGCATCTTTTTCGGTTTCCCCATTTTCTATTTTCCCACCTGGGAACTCCCATTTTAAGGGTAAACTCATATTTTCGCTTCTTTGCGCACATAATATTTTGTTATCAGAGTATATAATAGCACCTACTACATTAATTTCCTTTTTCAATTTCATCACCTTCACACCTTAATAAATTTATTTTAATTTTAACAAATGTATATGTGTTTATACATCCAAACAACTGCGAAAAATGCTCTGTTTATGTATATAAAATTTATTTTTTAAACAAGTCGTGGTTTACATACTTAATATATTAGATGAGTTAAAAATATGATTTATATAGATAATTCATTGTTATTAAACGTATTTTATTTATGCATAAAAAAAGGTATTCAGATCATCTCAACCATCTGAATACCTAAAATTTTCAATTTATATATAATTACTTTACTCTCTCAAACAACTTCTGATAGTTATTCTTTGCTTGTTCATACTTGAGTGCATTTTTTGTTTCAACTTTTGTTAGTGGATTTTTAATTATTTTATCCATATAGGCTGCGAATGCTTCAATGTTATCTGGCTCAACAAGATAACCATTTTCACCGTGCTCTATGATTTCACCAGGACCGTATCTTACATCATAAGCAATGACTGGGCAACCTACTTCAATACTTTCCATAACGGTTAAACCAAAACCTTCGTATTCACTGGTTAATAGTGAGGCTTTAGATTTTTTGAATTCTTCAAGTGGATGCTTGGTAAAATCATTTAAATCAACTTTATCTTCAATTTGATATTCTTTAACTAAATCTAGTATGACTTGTTTTTGATTTTGTTCATCTGCACCATAAATCGCTAATTTCGTTTGATGTCCATATTTTAAGAATTGATTATAAGATTTGATTAAATGGTCCACTTGTTTTTGTTTGCCTAGTCTACCAATAAATACGAATCTATCCTCTTTGTCATGAGTATCTTGTTGTCCATAGCTTTTAATAAAGTGAGGTACAATCGATATTTTTTCATCGCTGATACCATATGCATGTTGAATATCGTCTTTTTGCATATGTGTGAGCAAGAGGTATTGAGCTACTTTATCAGAATTTTCCAGTGCAATTTTGTATGAAGATTTAATATGATCTCCATCGATGTGGCTATTATGAAATACAAGCACATTTTTTGTGTTCATACAGTTATTTAAAAGTGGTTTATCTAGAAGTCTAGCATCATTAAAAACAATATCATTTTGCTTAAAGCGATGTTCGAAATAATATTTAAAGAGATCTTTTTCGTTTTTAAAAGCCTTCATGATACGTTGATTTTTAAAAATTTGAATGAAATCTAATTCATTTGCCTTTTGAGAATTGAAAAATTTTTTACAGTAAATACTTCCCTCTGTGTCAAAATATTCTTCCAAAATTTTGTGATATGTGCGACTTGAGAAGTAAATCTTTCTATGCAATTGACCGAAGTGATTATATTCTCTACGTTCAATTTTTTTCTTAGAAATTGGTGACATCACGTCTTCAAATTCTATGATATTTGTATCTTCATAAAATTTACGATATAAAACATAAGTTTCTTGATCATAATATCTCATCACATTGCCATCATTGAATGCTTTAGAAGTTAAACCTTCTATGTCTCTATCTTTTTCAGAGTAAAGAGTTTTTTTCTTAAATCTTGTTTTAGGTATTGAAAGTAATTTGAAATCAGATAACCAATCATATATATTTTCGATTTGCGTATTTTTCGTTATGAGTTGATTCTCTTCGAACTTTTGATAAACTTCATTATAATTAGCGTTATAATTCGTTGTTAATATTTTATTGTGAATGCCCATTTCTTTATCAAGAAATCGAATTCTTGTTAATAATGATTTAGTTCTTCCTCCGTGCACTAGGGGTAATGTGCTTGTTACCGTATATATCATTGTTTTAATCCTCACCTTTTAAGATGTATGCTATTTTATAGTTAATTATAAAAATATTGATGCATTTTGAAGCTAGAAATTTTATAATGTGATTTAAGAAGTATTTTATATGTTGTTTTAAAATAAGCTAAGAACTTTTTATGTTTTCGAAAATAAACGTAAACTAAAAATATAGTATAATGTATATTTTAATTTTAATAAAGAGGAATTTGTAAATATGAAAAATAATTGGATAGATGTATTAGACGAAAGTTTAGTCAAAGATTTTTATAATAATCAAACTCCCGAAGAGCAACAAGAAGGACTCAATACTACACTGTCTTTTGGCACGGCTGGTATTAGAGGGAAATTCGGTTTAGGTGAAGGCCGATTAAATAAGTTCACAGTATCTAAAGTAGCGTTAGGCTTTGCCCACTATTTAACATCAAGTATCGCACATCCTGTCGTCGTCATACATTATGACACAAGGCACTTATCACCTGAATTTGCTCAAATTATCGCTAATATTCTAGCAAGTCATGATATTAAAGTTTATCTTGCTGATACATACAGAACAACACCTGATTTGTCATTTGCAGTCAGATACTTACAGGCTGATGCGGGTGTAATGATTACAGCTAGCCATAATCCTAAAGATTACAACGGAATCAAAGTGTATGGAGAAGATGGTGCACAATTACCAACCGACGCTTCCGCACAATTAAGCACATATATCGATAAATTAGGTCATCCGCTTCATATTAATTTACCTAGTTTAACTACTGAACAACAATCATTAATTCATTCAGTCCCGAGCGAAGTCAGAGAAGATTATTTCAAAAACGTACAAGACTTAGTTGGAACGATTCCACAGTCCGATTTAAAAGTTGTCTTTACAAGCTTGCATGGTACGAGTGTGCCAATTGTACCTGACATTTTATCTTCTCTTAACTTTAATCAATTTGAGTTAGTTGCATCACAATGTGAACCTGATTCAGATTTCAGCTCTGTAGCCAGTGCAAATCCAGAGGATCATAAAGCGTTTGATCAATCGATAGAACTTGCTAATCATATTGATGCTGATTTACTTATTGGCACAGATCCCGATGCAGACCGCTTAGGAATAGTTGAACGTGATGCTGAAGGTAACATCTACTATTACAATGGAAATCAGATTGGTGCACTTTTGTTAAATTATCGCATCAAGCAAACAGAAGGATTGCCTAACAGAATCATGTTCCAATCAATTGTAAGTGGTGGCTTAGCTAAATCTCTTGCTCAATATCATAATGTTAATTTCAAAGAAGTTTTGACAGGTTTTAAATATATCGCAGCTGAAATAAGACATCTGTCTCCTGAACAAAACTTTATTTTTGGCTACGAGGAAAGCTATGGCTTCTTAGCTCGTCCTTTCGTAAGAGATAAAGATGCGATTCAAATCGTGCCATTAATGATTAAGTATGCAGCTGAATTAAAAAATGAAGGACGCATGCTTAAAGATGAATTAGAAGACATTACTCGAAATGTCGGTAACTTTAATGACAAGCTCTTCTCACATACATTTGAAGGTACTCAAGGCAAGGCAAAAATCGAAAATATTATGACTCAATTCAGAAGTGAAACACCTACGGAAATGTGCGGTCTTAAAGTCATTGCAATCGAAGATTTTGAAACAGGTAAAAAGACTGACTTACAAAATGATGAAGTCAGTGATATAACTTTACCTAAAGCGAATGTAATAAAGATATACTTTAATGAAGGATTTATTGCTTTGCGTCCTTCTGGTACAGAACCTAAAATCAAACTTTATGTATCACTTTCTTGTGATCATTTTGACGTAATTGCACAAAAAATGAACGATGCTATATTTAACTCTTAAGTAGAAAAAGATAGAAATGTATTCTCTTTGCAATCTTAATATCGAAATAGAATTAACATGGTTAGTAGAATCTCTAGGTTGAACTCTCGATATTGGGTACTATCCTTTCTAATAATCAAAATTTGATGACAGTGAATACTCAATCCAATCATCCACTATAAATACGTAAAATGCCTGGAACAACTATTTTGTCCCAGGCATTTTTGATTGAATTTAAATATCTAATTGCTTAATGAATGCTTTTAAGTCTTGACTCATTTCTGGATCTTTTAAAGCATATTCAATCGTTGTTTTAACAAATCCTAATTTTTCTCCAACATCATAACGATTACCCTCAAAATCATATGCATACACTTGTTGTTTGCTATTCATTCGTTCAATCGCATCAGTTAATTGAATTTCATTTCCAGCACCTTTTTCTTGTGTTTCAAGATAATCAAAAATTTCTGGTGTTAATACATAACGACCCATGATTGCTAAATTAGACGGGGCAGTACCTTGTTTCGGCTTTTCTACAAATTGACGTACTTCATATCGACTCCCCTCTTTAGCAGAAGGATCAATCACACCATAACGATGTGTATCAGATTCTGGCACTTCTTGAACACCTATCACTGAATGGCCTGTTTCTTCATAAACGTCCATTAATTGTTTAATAGCTGGTGTATCAGACTCTACAATGTCATCTCCTAATAACACTGCAAATGGTTCGTTACCGATAAACTGTTTTGCAGTATGAATTGCATGTCCTAGCCCCTTTTGTTCTTTTTGTCGTACGTAAAAAATATTAGCTAAATCTGTTGAATATTGTACTTTTTCAAGCAGGTCTGCTTTTCCTTTATTTTCAAGAACCATTTCTAATTCTTTTTGATTATCAAAGTGATCTTCAATTGCACGTTTATGCTTACCAGTCACTATAATAATATCTTCAATCCCTGCTTTAGAAGCTTCTTCTACAATATATTGGATTGTTGGTTTATCTAATATTGGTAACATTTCTTTTGGCATCGCCTTTGTTGCTGGTAAAAAACGAGTACCTAAACCAGCGGCAGGAATTATTGCTTTTTTTATCTTTTTCAATCTATAAACTCCTTTACCTATTTACGTAATTAAACTCTTAATAAAGTGTATCACTATTTAAAATGCTTTCATAGTAGCGTTTTTTCACCACAATCTTTTTCAATATTAACATTAACTTAATCAAGAATTGCGTTAGAAATTAAAAATACTCGAAAAGAAATTAACTTTATTTTAAATACATCGGTGACAGACATCCACTGAAAAACACTCGCTATATTTTTAAAATGAGAGCGGCAGGAAATTTTTCTCTATACAAATAAACTAATAAACAAAATAAATAAAATACCTGATACTGAAATAATTGTCTCTAATAACGACCATGTTAAAAATGTTTCTTTAACTGTCAGCCCGAAATATTCTTTAAACATCCAGAATCCTGCATCATTGACGTGAGAGAGAATTACGCTACCTGCGCCTATTGCAAGAACGACCAAAGCAACATTAACATCTGAATGTTCTAAAAGTGGTAACACAATGCCTGTTGTTGATACGGCAGCAACTGTAGCTGATCCTAATGAAACCCTTAAGACTGCAGCTACAATCCATGCTAATAAAATGGGTGACATGCTTGTTCCTTCAAACATCTTAGCGATTGTATCACCTACGCCACCATCGATGAGCACTTGTTTAAATGTACCACCACCACCGATGATGAGTAACATCATACCGATTGGATAAATAGCATGCGTAACTGAATTCATAATGTCTTCCATTTTTCGGTGTTGCTTCATTCCCATCGTAAAGATTGCAAATATCACTGCGATAAGCATTGCAGTACCAGCAGTTCCTATGAAGTAAACAATTTGTTCGAATACATTTTTTGCTTCTTCGTGTCCTGTAATCAGTTGCACAATTGTAGAAATCAACATAAGAATAACAGGTAAAATAGCAGTCAATAAACTTATTCCGAAACTTGGCATCTCTTCTTCTTTAAATTCCTTTTGAGTACCTAAAGAAGAAATATCCCCTTCTCTCGTATACGCTGTTGGAACCATCTTTTGTGCAAATCGATTAAAGAGTGGACCTGAAATAAGTGTTACAGGGATAGCAATAATCATACCATATAACAAAACTTCACCAATGTTCGCTTTAAGCTCTTTAGCGATGACAACGGGTCCAGGGTGCGGTGGTAAGAATCCGTGTGTAACGGATAACGCTGTGACCATTGGTAGTCCTAATTTTAAAATTGATACATTTGCGCGTTTAGCTACTGTAAATACGAGTGGGATTAATAGTACAAGACCTACTTCAAAAAATAGCGCAATACCAACGATAAATGCTGCTATCAACATAGCCCATTGAACATGTTTCTGACCAAACTTTGCAATAAGTGTATCAGCAATACGCGTTGCCCCACCACCATCGGCTAATAATTTACCTAATATCGCACCTAAGCCAAAGATTAAAGCAATGTGACCTAGCGTACTACCCATACCATTTTCAATGGTTTCCATAATTTTGTTAAGTGGCATACCTAATAATAACGCTGTTATTATTGAGGTAATGATTAATGAAATAAATGTATTAAGTTTCAATCCAATAATTAATGTTAATAAGATAATAATTCCTAATACAACACTGATGAGTGGCCAAATCTCTCCAAACATCGCATTCCCCTTCTTTCTCTTGTTTATTATTCATATAATATATAATCAATTAATCACTTAAATGTTCTCGTTGGAAATTCGCAATATCACTGTAGTTCTCAGTCATAGAACGACTAATGTTAATAAAAATGGTGACAAGTTGTTGGTAGATGGCAACTGTTTCTTGGTTAGGTTCATGGGCATGTGTTGTACCAACCATATCTTTAATGACTGAAAAATCATCTATTTCTCCTAGAGCTTTCATTCCAAGTACACATGCACCTAGACATGAACTTTCGTAGCTTTCAGGTACGATTAAGTCTGTATCAAAAATATCTGCCATCATTTGTCGCCAAATTTCACTTTTAGCAAAACCACCCGTCGCTTTAATTGTTGTCGGTGTTTCATTCATCACTTCAATTAATGCCAGATAAACCGTATATAAGTTATACAGTACACCTTCCAATGCTGCACGGATCATATGCTCTTTCTTGTGAGATAATGTCAATCCGAAGAATGAACCCCTTGCGTCAGCATTCCACAATGGTGCGCGCTCTCCAGCTAAATAGGGATGAAAAATCAATCCTTCAGCACCTGGTTTTACTCTGCTCGCAATCTGAGTTAACACATCATAAGGATCGACCCCCAACCTTTTAGCCGTTTCAACTTCACTCGCTAAAATTTCATCTCGTAACCATCTCAAAACGACACCACCATTATTGACGGGACCGCCAATCACATATTGATCTTTATCGAGAATATAACAGAAAATACGCCCCTTCTCGTCTGTTTTTGGCTGATTTATTACCGTACGAATTGCGCCCGATGTGCCAATAGTTACAGCAACTTCACCTTTTTGATAGCTATTTACACCTAAGTTAGATAATACGCCATCGCTCGCTCCGACAATTACAGGCGTTTGTTCATCAATCCCCATCAACGTTGCATAGCGTTTTTTCATTCCAGTTAAAACATGTGTAGTTGGAACAAGTTGAGGTAATTGATTTCTTTCAATACCTAACAATTCTAAAGCCTTATGATCCCAATCTAATTGTTCTAAGTTCATCATACCTGTAGCTGATCCTAAAGAATAATCAATGACGAATCGCTCATATAATTGAAACAGTACGTATGTTTTTAAATCTGCAAACATAGCTGTTTGTTTAAATATTTCCGGTTCCTCATGTCTCATCCAAAAGATTTTTGATAATGGTGACATAGGATGAATCGGTGTACCCGTTCGTTGATACAATTCAAAACCGTCATATGATTTTTCTATTAAATCAGCATAATCATTCGCTCGATTGTCAGCCCATGTGATATTTTCAGTTAAACGTTGATTATCCGCGTTCATAGCAATCAAACTATGCATTTGCGCACTCAAGGAAATAAACTTAATATCTTCTTTTGCGATGCCAGATTCTCTTACAATATATTTAACCGTCATAAGCACAGCATCAAATATTTCATCCGGATTTTCTTCCGACACATCTACGTTTGGTGTATGTAAGTCATAGCCAATATTATGTTTCATTATAAACTTGCCTTTTTCATCATATAGCACAGCTTTCGTACTCGTTGTCCCCATATCTACACCAATCATATATTTCATATTTCATCCCTCTTTTCTATAAATTAACGTAACCAGAATGCTTCAATATTTTCTCCTACATCATCAAAATTTAAATGGAATGCTTTTCTCAATATGGAGGCATCATCGTTCTCAACAGCATCTATAAAAACTTGATGATTACTATGAATTCTATCGAAATCTTTAGGGTCATTTGCCATTCTTTGTCTCATTGAAATGAGTATGAGTGATTCCATAACAGGTTTAAGGTGATTCCAAAACACTTTAAGATACTGATGGTTTGTTGCTTGAATCATCACCTCGTGAAACTCAAAATCATGTTGTGTAAATGCTTCAGCATCCTCAAATTGGACTGCAACCTTCATCATTTCTAATTGCTTTTTCATTTCCTTAACAATATGTTGTGTATCTGTTCCACTTAATTTTGAAAAGGCGAATGATTCGAGCATCAAACGCAAATCATACATTTCCTTTTTCTCTTGATCACCAAAAGGAAGTATCTGTGCGCCCATACGTTCTAATTGAATCAGTTGATCTGTTTGAAGTAACTTAAATGCATCTCTGACTGGTGAACGACTCACATTAAATTGTTGTGCAACTTGATTTTCACTTAGTTGTATATGGGATTCAATTTCGCCATTCACTATTCCTAAACGTAACTCAGCAGCTATTACTTGTCCTGAAGTCATGTTTTCCTTCCACTTTTTCGGATAACCATACGTCACGTTCTATCCACCTCAATTCAATGTCCCTCTACTTGTATACAAGTATGTTAATATACAAATTTTTGTTTTGCAAGCGCTTTCTTTTAGGTGTTTTGACATTTTAAACACAATTCAACAAAATATTTCTTAGAATTATTTACATCCATCTTTGATTCGTTCACTTTCCTTCCTCTCAATACAATTTATAAAATAATGTAAAATACACTTAAACCATACTTACTTATTGCTTGTTTCTTATTATTCAATTATATATTTTATATTTCATAAAAAAATATAATTATATTGACAACGCTTACTTGGATACTTAAAATTTACTCGTAATTATTTTTCAGTTTTATACATCATCATACGATTAGGAGGTTATAACATGTTTAATTTCTTAAAACCAGCTAGACATATCAAATCATTGCCATCAGAAAAAGTAGATGATACGTATAAAAGACTACGCTTTCAAGTCTTTTTAGGAATATTTATCGGTTATGCTGGTTACTATTTATTAAGAAAGAACTTCTCTTTAGCAATGCCTTCATTAATTGAGCAAGGCTTTAGTAAAGGGGAATTAGGTATTGCGTTATCTGCAGTATCTATCGCATATGGCTTTAGTAAATTTGTAATGGGAACTGTCAGCGATCGAAGTAATGCTCGAATGTTCTTAACTTTAGGTTTAGTATTGACAGCAATTATTAACTTATTATTAGGATTTATTCCATTCTTTACTTCAAGCATAACTATAATGTTTATCATGCTGTTTTTAGTTGGTTGGTTCCAAGGAATGGGTTGGCCACCATCTGGACGTGTGTTAGTTCATTGGTTTAGTGTTAGCGAACGCGGAAGCAAAACGTCAATATGGAATGTAGCACATAATGTAGGCGGAGGTTTAATGGCACCTATTGCTACGTGGGGTATTTCCATGACTGCATTATACAACTTCGGTTATTTAAAAGGGTTTGAAGGCGTCTTTATATACCCTGCACTATTGGCTATCATTATCGCTATCTTTTCTTACATACTTATTAGAGATACACCACAATCTCAGGGGTTACCACCAATTGAGCAGTATAAAAATGATTATGCCACTTCAACTAAACAAACAATTGAAACAGAACTAACTACGAAAGAAATATTGTTTAAATATGTACTTAATAACAAATGGGTATGGGCGATTGCTTTTACAAACATTTTCGTTTATTTTGTGCGTTATGGTGTTTTGGACTGGGCACCGACATATTTAAGTGAGGAAAAGCATTTTGATTTAAGTGCTTCAGGTTGGGCTTACTTCTTATACGAATGGGCAGGAATTCCGGGCACACTACTTTGTGGTTATCTATCTGACAAACTATTTAAAGGTCGTCGTGGTCCAGCAGGCTTCTTCTTTATGTTAGGCGTAACAATCTTTATCCTTATATATTGGTTAAATCCACCAGGTCACGCATGGTTAGATAATCTTTCATTAATTGGTATTGGTTTCTTAATTTATGGTCCAGTCATGTTAATTGGTTTACAAGCGTTAGATTATGTTCCTAAAAAAGCAGCTGGCACTGCGGCTGGTCTAACTGGTCTATTTGGATACTTGTTCGGTGCAGTTATGGCTAATATTGTATTAGGGTTTGTAGTTCAACATTTTGGATGGCATATTGGCTTTGTGTTATTAACAGTCATCAGCATACTCGCTATGTTATGTTTCATTTTAACTTGGAATAAACGTGGTCAAGAACAAATCGACTAATATCCTGAGTGTGCTCAATCATTAATTACGATGCGCATATGTCCTATTCAGTCGTGTACTATATATAAAAATAGCCTAAGACTATTCGTCTCAGGCTATTTTTATGCTTTTCGTCATGTAGCACAAATGAATTTTTATTAATATATCCAAATTACATTCATTGCTTAGCAATTTCTACACAATAATGTATTTCGTGACAATCAGGACATTGAAGCTTTCTAGTTTTAGGTGTATGTGATGCTGTTACAAAATTAATGACACTAGGATTAAACACATGGTGGCAATTAGGACAGACATATGAAACATTCTTTTTATACTTTTTTGTTAACCAAAGTGAATACATAGCTACCGCAGGCATCATCGACAAGAAAGGCTTTTTCCTTTTAGTTACAATTGAAGTGATCAAACCACCATATTGTAATGAACCAATCAGAGCTATACTTAACCATAATTTCTTTCTAACATATTTGCGTCTATGAGATTCTTCCATATAAGTAGCTATATCTTGTAAATAATAAATTGGAGATATTGAATTTTGATGAACATAGCGCTGAATTTGCTCTATTTTACGTACCTTGTTTTCTTTAACTGTTATTGACTGTTGTATCTCATGCTTTTTGATTTGAAGAAGAGTGTAAAGCGTCTTCATTGATGAGTCTTCTTGTAATAACACTTTAATTTCTTTAATTGTGCAACCTATTTCCTTAAGAAATAAAATCAGTTCAAGTTTCTCCACTTCCTTATCAGTGTAAAAGCGTCTGTTAGTTTCAGAAGTATAATTTGGCGATAAGATTCCTTGTTTATCGTAGTACTGAATAGTGCGTGTTGACACATGGCATTTATGAGCTATATCTCCTGAAGTATAAATCGACATAGACATCTCACCTCCTAGTCAAAGCATACTCGATAACGTTACGTCATTATCAATAACTTTATTCATTTCTAGACGTCCGGACGTCTTATTTTTTGGAAATCCACGCTTTAATTTCATCTACCACGCCAGTTTGTCCATCCGATTGGGTTTCTAAAACACTCGGGAAATCTATATGACCAATTCCTGGATAAATAACTTCTTTAGTTTCTCCACCTAACGCCTTAAATTTTTCTAACGTAGCTTGAGAATCCGTATAAGGAATAATTTGATCTTCTTTTCCAGACATAAATAATATTTTCGGAAATTGTTTAATCTCATCGATATCTGGTAA
Organism: Staphylococcus sp. HMSC068G11; assembly: GCF_001815825.1. Lineage (NCBI taxonomy): Bacteria > Bacillati > Bacillota > Bacilli > Caryophanales > Staphylococcaceae > Staphylococcus > Staphylococcus sp. HMSC068G11. The sequence continues at coordinate 183,915 of NZ_KV822075.1, forward strand.
ATAATCTGTATTAATCGTGTAAATCATATCCGTAATTATAGTTTTAATAGGTGCAATAAATTGTACCAAATCAAGTGCGTTTTCCTTTTGTGCATAAATCGTTTTATCAAGTATATATTGAGGAAGATTTTTTACTGCCTTAATTTCATCTTTTAACACTGCTCGCTTACTCTCACTAGTGAATAATCGTGCTAACATACTCGCATCTGGAGTAATTTTCGCTGCGCTATGTAAATAAATAAGATGAGATACTGGTAATGTATTATACTTAAGTAATCGTGTCGCAATCATTCCTCCCATTGAATAACCAACAATACTCAGTTCTTTTATCTGTTGCTCCTTAACAATTTGCGTTAATACATCATATATACGTGCAGCGTAATCATCTAATGTATGTGTGTCACGATCTAAATCTGAACTTTTACCACGACTTGGACAATTAATAAATATTAATTTGTAATCTCTGAAGTAAGGCTCGAACATCGTCATAATTTTATATGTTAAGAGTGCACCATGAATAAATACAATCACATCATCAGCTTGGCTATCTCCTGCGTAGGCAACTTCACTATATTCCCCCTCAAATTGTTTAAGTGGATAAACTTTAGTTGTAAAATTTTGCTTAATCATATACATCCTCTTATTCTTAATACATTAATTAATATAATAATATCATATAATTAAATTTTTTATAATTATACTAATCATATGTCCATACTCTTTATATTACTACATATTTAAAACTGATTTTTCTATTTAAATAAGTTTAAACAATTTGAATCACATTAATGCGCTTAATAAAAAATTAATATTCCCCTCATACTTAATTAACATTTTATTACTATTCTTAATACTAGGAAACGAACGTTGCTTATAAATAATTTATACGTTTTACACAACATCATTTACATTTTCAACATCTAGGGAGGCACATTATTTTATGGTTATTTCAAAGAAATTAGCATTTACAACTTTAGGTATCTTAATATGTATTCTTTTAAGTTCACCTCTTATCGATCAACAGATTTCAAATCATTTCATGAATCAAGATTCCGTTTTTGGCACACTATTCCAAAACTACGGTTTATTTCCACCTACGCTTGTACTAATTATTTCAACTGTAATTTTAAATTATTATATTTTCACTACATTTCAAAATAAATTAGCTAAAATATTAACATTGCTTATATCTTTCATATTCACCCTAATTAAAACCAATGAATTCGTGTCAGAAACTGCTCAATATATGTTATCTACATCAGAAAACATCAAAAATCATAAGCCAATGGGTATGGCAAATAATGAAGGAAACGCCGGAAATGCTTTATCTTTAGGAATGAGTTTCTTTATTTCTTTGATTATCATTATAATTATCACTTTTATTTGTTATCAGTTTTGGTTAAAACATACAAATAACCAAGAACTTGATCATTTATTCAAAGTTTCACTTATTAGCTTTATGATTTTATTTATTGGATTAGAACTTGTTGATAGCTTGAAACATTTGTGGGGACGTTTTAGACCATATGAAATCACTGGCAAAGCCGGACATTTCACTCACTGGCTCACAATAAATGGAAACACTGGACATAGTTCCTTCCCTTCAGGACATACTGGAAATGGTGCATTTCTAATGTTTATCGCATTTTACTTTAAAAAATTACGCACTCAAAAAATAGTATTTAGTATCGGATTATGTTATAGCATTTTAATGGCATTGAGCAGAATTCGTATTGGTGCACATTTCACTAGTGATGTAACAATGAGCTTGCTTATTATGTTTTCACTCATGGTTATTGCAGATTTTATAATCAATAAAGTTAACATCCTGAATAAAATTCATAGTAATAATTCATAGTTTTTAATATGACAGTATTGTCAATTCTATATAAAAATAATCTTACATATACACATTAAAGCTGAATAAATTAACATGACACCCTGTTATTTTATTCAGCTATTCTTTTATTCATAATAATTTTAACTATATTTTTATATTCATTGTAATGATTAAAGTGATGTTTAATATCAATATATTTTAATACTTCCAAAAAAGAATCGTTTAATATTGCTAATTTTTCATAATACGATTTAGTGTATACTTTATTTAATGTTTCTAACTGCAATTCACTTAATTTACTCCTTCTCCCTTCATATTTAGACCAATCTCCCAAAGAATTGGGTTCTTCAGTCATTTCTAAATACCATAAATGGCAAAGAGAATTAGTCATCATATTAATGGCGTATTGCAGATAAAATAATTCATCTCTTTGATATCTTTTGTAAGACTCTATCAAGTATGCTAAGTACTTATTACAAATATTACATAACCTTTCACTTGTTATATTAGTCGTAACATCAGATTTTTTCTTTAAATCACTTAAAAAGAAATCTTTATCTTTAACAATCAAAATATTGTTAAACCAAATACTGGGCATTAATTCTTGCTTATAAAATATTAAGACATCAATTTTCAAAAGATTTTCTAAGTGTACTATAGCGAATTCATTAGTCTGATTTTCAACAAATAAAATATTATCAAATAAATTAATAAATTCCTTTAAAATTTTACACTTTTTTTGATTAGCTTTAATTATAATTCTTAAATCTATATCTGAAAACTTGTCCGATTCATTTCGAGCAATACTTCCACCGTAAAATGCTCCGAGTATATCATCATCGTATAAAATGTAACTTTCTATTATCTTTCTATATATATTCAATCAACTCACACCTTATAATACGCTACTTCTCTCGATTTGAAATTTCTGAATGTATTTGTTGCATTTTACTTTCTACATTTGTAATTTCTGATGCACATTGCTCTAATAATCCTTTATATTTTTCAGTGTCTGTATCATTTTTATAACGAATTTTGTGTTCTAAACTTGCCCACATATCCATGCCGATTGTACGAATTTGTATTTCTACTGGTGTTACTTCTACTGAATCTGCTAAAAACACTGGAATAGATACGACGATATGTAAACTTCGATAGCCGTTTTCTTTAGGATGTGTGATATAATCTTTACGTTTTAATAATTTAACATCTTCTTGTCTTAATAACATTTTTTCAATGACATAAACATCGTCTAAATAGTTACATACGACACGTATACCAGCAATATCCATAATGTTATCTTTAGCACTTTGTGCACTTACTTCAAATCCTTTACGATTCAACTTTTTAACTAAACTGTGCATCTCTTTTACTCGTCGTTCCATATGATGAATTGGATTGTGTTTATATTGATAGTTAAAGTTATCATCTAAAATACTTAATTTTGTACTTATTTCTTTAAGTGCTGAAGAATATAGGTGGTCCAGTTCCACAAATCCAACTAATGTATTAAATGCTTCATCATCATCTTTAAAATGTTTTAAGCTATTTTTGAATTCGTCTCGTAAATCTTCGATATAAAGTGCAGGCTTTCTCTCTACATACATCTTTCTCAACCTCCGATTTCTTTTCAAACCCATTATAGCGAATTAAAATTTAATATAGAAATTTTATGTCATATTACAGTTGTATCATATATCATTTATAGATAAAAAAACTGAGACAACAATAATTGTCTCAGGTAACATTCATTCATGCTTTTAATCATCGATAAGTCAATTTCATATATTTATTAGCTTTTATATTACAATACCAAATGTTTATATGAGGTTATCACTTCAACATAAATTCATCGCCATTACTTTGTTTAAAATCACTCATCTTTTCGATGCTCAATCACTTTGGTACCTTTATTCTCTGCGATATGTTGTGCACGGTTAACTGCTTCAGATTTTGTATCAAATGTATCTGAAGCTCGTTTAGCCTCTGTAGATTTTGCTTTCCATAACTGATCTTCATAATATACATGAACATTTTCTTCGTTAAGTTTAGGATTAGCTGATTCATCTTCTTGATGTTGCGTGATATGTTTGTTTTTTAACGTCTCTAATTCTTCTTTTGAAGCATGTTGATACCATTTTTCAGCTTGATTTGTAGCAATGGGTATCACATCAGATTCTTTATAGCCATCTTTGAGCATCGCATTACCAATATCAATCGCTTTTTTCCGTTCGAGTTCTTCAAAGTTTTTCCAACTTTGAGGATAATCTTGCATCGTCCAAGGCATCGTCTTACCTCCTCAATAATTTACTACACCTTACCACTAAATTTGTTTAATTAAACAATACGAGACATCTGTACTAATTAATCTTTTGTGATGGCCTGACGTTGTTCAGCACAATTACGTTGTATATTCATAAGGGAAGCACGGATGTAATTGTATTGAGGTAATGCTTGCATGTCTCTAAGATTTAAATCTGCTTGAAATTGGAAATGCTTAGCTATATTTTCAAATACAACTAAATATTCACCCATTAAATCATCATTTATTGTTTGTCGGTGTTTATTATTCATGGCACGCTCTAGCATAAAACTTATTTCCTCTAGAGCAAATATACTTGGATAGTAATACCTTACCGCTTCTTTATTACTAAACAATTCACCATTCGCTGAATTGTAAATCTGTGTCACATTACTGATTTTGACGTTTAAATTTAAACTTTCTACCCTATCACGTTCATTCGTTTCTTGTTTATTTTTTGAAAATAAATAATGAAATAAAATACCTTCTTTACGTACCAATTCGGCAATAGCATCAGATAACATTGAGGATGCAGTTTTACGCGCGAGTATGAATATACCAATAACTGCAATAGCTATACCTATTAGAACGTCAATAATTCGAGTGTATGCTATCTCAATATTTAAATTTTGAGAGGCTAGACCATTGAGCATAATGACCTGTGTCGTAATAAAAATAACTGCAAATGCATAGTTAGATGCCACAAACGCTTCCGTCATCATGGCTGAAAATCCCATAATGATAATAGCGAAAATAGGATCGATATGAAATGCCAAGATTCCCGACAAAACAATAGTCCCTATTATTGTTCCAATACCTCTAGCAATTGACCTGTCTAACGTACGAATCGTTGTCACATTACCTAACATGATGGTATGCGCTGACAATGGCACCCAATACGCTTTTTGAATGTTAAATGCTAGAGCAATAAATATAGCCACTGCCATAATAACTGTATATTGCAAAGCATTTCTAAATACAATTGAGTCGAAAGTTAGATTTTGATATATTCGCTTGCTATATAAAGGCTTACGAATATCTGCTTCATATTTAATTTGATTATCGTTTGCGTGAATCATTTCATCTATTTTCAAAATATGATCCATTAAATTTTGAAATTCTGGTGCTACATCAACAACTTTTGACCACGGTCGATATTGTTTAGGTTGTTGAACACTTTTAATAATATGATCCATCATTTCAACTAAGTCATTTGGTAATGGACGAATATGATTTTCATTGAGTTCTAGTAATTCTGAATATATCCCTTGTGCTGATGTGTGTAATAAAATTAATTTCTGAAACCTTTTACTTAATTTTCCATTACCACCTGATGTTGAAGTAATTAAAAGTTTTTCAGAATTTCTAAATTCTGTAACAGCATTTCGAGCATATGCTTTGAAATCCTCTGGCTCATCAAAATGATGTAGCAAGTTATGTAATGTTTTAAAATCCGCATGAATTGCTCTGTCTTCTGCTTTCTCTTTAGCAAATATGATTGTTAAAATTACTGTTATGGTTGCCAACATACCACCAATGAGAATTGCAGATCCACGTAAAAGCGCTTCTTCTGGGGCTATCGGTAAGTTTATAGATAAGCAAAACGTTACTAAAAAGAATGTCGATGATGGACCAGCGATTTTTAGCGCATTAAACGTATAATATGGGATTGTAACAACAATCAGTAATAGTAATCCAAATAAAATAGGCTGAGATACTGTTAAGGTGCCAAGAATCATGCAAATAGTAAATGATAGTGAACATGTGATGACTGTTTTTAACATAGATTGCGGTGATCCACTAAAAACGTAGACATGTGCTAGCGTACCTGTTGATATTAAAATACCAAACATAGGGAATCCTAATAAGTAACCTATCAATGCTGGTAGTATCATTAAAAATCCTTGTCGTATTCCTTTAGCTATATCAATCTTTGAACGGTCGAAGTGTATCAAAGAGTTAATGATTTGTTGCATCCCAATCTTCCTTTCTCTAACATCCCACAAATTCAATTAAAAAAGGACAGAACATATACTTCATACATTTATTGTTCTGCCCTTCATCAGCATTGTTGAGAATTATGATATTTAGTTATTATTTTATCACATTGTCACTTTAGAGTAAGTACAGATTGTGATTATAATTGAATAGGTTGACTTACATCAATTTGAGGTTCTTCAATTAAATATTGACTAATATTATCACTAAAAACTTTAAAGTAATCTGATTGATTGTGTGCTTGAACCGCTTGTTCGTCTTTATAGTTTTCAACTACGACAAAGACATTTTTCTCAGTTACATCTTCGTAATGATGATAGAATAAATTACCTTCTTCTTTTCTAGAATTTATGACTAATTCCTTCATAAGTTTTAGATAATCTTCGCGTTTGTTACCATCGATTTTTAATTTTGCGTTAATAATAATCATTTTAGTCAACTCCTATACATATTAATTATAAGTTTAGCAGTTTATAACTGATTAAAAAAACAATTCGCTTATCGCTTCCATGTTCTATACCACATAATAAAAGAATAAACACACGCAATGATATGAATGTCATTGCATGTGTTTCAAAAAATATTATTTATTAACATGTTCTTCACTAACAACAAGAGGTTTATCTGGTTTAACGAAGAACCATAAAATTGCTGCTATAATAGCCGGAACGATTAAGAGTTGTAATGTCATTGACCATCCTAAATGATCTACAACAATTCCTGCAAGTAAAGGACTAATAAGTGCGCCAACATTTCCCCATAAGTTCATCCAACCTGACACAGTTCCAGAGAAATTACGACCTAAGTCAGTGGCTGCAGCCCAACTCATTCCCATAGAAATACCTACGCCACCTAAACAAAGTGATAACCAGAAAATGGTTACATATAAGTTGTCTGTATGTACTGCTAAGAAAATTGAAATTGAGAATACCACAAATCCCGCAATCGCAATTACGCCACGTGCAACAAAACGTGATTGACCTGTATTCAAAATCTTGTCTGAAATAGCTCCAGCAAATAAAATTAAGAAGAACATAAATAACCAAGGTAATGCACTGATAGTCATTTCTTTGAAATTCACATGATATTGTTCAGTTAAATATGTTGGTAACCATATTAGGAACAATGCGATAACAAACTGAACTACAAAGTATTGCAATGCGATTGCGTAAAAACTGAAATGACTTAAAAAACGTTTCCACGGTGGTAAAGATTTCTCAGTCGCGACAATATCACGATTTTGAGTAATAAATCTTTTCTCGGCATCGTTTACCATTTTATGTTGTTCTGGTAAGTCTTTAGCAATAATTGCCCAAAGAACTGCCATTAAAATTCCTACAACCCCGAAAATGTAGAAAACGGCTTGCCAGTTAAAAGCGTTGACAATGGCTATCGTGATGATAGGTGCTAAAACTGGACCAAAATAAGAACCTGCTAACAACGCACTAGATGCACGACCTTTTTCATTTTTAGCGAACCAAAAAGAGTTAAAAACCGCATTGGATGGATACATTGGCGCTTCACCAACACCAAATAAGAATCTAATAAAGTAAAGTAAACCATGGTGTTTAATCATCCCTGTTAAGATAGTAAATGCACTCCACCAAACTAAAGCGACAGTAATCATTTTACGTGGTCCAAACTTCTCTGCTAACATTCCCGAAGGTACTTGCATTAATGCATATCCCAGGGAGAAAAATGATGCTAATAAACCAAATTGTGTCTTAGTTAACCCCAAATCTTTCATCATCGGTACTGCAATATAAGATATGTTAGATCGATCCATGTAAGCAATAACCCCAATAAAGAAGAACCCTATTGCAAAATACCAACGAACATTACTACGTTTTTCTTTCATATTTGTTTCCTACTTCCATTTGTATTCTGTTGTTTCTTATTATGATGTCGTTATGTTTCAGAAATCCCCTCTGGTGACTGTTTTAACTTCAATTTTTAAAACAACTATTAAGTTGTAGCGCTACAATTTTTTATTAATATAGCACGTAGTGTAAACGGTTACAATACTTTTTGTGAATTTTTTTTGAACTTTTTAAAATTTTTTGTGTATTTTAGATGCATCTTACACCTTTATATCTTTTACCGCGCCCCTTACACCCTATTCTCACAATATACTAGCAATCATTAGTTATTGATTTTTAAAGATGGTTTCTAAATATGTACTTGGCAAATTAAAGTTTAAAAATGATTCACAAATGATGATAATAACTTTTAAATGAATACGATATCTACAAATTACTTAATAGAAATTGTAAAGAAATTTGAAGTCTTTTATTAAAGGTAGTAAAATATTGTAAACGAAACATTTAATATCTTGTAAATTAATTTCATATTTAACCACTGGAAGTGCCTTTGTTTAAGGCTGAGAGTAAAGAACTGACTTTATAATTCCTGGAACCTGATCCAGTTCATACTGGCGTAGGGAAGTGGCGACGCTCAATTTTATGAAGTCATACTAAAGCTCAACGCTATTTCCCAATTTAAGGGAAATAGCGTTTTTTTATTGTAGAAATTGGGGGGATATTTATATTTATTGCGATTACACATCATAAACAACTGACTAGGGACGATTTACAGCATTATAAACATATCGAAGAAGCTATTGATGGCTTGTTATTTCGCACTTCCATGAATAACGAAGAAAACAAGGACATGATTCAATCTTTACTTCAATTGGGTTTTAGTAAAGATAAAATAATTATTCACAGTGATACGACACTATTAGAGGAATTAAATCTTAAACGTATTCATTTTAAGAGTAATGATACAACTGCTTTCGCATATAAAGCAGCACATCCTGATATTTATGTAAGTATGTCTACACATGACGTTGAAACAGTAAAACGATGTTATGAAAATAATTTAGATTATGTCTTTTTGGGGCACATTTTTCCGACCGCTTCACATCCAGATACGCCACCACGTTCTAAAAAGACCATTCAACAAGCATTAGATGTTCCTATCCCTATTTATGCTATTGGTGGTATCAATGAACATTCGATTCAAAAGATGCCACCTGGATTTAAAGGTATATGTGCCATATCATATTTTAACAATGCTTCACTAGAAGAAATTAAACAATTAAGAAAGGAGTGGTCTACTCATGCATGATGTACTAATCATTGGTTCAGGAGTTATTGGTATGTCAATTGCAAGACACCTCAGTGCAACACACTTAGATGTTGCAGTCATAGATAGAGATGTACCTGGAAAGCATGCGTCATATAAAGCTGGAGGTATGCTTGGCGCACAAAATGAATTTACAAAGGATAGTGACTTGTTTCAATTAGCCATCGAATCTCGTGCTATGTTTCCACAATTAAGTAAATCATTATTAGATGAAACAGGCATAGACATTCAATTTAAAAATTCAGGACTTATCAAAATTGCTAATGAACACGATGATATCTCATCTATAAGACGACAATATCAATTTCTGAATAGTCAAGACCGTAGTGTCAAACAATTATCAGATGATGACTTGCTACAACTTACACATGGTGAAGTTAAACCTTCATACGCGGCCATTCATATACCGCATGATGGTCAAATTAATGCACATCATTACACACTGGCATTATTAGAATCATTGAAGTTAAGAGAGATTAAGCGTTATGCGTCTACAGAGGTCACTTCAATAGAACGGCATAATGGCTATTATTCAGTGAAAACCAATCAATCTTCAACAATTGAAGCGCACAAAGTTATCGTTGCAGGTGGCGCATGGTCTTCACAATTATTAACACAATATCATTTACAACGACAAGTGATTGGCGTTAAAGGAGAAGTCATCTTATTAGAAAATAACGATCTTGCACTTACTGAAACATTATTTATGACTAATGGTTGTTACATCGTTCCAAAACAACCCAATCGTTTTTTAATTGGTGCGACGAGTGAATTTAATAATTATTCTGTCGGTACTACAGATGAAGGTATGGATTGGCTTCTTCACCATGCATATCATCGTGTACCTCAACTAAAAGACAGTCATATACTGAAGAAATGGTCAGGAGTAAGACCATACACAGAAAAAGAAATGCCAGTCATGGATCAAATTGATGATGGCTTATACGTGATAAGTGGTCATTATCGAAACGGAATATTATTGTCACCTATTATCGGTCGTGACATTGCCAATTGGCTAATTTCTGGTATTAAACCATCACGTTATTCAAGTTTTACAGTTACAAGGAGGAATAATCATGAAGTGTATCATTAATGGCGACCTCTTCACTTTCGATCAGGATCAATCGATACAAGAGGTTTTACATTCACTTGAGTTAGACCCAAAACGAGTGATTGTTGAACTAAACAAAGAACTTATCAAGCAAGACAAATATGAAGAATATACTGTAAGAGAAGACGACAGATTAGAATTACTAGAAATTGTTGGAGGCGGTTAATATGTTTAAAATAGGAAATTTAGAATTACAATCTCGTTTACTTTTAGGTACTGGAAAATTTGAAAATGAAGAGGTTCAATCAAAAGCAATTGAGGCATCTGAAACAAATGTACTTACATTTGCAGTAAGACGGATGAATTTATATGATCGTAACCTACCTAACCCACTTGCAAACGTTAATTTAAAAGATTTTATCACTTTTCCAAATACTGCAGGTGCCAAAACAGCTCAAGAAGCTATCAGAATTGCTGAAATTGCTAGTCACGCAGGTGTATGTGACATGATTAAAGTCGAAGTCATTGGCGATGACGAAACATTATTACCTGACCCATTCGAAACATACGAGGCATGCAAAGTATTGTTAGAAAAGGGCTACATTGTTTGTCCTTACATCTCTAATGATTTAGTTTTAGCTCAACGTTTGGAAAAATTGGGTGTACACGCAGTCATGCCACTTGCATCTCCTATTGGCACAGGTAGAGGTATTAATAACCCATTAAATTTAAGTTATATTATCGAAAATGCTAGTGTCCCTGTCATCGTAGATGCTGGTATTGGTTCCCCTAAAGATGCGTGTCATGCCATGGAGCTTGGCGCAGATGGTATTTTACTCAACACAGCCATTTCAGCAGCAAAAGATCCTGTGAAAATGGCTGAAGCAATGAAATTAGGTATAAATGCCGGCAGACTTTCATATGAAGCTGGACGCATTCCTGTTAAGTATACTGCACAAGCATCTAGTCCATCAGAAGGTTTAGGGTTCTTGTAAAATGTCGCGTTATGAACGTCAAACACGCTTTGCACCATTTGGAGAAGAGGGACAGCAAAAGCTATCTACCTCTCAAATACTTATTTTTGGTGCTGGTGCTTTAGGAAGCCATATTGTAGATCAACTCGCACGCATGGGGGCTCATCATATTGCAATTGTCGATATGGATATTGTTGAAATTTCAAATTTACATCGACAAACACTCTTCGATGAAGAAGACGCACATACTTTAATATCCAAAGTAGAAGCAATCAAGCATAAGGTTAATCAAATTAATACAAATGTCAATCTAACAACTTATGATTTAGAAGTTACTTCATCAAATATCGAAAATTTGATAAAAAATGTCGAACCAGACATCATCATTGATGGCATGGATAACTTCAAAATACGATACCTGATTAATGAGGTTTGTCACAAGCATCAAATCCCATGGGTTTATGGTGCAGCTGTTGGTAGTAAAGGATCAGTATATGGAATAGATTACCAAGGACCATGTCTAAAATGTTTATTGCAAACAATTCCTGACACAGGGGAAAGTTGCGCTATTAATGGCGTACTTCCCCCTGTTATATCAATGATTGCAAGCTATGAAGTAGCAGAGGCCGTACGTTATCTTTCAGGAAAAGGATTTTCTAAGCAATTAATCACTATCGATGCATTTAATATTAATTATAAGTCAATGAATGTAGATGCACTCAAAAATGAAGATTGCCCAGTGTGTGAAAAACATGAATATACGTTACTAGAAAGCCAACAAGAACGTACTATTGAGGACTTGTGTGGGAATGCTTATTTATTTAGATTTCCACCTAAAGCTTTTAAACACGCTGCCCATTTCCCTGGAAATATGGTGAAATCTACTTCCTTTGCCAAATTAATTCAATATCAAACTTATGAATTCACCTTGTTTAAAGATGGTCGTATGAATGCATATGGTATACACAATGATGAAGAAGCACATCACCTATACAATACGTTGTTAAAATCCATACGCTAATTAAAGTAAGATTGTTACCCTTTCAACCTGTTTCTTGTTAAAATAACTTATACTTAACATCAAGTTTACGACAACTCGATTAATTTAAAAGGAGAAACTAACGTTGTATGGAACAAATTATCACCGATTTTATTAGTAAGTGGGGTTATACAGCGATATTTATTTTAATCTTATTAGAGAACGTATTACCTGTTGTTCCGTCTGAGATTATTTTAACTTTTGCAGGCTTATTATCTGTGAAATCACACTTGTCTATATGGACATTATTAATCATAGCAACAATTGCTTCATTCATTGGTTTACTCATTTTGTATTATATTTGTAGACTTATCTCAGAAGAGAAATTATATCGTTTCGTTGATCGACATGGTAAGTGGATGAAGTTAAAAAGTAAAGATTTGAAACGGGCAAATGATTGGTTTAAAAGGTATGGTGCATGGGCTGTATTTTTATGTCGTTTTGTCCCGGTACTTCGAGTATTAATTACAATACCTGCTGGCATTAATCGGATGAACGTTATTCAGTTTACAACTTTATCGTTAATAGGTACTACAATTTGGAATTTTGCTTTAATACTTCTCGGTCGTTTGCTCAGTGACAGTTTTGACGCTTTGATGAATGGTATTCATACATATTCACGTATCATGTATGTCATTATTATTATTGCAGTCATATATTTTGTCATACGTTATTTAATGAAACGTCGTCGCAGTGTTAAATAAATGTTATGCTAAGTTTTCCGTTTCTTAACGGTTAACTTAGCTTTTTTATTAATTTTAATTTTATGATACGCAATTATTGAAAATTAATTGTTTTTTCAAGATAATCTATGTAAGCGCATTATTATAAATAATCGTATCGTTAGGTCGGAAAATATAATTAGAGGTGACTATGCATGACCCATATTACAGAAAGTGAAATGAAACAAAAATATCTAGATTTACTCTCACAAAAATTTGACAGTGCAGAAAAACTTGCTACTGAAATTATTAACTTAGAGTCAATCTTAGAATTACCTAAAGGAACTGAACATTTTGTCAGTGACCTTCATGGTGAATACGAATCTTTCCAACATGTTTTAAGAAACGGATCTGGAAATGTGCGTGCTAAAATTAATGATATCTTCAAAGATAAATTATCCAAGCAAGAAATCAACGACTTAGCAGCATTAGTATACTATCCGGAAGAAAAACTAAAATTAGTTAAAAATAATTTCGATTCAATCGGAACATTAAATATTTGGTATATTACAACCATTCAACAATTAATTGATTTAATTACATATTGCTCATCAAAATATACACGTTCAAAATTACGCAAAGCATTACCTGAACAATATGTTTATATCATTGAAGAGTTACTTTATAAGAGCAATGAATTTCATAATAAAAAGCCTTATTATGAAACACTAGTTAACCAAATTATTGAATTAGAACAATCAGATGATTTAATCATTGGCCTTTCCTATACTGTACAACGTCTTGTCGTAGACCATCTTCATGTCGTGGGCGATATCTATGATCGTGGTCCTAAACCTGATAAAATTATGGATACATTAATAAATTATCATTCTGTAGATATCCAATGGGGAAATCATGATGTATTATGGATTGGCGCCTATGCTGGTTCAAAAGTATGTCTTGCTAACCTTCTACGAATCTGTGCACGTTATGATAATTTAGATATTATCGAAGATGCATATGGAATCAATCTACGTCCTTTACTTACGCTTGCTGAAAAGTATTACGATGCTGAAAACCCAGCTTTTAAACCTAAGAAACGACCAGATAAAGACGTCAGTCTTACAAAGCGCGAAGAAAGTCAAATCACAAAAATTCATCAAGCGATTGCGATGATTCAATTTAAACTTGAAATGCCTATTATTAAGCGTCGTCCTTCTTTTGAAATGGAAGAACGCTTAGTTTTAGAAAAAATAGATTATGATAATAATGAAATCACTATATACAATAAAACTTATCCGCTTAAAGATACTTGTTTCCAAACTGTAGATCCTAATAATCCCGCTGAGTTACTAGCAGAGGAAAAAGAAGTCATGGATAAGCTATTACTTTCATTCCAACAATCTGAAAAATTAAGACGTCATATGTCTTTCCTTATGCGAAAAGGAAAATTATATCTTCCATATAATGGCAACCTTTTAATTCACGGTTGTATTCCCGTCGATGAAAATGGAGAAATGGAATCATTTGAAATTGAAGGTGAACGTTTAAGTGGTCGTGAACTACTCGATGTTTTTGAATATCATGTAAGAAAAGCTTTCGACCATAAAACATCTACCGAAGACATATCTACAGATTTAGTATGGTATCTTTGGACAGGTAAATATTCATCTTTATTTGGTAAACGTGCCATGACAACGTTTGAACGTTATTTTATAGAAGATAAAGCATCTCATAAAGAAGAGAAAAATCCTTATTATTATTTACGTGAAGATGTTGATATGATACGTAAAATGTTAAAGGATTTTGGTCTTAATCCAGATGAAGGACGTATCATAAATGGTCACACGCCTGTTAAAGAAATTGATGGTGAAGATCCAATTAAAGCTGATGGTAAAATGTTAGTCATAGATGGAGGATTTTCAAAAGCTTATCAATCAACAACTGGTATTGCCGGATATACACTTTTATATAATTCATTTGGTATGCAATTGGTCGCACATAAAGAGTTTAATAGAAAAGAAAAAGTGTTATCAATGGGGGCAGATGAATTGTCAGTGAAACGCGTTGTAGATGAAGAATTGCAACGTAAAAAAATTAGAGATACCAATATCGGTAAACAACTGCAAGATCAAATTGATATCCTCAAAATTTTAATGCACGACCGATATTTAAAATAATATTTTTAAACATATTTAGTAAGTTGAAGTATAATAACATATCTTACCTCCTAATAACTTAAATTAAAAGCGCCCGTACATACACTCATGTACAGGCGCTTAATTCATGTGCTAAAGTATGCTATGTTTTATTTTGAATAAATTAAAGGTCACGTCATTGATTATCTTTTCATAAAACAAATTAATTTTTGAAATATGACTTTTTGTAACTTACGCAACACATTATGTTAAATAAGCATTTTTTAAAATACCATAAACACCTGTTTCATGTTCAGGTATATCTCTATTACTTCGTTTAAACGTCACTTCTTTATCTTCATTGATATGATAGATTAACATATCATTTTCTGTAATTTTTTCATAATCTTCTGCTGGTACTTCAATAATATTATGTTGTGTAATAAATTGATTAAACCAACGTGGGGTATGATTTTCATCAAATAATATATGATTTCTGATTGGACCATTTAAATTGTTTCGTGCTTGCTCATCATTAAAAGATACAGGCATCATATCTACATTATTCAAGCCAAATTCAGGTACCAATTCATTAAATGCTAAACTGTTAAAGATAAACGATTGTGTCATCAAAATACATTTATTATAGCGTAATAAATCAGAATAAATTCTATCATTGCTAGATAAAAGATTACCTTTAAATACTTCGAACCCCGCTTCGTGGGCTTTTTCTGATGTGTTTTCAAATAAGTTGAACATCATGACGGGTATACCATGATCCCTTAGATTAATGCCGAGATGGAATGAAAATTCACTTTCTCCGACGATAATTACGCCTGGTGGCTCCGTACTTGCTACACCGAACAGTTTACTTAAAGGTGTAAAACCAAATCCATAAATGACTACAGTGATAAATACAAGACCAAAGGTTACTGGTGTAATATATTGAGCCATAGGAATTTTATCGTCCATAAATAAACTTGAGAAGAATTGTGCCACTGTTAAAACCACAATACCTCTGGGAGCCATTAGTGCTACTACTGCACGTTCCTTTTTAGTTATTTCAGTACCTAATGTTGAAAGAAGCACTGAAATTGGTCTTACTAATACAATCATTACCAAACTAAATAGTATGAGCTGCCAAGATAACACATTGAGCAATACATCTTTAGTTAGAGAAGACGTAATTAAAATAAATACAGTACTCACAAGTATAGATGATGCATTATCTATAAAGTGGTCTGATTCCTTAAAGATGAGATCGTGACGTTTTTTACGCGCCATCATTAAGCCAAAAATTGTTACAGCTAGTAAGCCTGATTCTGATAATATCTCATCGCAGATACTAAATGTTAAAAGAATAAATACAAACTGAATGGGTGGCATTAAACTTTGAGGAATTTTATCTTGACCTATAAGCCAATTAAATAGAAAGGCTGCACCAAAACCTATTAAAATTGCAGCTAAGAGTTTCAAGATAAAGAGAATAATAACGACAAAGCCTATCCCTTCCTCAAAAATCTGGAATACATAAAATGCAGTGAGTGCAATAATAGGTCCAATAGGATCTAAGATAATACTTTCCCATCTTAATACTGAATCGACATTTCTTTTTACTTTCGCTTGCTTTAATAAAGGTTGAATCACAGTTGGACCAGTGATTAGAAATAGTCCTCCGATAACAAATGAAATAGACAGAGGGAAATTCATAGTGACATGTAAAGCAATCGCTCCTAAAATCCACGCAATCCCTGCACCTATTGTAATAATTCTTATAACAGCTTTAGAAATGCCTTTTAATTCTCTAAAATCTAAATTACTACTACCTTCAAATAAAATAATTGCTACAGCAAGAGATACAATTGAACTAAATGCCTCAGGTCCAAGTGCCTCTTTTGGGTTTGCTAATCCAAAAATAGGTCCTACAAGTAAACCTACGATGGCCATGACAACAATCGATGGCCATTTTATTCTACTCGCTAACCATTGACTAAAAATGCCTAGTGCTAAGAACAACACAATCGTTAGCATCACGGGCAAGTCCAATGACATATTAAACACCTTCTTTATTTCCAATTCGATTTATATACTTAATATTGACCTATACTACCAAAAATGATTTGCAATTGCATTATGATTTGCTTAAAGATAATGTAAACATTTAAATGAAATATATGGATTTAAGTTAGATGGCACTTGAATATGCGCACTTATCTGTCATCTTATTTAATCATACCACACTTAAACGTACACCCTATTTATACAACAGTACATATGTGGCGAACTTTACTGTTTATTTTTTCAGTAAAATCATCTAAAATAGATTAATGTAATTTTTAAAATTTTTGTAAGAAAAATTAATCTAACTTGGATAGCGCTTGAAGGGATTTGTTTATTAAATGAACAATGTTAAAGAATCCATCATTGTTGCCTTCGCCTTTGTAGGCGTAGTAGTTGGAGCAGGATTTGCAACAGGTCAGGAAATTTTTCAATTCTTCACTAGTCATGGTATTTACAGTATTGGCGGTATTTTTATTACTGGACTTATCATAACTCTTGGAGGAATATTCGTATTAAATACTGGCTTTCGTCTTAGATCTCAAAACCACTCCGAATCTATTCGATATTATTTACATCCAACAATAGCTAAATTATTTGATATTATACTTACGGTATTTTTATTTTCTCTAGCAATTATTATGACAGCCGGCGGAGCATCGACCATAAATGAAAGTTTTGGCTTACCTTTTTGGTTAAGTTCTCTCACTTTAGTGATACTTATTTTGTTAACATTATTTCTAAAGTTCGATCGTCTCATCGCTGTTTTAGGAGGAGTAACACCATTTCTTGTGGCAGTCGTAGTAATGATTGCAGTGTATTACTTTATTACCGGTGATTTAAACTTTAGTGACGCCAGTCAATATTCAAATCAAAATAAGTCGATTTCACCTGGTTGGTGGTTTGACGCAATTAATTATGCTAGCTTACAAATTGCTGCTGCATTTAGCTTTTTAACTGTAATGGGTGGGAAGCTAAGGTATCAATCGTCCACAATTTATGGTGGACTTATCGGTGGTATTATTGTCACTTTACTATTACTTTTGATTAATTTTGGTCTTGTTACAGAATTTAATCAAATTAAAGAAGCAGCATTACCATCATTGCTACTTGCTAAGCAGATTTCTCCATCCATTGGTATTATCATGTCTGTCATTATGGTTTTAGTCATATACAATACAGTAGTCGGTTTAATGTACGCCTTTGCATCACGATTTAGTCGACCGTTTACGAAACGCTATTATATTCTTATAGTTATGATGGCGATAATAACATTTGCTTGTACTTTTGTGGGATTCATTTCTCTCATTGGTAAAGTATTCCCTATCATGGGACTTTTTGGTTTTATCTTATTAATTCCTGTGATATACAAAGGAATTTTACGAAAATAATAATCTTAGCCTAGGACAAATTGTCTTAGGCTTTTATATTATCAATAAGGTAAAGAGTTAAACACATACTAAACAAATTTTAATTCTATTAGCACTTCCTGTGTAAGTTAACCAATCTATTTAAACACTATTTACCTTCTTAATGGTTGCTCATTTTCTTGAAGTTCAGGAGAATTTTAATATAAATAACGCAATTTAAATTTAAAACTGATTTTTCAGGGAATACTTCTAATGGAGGTGTTTAACATGACAAACCAATTATTTATTAACAATGAATTTATAGAAAGTCAGTCTAAAGAAACAATGGATGTCATTAATCCAGCTACTGGCGAGGCATTTGATACTATCACTCTTGCAACTGAAGAGGAAGTAAACGACGCAATTGAAAAATCTCAACAAGCACAACTTGAATGGGAGCGCGTGCCTCAACCTACACGTGCAGAACATGTTAAATTACTTATACCTTTATTAGAAAAAAATCGCGATGAAATAGCTCAATTATACGTAAAAGAACAAGGTAAAACTTTATCGCAAGCTTATGGAGAAATTGACAAATCAATCTCATTTATCGATTATATGACAAGTCTGAGTATGTCAGATAAAGGACGTGTTCTACAAAATAGTATTGCAAATGAAACGATTCAAATTATCAACAAACCTATCGGAGTTACTGCTGGTATTGTGCCATGGAACGCACCGATACTTGTCCTTATGCGAAAAGTCATTCCAGCTATTGTAACTGGTTGTTCAGTAGTGATTAAACCTAGTGAAGAGACAACGTTACTCACTCTTCGATTAGCTGAATTATTCAGAGCATCAACTATACCAGCAGGTTTGATTCAAATTGTTCCTGGCACTGGAGAAACAGTAGGTACACAATTAGCTTCGCATAAAGACATTCAACTTATTTCTTTAACTGGAAGTATGAGAGCTGGTAAATCTGTTTACGAAAATGCTGCTCAAACTGTAAAGAAAGTAAATTTAGAATTAGGTGGAAATGCTCCAGTCATTGTCACATCAAATGCCGATTTAGATAAAGCAGTTGACTATATTGTGACAGCCCGTATAAATAATGCAGGTCAAGTTTGTACGTGCCCTGAACGTATCTTTGTGCATGAAGATGTTCACGATGACTTTTTAAATAAAGTAACTTCCAAAATGAAAAGCTTAACTGTTGGAGATTCATTTGATGAAAACACCGATTACGGCGCAATTATTAACCAAAAGCAACTTGATAGTATTCATGAAAAGGTTCAAGATGCTATTAAAAATGGTGCAACATTGATGACTGGTGGACATCAATTAAAACGCCATGGTTTCTTCTACGCACCAACGGTATTAGATAACGTTAGAAAAGACGATAGTGTCTTTAAAGATGAAATTTTTGGTCCTGTTCTTGCGATAACAACATACCGTAATTTTGAACAAGTGATTGAAGACGCTAATGATACAAACGCTGGCTTATCTTCTTATATCTTCTCTGAAAATTTAACAGAAGTAATGACAGCAACCGAACGTCTAAAATTTGGTGAAGTATATGCAAATTGTGAGGCTGAAGAAGTCGTTAATGGCTATCACGCAGGTTGGCGTGAATCAGGCTTAGGTGGCGCTGACGGTATTCACGGTTTTGAAGAATACTATAATACCACAGTAAGTTATATCAGATACTAATATAATCATTATCATATAACTAACGGGATGGGTTTAACGTTTTATTTAGAACGTTAAACCCACCCCGTTTTTAATTATTGAGTGCGCGATTTAATACGTGAATGTTCTTTTTCATTAATGATTGGTATGAAATTGAATCATCATTTTGCTCCTCTTTAGTCAATACAGCTAAATTATGAAAACTTAATGGTTTCGTATCTGTTTCTTTCTTAATAACATCTGTAATTTTGGAGGTAATATTTTGTTCATATAAAACATAAGGCGCGTGTGAATGCTGTATATCTTTAACGATATTCAAAATCTCTTTTTGACTAGGTTCTTCATCATTCATACCTTTAACACCTTGTTGTTTAAAACCATAACGATGCGCTAAATATCCTAGCGAATCGTGTGATATCACAACTTTATCTCTTTTAGAATGCTTCGTTATTGATTGTAGCTGTTGATCAATATGCACAATATCTTTATTTACTATTTTATAATTTTTATTGTAATAAGCTTGATGTTTAGGGTCTTTCTCTATTAATTTCTCTTTAATCATGAAAGCGAATTTTTGATTTAGAACAGGATCTAACCAAACATGAGGATCTTGATTCGATTCTTCATGATGTGAATGATGCTCATGATCTTCATCATGGTCTTTAGAGTGAATAAAATCACTTTGTTTGAGTCCTTCGGCAAGCGCTAATTTCATACTATTATTGGTCATCGAATTCGTAATCTTTGCAGCGACAGGATCTAATTGATGACTTGAATAGACAAACAGATCACTTTTGGCAATATCAATCATATCTTTTTGTGTTGGTTCATATGAGTGTAAATCAGCACCAGCAGGATAGATTGATTGCGCGTCAACATATTTTCCACCAATCTGTTGTGTCAAACTTTGAAATGCGTATACAGTCGTGTATACTTTCATTTTATTCTTGTCATTAATACTTTCGCGTTTACGATGATCAAAGCTACTGCATCCGCTTAACATTAAAATGATGATTGACACTATAATTAATTTCTTCAATATAAGTGCTCCCTACTATGACCAATTTATACGCTTATCACTATATCCGTTACATTATAAAAAAGCAATAGTTATCAATATAAATGTAAACTGTAAACCAATTATGTTTGAAAACGTCAAAGCGTGATAAATATAACTATATACTATTTTAAAGGAGTGAACGTCGATGGCTGCAGAAATTAAACAAGGCGATCATAAATTCTATGTAGGTGATGACGAAAATAACCCAAAAGCTGTTATTACATTTAAAGAGGTTGATAACAATGAGATAGACATAGATCATACTGGAGTTTCTGATGAACTCGGTGGACAAGGTCTAGGTAAAAAATTAGTTAATCGTGTTGTTGAACATGCACGAGAAAACAATCTAAAAATTATCGCTTCTTGTCCATTCGCAAAAAACGTATTAGAAAAAGATGATCATGCACAAGATGTTTATTTAGGATAGTTTATGTGAATGTACTCATATCAATTTGAGATATACGTCGTTCGCTTATTTCACCGAAAATTTATAGCAGTTGACTAAATATGCAATACGTTTATCAAATGGGCACACATATAGTTAACTATGTAAGGGTAGGACTAATTTCAAAATAATTTAGTTCTACTCTTTTATTTAGATTTTATATTAGTTCAATATATTAGCTATTTTAGTATCTTTTAAGTATATTAATTATACTTATTTTAAAATTGAAAGGAACACGAAACGATGACAAATTTTCATTCTATAGATGCTACACAAGTAACAAACGTCACTTTAAATGTTAAAGATTTAAATAAATTAACTGATTTCTATTCTAATGTATTAGGTTTTTCTATTGAAAAACAAACGAATCAACAGACCGTATTCAACATCGGAAATCTTGGTTATACTTTAACTTTAAATGAACTCAACAATGGTCGACAACCGGAATTTAGAGAAGCAGGTTTATTCCATGTTGCTTATCTTTTACCGACTCGTAGCGATTTAGCAGACTTCCTTTATCATGCTAACAATCACAACATCGCAATGGGTGGCGGAGATCACCTTGTCAGTGAAGCGCTATATTTCGCTGATCCTGAAGGTAATGGTATTGAAGTCTATCATGATCGTCCTTCAGAAGACTGGGTATGGCGAGACGGTTTTGTCAAAATGGATACATTGGAAGTTGATGTCAATGATTTAATGGCTCAACGCTCAAACGAAAGTTGGCAAGGTTGGCCGGAAGAAGGAAAAATCGGCCATTTACATCTCAAAACCCACAATTTAGAATCAGCTTATGAATTTTATGTTGAAAAGCTAGGGTTCGAACATATATCTAATTTCCCACAAGCACTATTTATGTCTACTCAAAAGTATCATCATCATATAGCTACAAATACTTGGCAGTCAAATAAGATTAGAACTCAAAATGAACAAACTTATGGTTTATGTCACTTTGACATATATCAACCTAATGCAAATAGTAGTCATGTTACTTCACCTGAAGGCTTTGACATTACAATTCATGGTAACAAAACAAAATAACGATGATAACTTATCGTAGTTGATACACGCCTTATTTTGAATAAGCTATCCAAGTTACCGACAACTTGCTCTGCCCGTGGAATTTCTCCGTAAAATTCTCTTTGTTAAGGCCACGAACCCCAACTTTCCTAGTCCGTTGAATTTCAACATGTACTTCGTCTTTATGGGATTTGTTGAAAGTGTTTGATATAAGGTAGATGTAATTTCTAGTGTTTTGTCTATATATTAAGAAAACCTGAGACAAGATTGATGTGTACTATACCTCACAATGTTAGAATTTAGTCTAACTTTGTGTTGCACTCAATGTCTCAGGTTTTTATAATTTTATTTATTTTTCATTAATTTTACTTCGCTTAATGCTTGCTGACGTATTCTTTCTTCATCTTCTCTAACCCAGTTTGGAATTAAAAAAGCATCAATAATAGCCCAAATTAATGTAGGAATTCCAAAAGTAAACCAAACAGTTAATAATGTTAAGACTAATAATCCAACTCCACTTCCTACTTTACCATGATAAAATCTATGTGCTCCAAATCCTCCTAAAAAAAACCAAAGTACATAAGATACAGCAGTAGATTTTCCACGATTCGTTACTTGTTGTTCAATATAACTTTTTTCTTCTAAATTCATAAAATCCCTCACAACATTTTCATATTTAAAATTATTGTACCATACAAAATATAAAAACAAATATTAATTTATTATTTTTCACCAGATAAATAAATTTTTGTGTAATACTCAAAAATATTTTCTGCTTTTAATTGAAGTAAAATTTCAACAAAAAAACAGGATGCACGCATACGCATGCATCCTGTAAAGTGCCTCTTTTTATTAATATAAACCTTTAGTTTGGTTGCTTGTATCAATAAAGATATTTTTAACTTGTTGATAGTTTTTGATAGCATCTTTATATACTTCGCGCCCAATACCTGATTTTTTATATCCTCCGAATGGCGCACCTGCAGGAATTTGATTATAAGTGTTAATCCAAATACGACCTGTTCTCATAGCTTTAGCTACATTTAATGCACGATTTAAATTTGTAGTAAAGATACCTCCAGCTAAACCATACTCAGAATCATTTGCAATTTCGATAGCTTCTTGCTCATCATCGAATTTTTCAACTACTACAACTGGACCAAAGATTTCTTCTTGAGCAAGTTGATGTTTATTATCGTTAATCTCAATAATTGTAGGCTCAAAGAAGTAACCTTTGTCTAAGCCGTTGTCTGTGATTCGATGACCACCAGTTAAGATGTTAGCTTTGTCATCTTCTTCAGCAATTTTTATATAACTTTCAATTTTATCTAATTGTTCTGGTCCAGTTTGCGCACTCATTTTAGTATCTTCATCAAATGGATCGCCAACTTTAATATTTTCAAATGCTTCTTTCAATTTTGGCAATAATTCATCGTAAATAGATGATTGTACTAATAATCTTGAACCTGCACTACATACTTCACCTTGGTTAAATAATATACCAAGTTGAACACCTTCAATCACTTGCTCTAAATTAGCGTCATCAAAGATAATATTAGCACTTTTACCACCTAATTCTAATGTTGTAGGAACGATACGTTCAGCACCTGCTTGTGCCACACCGTAACCCACGTCAGTAGAACCTGTAAATGATAATTTGTCTACACCTTCATGATGGAAAATAGCGTCTCCTGATTCAGACCCTTTACCAGTCAAGACATTAACTACTCCTTTAGGAAGAACTTCTTGGAAAATTTTAGCAAGTTCAATTAATGATAAAGGCGTTGATGATGATGGTTGAATTACTACTGTATTACCTGCTGCTAAAGCTGGTCCTAATTTCCATGATGCTAATAAAATTGGGAAGTTCCATGCTACTACTGCACCAACAACCCCAACAGGTTCATTAACAACTAAACTCATTGTATTTTGATCAATTTCATTAACTGAACCTTCGTCAGTTGTTAAAACGCTAGCAAAATACTTAAATTGATTGGCTGCTTGTGGTACATCAATTGTTGATGTTTCGCGATAGGGTTTACCATTTTGCAGTGATTCAACTGTTGCTAAATGTTCAGTTTTCTCATGAATACGTCGACTAATTTCTAATAAATAATCTGCACGTTCTTCTTTAGAAATCTTACTCCAACTATCAAATGCATCATGAGCTGCCTGAACAGCTTTATCCACATCTTTTTTACCAGCGCGTGCAACTTTAGCTAAATCTTCACCATTAGCTGGATTAGAAACAGTTAATGTTTCCCCACTATCACTAGCTTGGAATTCATTGTTAATAAACAAGCCGTAACTTTCATCTATATAATTTCTTACGTTAATATTTGTCATTAAAACCCATCCTTTTTTAGTGATATTTGAAGTAATCGCTTATCCCTAATAAAATGTAAGCGTTTACTCAATGTAACACTTATTTTAACCTCTTTTGTAAATAATGCAAAATTATCTGTTTGCATCATCAATAAAAGTGACTATGTTTGTGTTGTACCCGCTTCGCGTCACATTATTCAACGTATAAAAAATTTATTATATTCAAAAAACAACCTGAGGCTTCAAGTAGAAGTCTCAGGTTGTTTATATATTTATTATTGATAACTCACTTAATTTTATATTCATATAATCGTACTTGATTAAAGTTCTCACTATCAGGAGTAAACTATAGTATTTAACATAAACCTATGCTATACCTTGTGGTTTCATAAAATTTCTTTATTCAATCCAACTAATGATGTCGTCTTCATTTTGTCTAACTTTGCCGTGTTTAGGCTCTTGTGCTCTGTAACCAAAGCCTACCATAACTGAAATACCAAATTGTTCTGTATCTAAAACACCCTCATCAGAAAGAATTTCAGTCACTTTGTCTAAATCAAATCCTTCAATTGGACATGAGTCGATACCTAGTAATGCAGCACTTGTCATCATGTTTGCTAACGCAATATATGTTTGTTTACTCGCCCAATCATACAATGTTCGTTCATTATCGGCGATATGGAAACTTTCTTGGAAATCATCAAATTTATTTTCAACAGCTGGAATTGTACTTTCTTCATATTTTTTAACACCACGAAGTAAATGTTGCACGTATTCTGTATGAGCCGTCACATTCTTACGGGCAAAAATTAATACAAAGTGACTTGCTGTATCAAGTTGCTTTTGTGCTCCCCAACTATAGGCTTTCAATTTTTCTCTCAATTCTTTATTTTGAACCACTACAAAGTGCCAAGGTTCTAAACCTAGTGAACTTGGAGATAATCTACCTGTTTCTAAAATCGTATTAAAATCTTCATCACTAATTTTTTTCGCAGGGTCAAATTCTTTTGTCGCATGTCTAAAATGGAATGCATCAACAATCGTTTGATTCATTTGATTCATAATCATACCTTCCTCTCTTTACTTCTGTTGATACAAATTATATACGACTTCAAAGTGTAACTAAAGTAATTGATTTCTAATCTCTTCAGCTCACTTATATAGTTAGTATAATTTAGAAATTTAAAAGACCTATGAAATAACTTGTTTAGTGAATTAAATCACATATAATAAAAAAATCATAAGTACTGACTTGTGAATGTTTTTACTATTCATTAATTCTAAATTTTAGAAATGAGGTAATTTTAATGACAAAAATTATGTTTTTCGGTACAAGAGCATATGAAAAGGACATGGCATTACGTTGGGGAAAGAAAAATAATATCGATGTTACTACATCAACAGAACTTTTAAGTGTAGATACAGTCGATCAATTAAAAGATTATGACGGTGTGACAACAATGCAGTTCGGTAAATTAGAACCTGAAGTTTACCCTAAATTAGAGTCTTATGGTATTAAACAAATTGCACAACGTACGGCTGGATTTGATATGTATGACTTAGAACTTGCAAAAAAACATGGAATTATTATCTCAAATATACCTAGTTATTCACCTGAAACAATTGCTGAATATTCGGTATCTATCGCTCTGCAACTCGTACGAAAATTCCCAACAATTGAAAAACGTGTGCAAGCACATAATTTCACGTGGGCGTCCCCTATTATGTCTCGTCCAGTAAAAAACATGACCGTAGCAATCATCGGTACAGGACGTATTGGTGCTGCAACAGGTAAAATCTATGCTGGTTTTGGTGCGAAAGTAGTTGGTTATGATGCATACCCTAATCATTCTTTATCTTTCTTAGAATATAAAGAAACAATAGAGGATGCAATTAAAGATGCTGATATTATCTCATTACATGTACCCGCTAATAAAGATAGTTTTCATTTATTTGATAACAATATGTTTAAAAAAGTAAAAAAAGGTGCCGTTTTAGTTAATGCAGCAAGAGGAGCTGTGATTAACACACCTGATTTAATTGAAGCAGTCAATAATGGTACATTATCAGGTGCTGCCATTGACACATATGAAAATGAAGCTAATTATTTCACATTTGATTGGTCAAATCAAACGATTGATGACCCAATATTATTAGACCTAATTAGAAATGAAAACATTTTAGTTACACCTCATATTGCCTTTTTCTCTGATGAAGCAGTACAAAATTTAGTCGAGGGTGGTTTGAATGCAGCATTATCAGTAATTAAAACTGGCACATGTGATACGCGATTAAACTAATACGTATAAAGTCAGTAATCACTGTAGTCAATATATTATTTATCATTATTTCGATTTACTTAGCCTATACCATTACATTACAATATCACTTTTTATTAATGTGAATAAAATAATAAACAGTTTACTTTTCTAATAAAAAATGGTTAAGCGTCTGTACATGTTAATGTTTCAGACATTTAACCATTTTATTATTTATTGGAATAACCGAGAACAACATTTTCGATTGTTGATAGTACACCTTGTTCATCATTGGAAGGTGCCACATGACTTGCTATATTAAATAATGATTGATCTTCACTATTAGCCATGACATAACTATGTTCGGCGAGTTCCAACATATCTTTATCGTTATTTGCATCTCCAAATGCCATTAAATGTGAAGCAGACATTTGCCATTCTTTTAATAATCTAGACAAAGCTTGACCCTTAGTCATATTTGGCATAATAACATCTATACTATCTCTGCCACTTGATACTAGTTTAATATCATCTTTAAACTTAAGAGCTAATTTCTCATCTAAGTCTGGATGAGTCTGACGATTAATATTGAAAGCAATTTTCACATAATCATCGTCAGGTAATGTTTGTAAGGAGTCAATCTCTATGAGTTGGTGATAATATGTACGTGCATCTTGCTTAAATGCTTCGCTTGTCTCTTTTAAAATATATGCACTTTTCACACCACAAATAATCAAATTGTTTATCTTTTGATTCAAATTTAAATAATTTACAACTTTTTGAAAAATATACTGATCAAAACTTCGATAATTGTAAAGTTGATTACCTTTATAGATGACTGCTCCATTTTCAGATATAAAGAACATTTCCCTATCTCCAAAAATTGATTTTAGCTTTGCAAATTGATTCCCACTCGCAGCTATAAATTTGATATTTTTATCTATTAATTCTTTAAAAATAGTTTCAAAACGATTTCTATCAAACTGTTTATTTGAGTCAAGAAATGTTCCATCCATATCTACCGCAATGGCTTTAATCATCGTTAAGCCCCCTATCTATAGATTAAAATTCATAATCATTATATAGCTGTTGGATTTGGGATTGAAGCAATATCAAATATAGTGAAAAAATATTCATATATTGAAATTGTTTTCAACATAAAAAATAATTACCTTTGTCATTCACACTATCGCTTAATATATAAGATAAATCTCTTATTTTCATTTATATAACTTGAATCGACATATTAAAAAGAGCCAAGGACAATCACTTTGTCCTTAACTCTCTAATCAATAAGTTATTAAAATTCATTTTAACAAAGCTTCTTCTCGAAGCAGAACATAATTCATACAGTTTATTACGTATCTTTCACTTATAAGAATATTAGTTAATTTGTGTAGCTATAAATATTTTCCTTGTTTCCCAAACACCCGTTTCTTCATTATAGTCATCACAAGTAATTAATGTTAATTGATTTTTCTTATTAGGATGTTCGTCTAATACCTTAACCTCTGTAGGTTTAACATCACGTATTTTAGTTATTTTATACTTTCTAGTTTGATTTCCAGTTTTAAAATACACTTTACTACCGATTTTTGCTGATTTTAAATTTGTAAATTGATAGTGCGGACGATCAGTAAACGTATGACCAGCAATTGAAATGTTCTGTTGATTAAGAGATTCGTCACCTTCTGCAAAACTTACACCTCTATTGAGTTGTTCTGGCGTTGCTGGACCAGGGTATACAGGTTCTTTTATTTGCGCATCTGGAACTTCTATATAACCAGCCATTTTAGATTTATCGGAAGGTATCTTTGGCGTCGATTTAGATGTCTTTGTCTGTTCTTTTTCCTTTTTATCATAATTTTCAATTTTATGATCGTTATCTTTTTCATGAAGATAATTATCGATATATGGCTTTGAGAATAAATAAATAGCTAAAATGATTAACAATACTCCTATTAAGGTGATTAATCTATTCATCCACTGCTTCATTTATGTTACTCCTTTATATTTATTTCGCAAATTATATAATTTTAGTTTAGTATAGCATTAAATTAAAAATTCAACATTACATGGTGTGATATCTGAACTAGATGAGAATGCCTGAAGATGATGCATTGTCTATTGAATAAAAATAATAATTTTAAAGATTTGAGGGATTGAGATGATTAGATTTGCACGACTAGAGGATCTTCAAGATATTTTGACAATTTATAATGATGCTATCCTTAATACAACAGCTGTTTATACGTATAAGCCACAACAATTAGATGAACGTCTTCAATGGTATCAATCTAAAGCAAAAATAAACGAACCTATATGGGTTTATGAAAAAGAAGGGAAAGTGGTTGGTTTTGCCACTTATGGTTCCTTTAGACAATGGCCGGCCTATTTATATACTATTGAACATTCAATATATGTTCATCAACAGTACAGAGGACTAGGTATCGCTTCTCAATTATTAGAGAATTTAATTCATTACGCTAAAGAACAAGGTTATCGCACCATTGTTGCCGGGATTGATGCATCGAACATGGACAGTATCGCATTACATAAAAAGTTTGACTTCTCACATGCAGGTACAATTAAAAATGTAGGTTATAAGTTTAATCGATGGCTCGATTTATCATTTTATCAATATGATTTATCCGATTCATAAGAAAGTGTGGAGTTATTATTAAATAAGTTAATCCAAAAAGATACTCTTTATTTTTTATTTCTTCAGTCTTCTTTTTTATCTTCAATAACAAAACGAATGTAATAGAATATAAAAACAATTATCATGCTCAATGATAATGATTTAAATAGCAAGTTGGGCCATGTTCCCTCGATGGTCCATAAATAAGTTATCGTCGTGTTAATGATGAATGCGATGAAGATCAAAAATAATCTCAGCATTTCATCAACCCCTTTTTAGCTATTTTATGTTGTTGTCAGAAAATTTGCAATATATAAAACGCCTATAATCATATGATTAAAGGCGTTCTTAATATAAGAACTTTATCTTTTATAATTTTTTCTTTATTTTTAACATCTTTTACTACTAAAAATGCTCAAGCTTTATAATTTATAAAGCCTGAGCATTTAAATATTAATTATTTATTTTTAACCATGTTGTCTGCTTCGCCGAATATTTTACGTTTGATTTCTTCGCCAGTAGGTGTACCTGCTAAACCACCTAATCCTGTTTCTCTTAATGATGCAGGTAAATTACGACCTACTCTATCCATAGCACCTATGACTTCATCAACTGGAATTTGACTTTCAACTCCAGCTAGTGCAAGGTCTGCAGATATTAATGCATTTCCTGAACCAATAGCATTACGCATTACACATGGAATTTCAACTAAACCAGCAACTGGATCGCAAACTAAGCCTAATAAGTTACTAATTGCCAATGCCATGGCATGTCCTGATTGTTCAGGTGACCCGTTAAAAATTGATACTGCAGCAGCTGCAGCCATTGCAGATGCCGAACCCACTTCGGCTTGACAACCACCAGTTGCACCGGCAACGCTCGCGTTGTTTGCAACTACTCGCCCGAATAAAGCTGATGTGAATAGAAAATCTATCATTTGATCTTCAGTGATATTATGAGTTTTTTCTAATTTAAATATTACGCCGGGAATCGTTCCCGAGGAACCAGCTGTCGGAGTAGCACAAATAATACCCATTGCTGCATTAACTTCGTTCGTTGCAACTGCACCTTTGACTGCATCAATCATTTCATGACCTGATAATGCATGATTATTCTCGTTGTAATCTCGAAGTTTAGCAGCGTCATGTCCTGTATAACCTGTCACACTTTCCACACCGTCGCCAGTCGTACCTTTTTCAACCGCCTCACGCATAACGTTTAAGTTTTGTCTCATTAAATCACGCACTTCTTCGCGAGATTTACCTTCTCTTTCCATTTCATCATTAATCATCATATCAGCAAAACTGATGTTATTTTCAACTGAATAATCTATTGTCTCTCTAATTGAATCAAACATGTTAATCCCCCTCTATTTGATATAGGAAACGTTTAAATCACTATGTTTATCTTTAATAATATTTAATGCTGATTCTGAGATTGCTTTATTTAAAGGAAATACAACTAAACCTTCATTATCATTTGTTTTTATTAATTCTTCACCTAGGTCTAAGTTCATATCTGATAAATCATTAATAAGATGATTTATTTTAGCTTTATTCATATTTCCATCTATAACTAACATTGGAAGCCCATGATTCAGTTCCACATCTAAACCATTTACATTGATACCTTTTAGTTTGATTGTACCGCCACCAATAGAAATACCTATCACTTCTATATAACGACCGTCTTTCGTATTTGCTTTGATATAAGCACAGTTAGGATGTTGACCAATACTTTCTCCTTCATCTTCAATAATATCAATTGTAATATTTTCATCTTTTGCTATGTCTAAGGATGATTTAATTCTACTATCGAAAGTGCTGTAGCCCATAGCACCTCCGACAATAGCAACGTCTGTACCATGCCCTTGATGCGTTTTAGCAAAAGATTCATAATAACGAATTTCTATATGCTTAGGCATATCTCCTAACACAGCTCTCGCTGAATTACCAATTTTTACTGCACCTGCTGTATGAGAACTTGAAGGTCCCATCATTACTGGTCCAATAATATCGAAAGCACTTTGATAATCATAGCTTTTAGCCATCATTAAACACTCTCCTTAACCTGGTTTTTTCTACGTGGTAACTTGAATCCGACATTCATCAAGTTAAATTTATTAATAATAGCACTAATAACATACGCTAATATCACACTTGCAATTGCTACTGCGATAATTGTAATTGTAGATCTTACAGCATCGTTAAAGCCATAAAGTACAATAGCACCTGCTATAGGTGTTGCCATACCTTTAATATCAATAACTAGTCCACTGTATGTGACAATACAAGCATTTACAACACCAATAATGGCATTCGCACCAAACAGTTGTAGCGGATATTTGGCAATTAAGTCAATTTGAGTTAACGGCTCTACAAATACCGCGAAGGCATTACCTTTATTACCAATTTTTAATTTGCTAAATAAGATTC
The DNA here is from genome assembly GCF_001815825.1 of Staphylococcus sp. HMSC068G11. Lineage (NCBI taxonomy): Bacteria > Bacillati > Bacillota > Bacilli > Caryophanales > Staphylococcaceae > Staphylococcus > Staphylococcus sp. HMSC068G11. The sequence goes on from NZ_KV822075.1 coordinate 216,349, forward strand.
CATTAACAAAAGATGCTCCTGTACATGTTAACGCACCAATTGCCATTGGAATACCAGTTAAACCTAATAAGCTTGTAAGTACCATTGAGCTTAATGGCGTCATACCAGTTACAGGAATAACAAGTCCTAAAATGACTGCTAATGCATATGGGTTGTTATCACCTACTGAAGTGATTGCACTACCAATTTGTTTAAGTACTGCAATAACCCCTGGAGAAATTAAGTTTGCAAGACCAAATGTAACTGCTGGAGCCAATAAAATAACAACAATTAAATCTAGTCCCTCTGGAACTTTTTTCTCAACAAACTTGATTCCAAATGCAACAACATACGCTGCGATAAACGCAGGTAATAATTTTGAGTCATGTAATACTAAACCTACAATGACTGCAAATACTGGAGACACTTCTAACTTTAGACAAGTTAATATACCAACAGCTATACCACTTAAACTCCCTGCTAAATCACCAATTTCTTGGAAAAATTTAACATGGAATACGCCACCAATTGCGTAACTTAAGAACGCCTGTGGTAAAAACGTGGCACAAGCAGCCCCTGATAAAGCTTGTAAACCTTGTTTACCATATGGCGCAAAATTTAAGAAAAGCGTCATGATAATAAGAACGAGTACTAAAGTCCCTACTCCTAAAATAATATCCATTTCCCCAAAACCTTCTTTCTTTATTTTTAGGCCATAGTTATCGTACACCCTAAAGAAAGCGATTTCAACAATTTATTGAACACAATTAAGTCTATATTGTGATTTAATTCACAAAAATGTTTTAATAGTCTTTCTAAAACATTTATATACACGAATTTTATATTTTAAGATGGTTTCAAATTACTTTTTTAGTTAATTGGTTTTATTTATCTACTTCAAATACTGTAAAAGTAAAATGTAATCACAATAATTCAATATTTTGTCAATGCATAACTAAGATGACTCCATGTATTCTAACGCTAAAAGTCATATTTGTAAAAAATTAGTCACAATTAAAAAAGGAGCGGAACTGAATTCATCTAAGAATTTTATGTCCCGCTCTATCGCTCTTATTGACTGAGTTTATAAAAAACTTAATGAACCAAAAATTTCATTTCAATCAATGATTGCGAAAAGATTGAGAATCTACACGTAATTTTATGGTATAGATTCTAAGCAATATGAATGTTTATGTTAAATAATGTGTTTTAATGACTTAATATCAAATAAATGAAACGAATTTTATCATACTTTAACCTTCTTATAACTTACCTTTCTTACCTTTTATGGTGGTGCTCGACATCTCACTATCAAATATTTTAAGTGTCCATTTAATCTTTTGTATGGCATTGCGAATAAAAATAATATTGACTCAATGAATATTCTTGTCTCGCGAGATGTTCAGGTAATTGAAATATAAGTAAAAAAAGCTTTTGTATATGGAAAATAAGATCATTCAAAGACGGTATCATGAAGGTATTTGAGATTTCGAGATATTGGAAATCTCTATGCCATGCGTGGATGCTATATTGTAATGGATATAAATGGTCTTGCTGTTCGTGATAGTTTAAATCAACCTTTATGATATAGTTTGGTAGTTTTATTTCGAAAGAATTATTCTTTAGAGAAACAGGAACTTGGCATTTGGTAATTTCGTTGATTAATTTTTGTAATAGACAAATTAAAATATCATTGTCTTTGTCAGAGCTTTGAGGTGGTGTAATTTCTTTACGAATAGAATGCTGATCTAAGGGGAATTTGAGTTTTAAACAATGTTTTTGAGGCCGTAACTTTAGACTTTTCATTCTAGAATAAGCACTCAAAATTAAATGTATTTGCTGACGTGAATAAAAATGCAGGAAACTTAATTGTTCATTATTAATTGGGGTCGGAATTTCATCCTTTAAATGAATATAACAATTGTCTACGCGATTCTTAGGCTTCATAATTTTACTTCCTCGCAATGTTTTTCGAAGTTGATGAATCGGTGGAATAGATATTTGATGCTCTTCAATTATCATTAATAAGTTATAATAATCTATTTCATTCAAGTAGGCAAACGTTCTTGGCGTAACATATTGTAACTTTTCATATAATTCTTGTTTTGAAATAAACATAGTATCATCCTCTCGATGCTTATATAGTCTTGAGTGCTCAAATCTTAAAAATGATATCTATATTAAACGTATAATTTAAATCAATGTCAATATTCATTTTAATAATTAAATTTTTACTTATCATTTTTAGTAGACAGTTTTTCAATTTTTGAACTTTTCTACGACGAAATTGTATGTACTGTTGATAAATATAATTATTTTTTCATTTTCTTATAATTGACTATAATAAAAAGACTCATCGCCATTAAAAGTGAGCGATAAGTCTTTAATATTTTAATTCGTTATCGTTAACAAATCAGCAGTAAGCTGTTTCGTTTGTTTATATATAGCTTCATAAACTGAATAGTATTGTTCATAAAGGTCATGATTTTCATAATTCGGCTCAAACACCTCGTCTACTTTAATAAATGCCTCTACACAAGACTCAATTGTTTTAAACCATCCTAGACCGTATGCTGCTAAAATTGCCGCTCCCATGCTTGGGCCTTCTTCATGCTTCAATCTTTTTATTTGCACATTAAAAATATCAGCTTGAAGTTGTAACCAAAATCTACTCTTAGCCCCACCACCGATTGAAGTGATAGAGTTCATTTCATGACCAGCTCGTCTCATAATCTTTATAGAATCATATAAAGAATACGTTATGCCTTCGATTACTGCTCTCGCAAAGTCAGCTTTAGTATGTTGCCCACTGATACCTATAAAACTTCCACGTATTTGAGCATCACCATGTGGCGTACGTTCTCCAGCTAAGTAAGGTGTAAATAGTAGTCCATTGGCACCTATCTTTGAAGATGCAGCTAAATTTAAAATCCCTTCAAAAGAATCATTTTCAAAAAAAGTTTGTTTTAACCAGTTTAAACTATAGCCTGCTGCCAACGTTACTCCCATTGCGTAATAAGTGTCTGGAACACTATGATTAAATAAGTGTAAATTACTATCATATGAAGTCACACGTTGGTATTCAACATTTAATACAACACCTGAAGTACCTATGCTACATAATGCACTTTTATCATGAATGACACCAGCACCAATTGCACCACATGCATTATCGCCACCCCCAGCATATACAGCAACATCACTAGATAATCCTAATTCATTAGCCAGTGATTCAGTCACATTTCCAACATATGAATGTGATTGTACTAAGGGTGGGTAGATATCACCAATGTTAAATGTATCTCCAACATCTCTTGTCCATTCATAATTCTCAGGATTGAATAATAATGTACTACATGCATCACTATATTCCATATGAATTGTCTGAGTTAAGCAATAACGTAAATAATCTTTAGGCAACATAAAAACATCAACTCGACTCCAAATTTCAGGTTCATGTTGTTGTACCCATAACATTTTGGGAAGTGTAAATCCTTCTAATATCGGATTATAATTCAATCTTTCACCATATATATCTTCAATTTGTCTGCATTGTATTGAATTTCTAGTATCATTCCATAAAATCGCTTTTCTCAAAGGAATGCCGTTATCATCAACTATGACCAACCCATGCATTTGACCAGAAAAAGAAATCCCCTTTACTATCTTATCTAACATTTCTGTTGATTGAATTAATTCTTTTATCCCTTTCTTAGTAGCCTCAAACCATTCATTAGGGTCTTGTTCGCTATAACCAGGATGCTCTTGGTATAATTTTAATGTTTCACTTACTGATTCAATGACATTTCCTAATTGATCAACAGCAATAATTTTTATTGCGCTTGTGCCTAAATCAATTCCTAGAACTACTTCTTTCACCATCGTTCACCCTTTGTTTAAAATGTTAATTAATTATAAATATATCATAAATAGTTAGACTGAGAATTAAAACATAAAATTAAAAAGTATCCATTAAACAAAAAGGGGTTGGAGAAGAATTCGTGTTAAATTTCGTCCTCGTCGTGCAACTGGCTTAATCTGTTCGATCTTTCTATAATCCCTTTTAATTGAGCCTTTGATATTATTTAAACAGTTATAAAATTTAAAGATTCCCTCTTTATAAGTGAAGAAAGTCTGCGACATTATTTCATGTCACAGACTCTTATTCCTACGATTAGTCAAGTACTTATAATTAAAA
>NZ_KV822076.1:0-1963 GCF_001815825.1 Staphylococcus sp. HMSC068G11
AATGACCTTTTTTATGTGGCAAAATGACCTTTTTAAGTTGTGAAATCTACTGTCGCTCTAAGGATTAAAGCACACCTAAAAAGGTTTATAAAAAGATTTATAAAAATATATTAAAAAGGTCGGAGTGAAATACTCCAAATTCATTCAAATATACTTCTAAAGAAACGAACACAAAAATAAACTTTAAAAAATATCTTCATCAATTAATTTAGAAATCATACTCACATCTATCATTTCCAATACAATATCTTTGCTACCTTGGAATTCTTATAATAATATAGAAATGCAAAGGTATTGTTCCTCCTTACAGAACTATTTAATAAACGCTGTAAGTAAGGTAATGATTGTTCTTAATCGGTTGATCATACTTATTAAATTTTTATCTCCTCTTTTCATGAGATAAGCACTCAGGCGAGTATCATACTTGTTTGAGTGCTTATTTTTATTGATTTATTCTAATTCTAAGTCATTCTCTGTCTCTTTTTTAATAGGTGCTGATGCCTTTCTTATATGATGATCTATCCCTGACACATCACCTTGATATGCATGTGTTAAAGCCCCCTGATCCACCGTATCGGGATCAATACCGACTTCTGGCATACGTTGATATTTAATTTCTGCGCTTAATTCAATGTTCATATCTTTCAATGCACATCTAAGTCCCGCAAACAAAATACGTGTATCATTTCTTACCATGTCGTTCATCGCTTGATGACGTGCATTTAACATGTCTAAATGGTGTTCGAGTTGATTATTTTGTGTTGTTAAATGTTGATTGCGCTTGTCCAAATCTCGGTAATTCATTCTAAGGCCACTCAGAGACGCCTCATACGCTTTGATTTCTTTTTGGTACTTTTCCTCATCTTTTCTAAAATCGTCCCTAGAAATCGTTCTCAGTTGCTTGTATAGGTCGATATCTTCTTGAGCCTGTTGAGAATCCTCTTGTAAAAAATGATTTTTCCGTTTTAAGTTTTGAATATCCCGAGTTAAATCTTCTTTTTCATCGTGTAAATCGTTGATATCCCTCAACAATTGTTTTTTCGTTTCAATTTGTTGGTCTAATTCACTTAAAACTTTTGCTTTCTTTTTATATTCATGAATATCTTGAATATACGTTTTATTATCATCGGTACTCCCACGTTCAACATCAAAACCTTGCTGGCACAGACGTGTTGTTAATTCATCATGGATATGATTAATGGCTTGTCGATTCATAGCTGTACGTGCTGATAACCGCCCTTGATGATTAACAGGTATAAAGTGAAGGTGCATATGAGGCGCTGATTCATCCATATGCACCTTCGCTGAAACGACATTGGCTTCACCAAAACGTTCACTGAAGTAATCTTTACATGTTTTAAAGTAGTGTTTTGTACGTGTTTCTCCCATACGGTCGGCCTCTTCTTTCGATAACGTAATGATATTGGAATACATCACCACACTATTTTTCTGTACACGTGATCCCTGTTCTTTATAATAATCGACTCTATCTTTCACACGATGATACAAATGACGTTCATCTTCAACTAAATCAAAGTTTAAGTTTGTCCGTTTCAAATCAATCTCATCGTTTTTGATTCTCCCTTTACGTTCTTGTTCCATCTCTTTGCCTTTAACATCGCTCATTTTATTTTTTTGCGTATTCCAAGCTAATTTCAAATTGAGCGCCCTCCCCGAAGCTTTTTGATTTGTCTGTGGTTCTCTACTTTCGAGAACCTTCGCAAATATCATTTTACAAGCGCTGTGATTGTCTACCTTCGACAATGCTTCGCTTATGTAAAATGATGGATACTCTCACCGCTACGCCTCAAACATGTGAGGCTGATTCCGCAATGAGAGTATAGCTCGATATACTCTTACATTCAAATGTAAGAGTTATCTTCGCTCTGGCGAGGCCATCACTACATTCAAAAATATATTTTTGAATTCCGTTCTATAGCTAACAAATGACATACGCATTATC
>NZ_KV822077.1:0-3130 GCF_001815825.1 Staphylococcus sp. HMSC068G11
TTTTGCGTCGCAAAACGCTTTTAAAAAATTTGATTAAGTCTTCGATCGATTAGTATTCGTCAGCTCCACGTGTCACCACGCTTCCACCTCGAACCTATTAACCTCGTCATCTTCGAGGGATCTTATAACCGAAGTTGGGAAATCTCATCTTGAGGGGGGCTTCATGCTTAGATGCTTTCAGCACTTATCCCGTCCATACATAGCTACCCAGCTATGCCGTTGGCACGACAACTGGTACACCAGAGGTATGTCCATCCCGGTCCTCTCGTACTAAGGACAGCTCCTCTCAAATTTCCTACGCCCACGACGGATAGGGACCGAACTGTCTCACGACGTTCTGAACCCAGCTCGCGTACCGCTTTAATGGGCGAACAGCCCAACCCTTGGGACCGACTACAGCCCCAGGATGCGATGAGCCGACATCGAGGTGCCAAACCTCCCCGTCGATGTGAACTCTTGGGGGAGATAAGCCTGTTATCCCCGGGGTAGCTTTTATCCGTTGAGCGATGGCCCTTCCATGCGGAACCACCGGATCACTAAGTCCGTCTTTCGACCCTGCTCGACTTGTAGGTCTCGCAGTCAAGCTCCCTTATGCCTTTACACTCTATGAATGATTTCCAACCATTCTGAGGGAACCTTTGAGCGCCTCCGTTACCTTTTAGGAGGCGACCGCCCCAGTCAAACTGCCCGCCTGACACTGTCTCCCACCACGATAAGTGGTGCGGGTTAGAAAGCCAACACAGCTAGGGTAGTATCCCACCAACGCCTCCACGTAAGCTAGCGCTCACGTTTCAAAGGCTCCTACCTATCCTGTACAAGCTGTGCCGAATTTCAATATCAGGCTACAGTAAAGCTCCACGGGGTCTTTCCGTCCTGTCGCGGGTAACCTGCATCTTCACAGGTACTATGATTTCACCGAGTCTCTCGTTGAGACAGTGCCCAAATCGTTACGCCTTTCGTGCGGGTCGGAACTTACCCGACAAGGAATTTCGCTACCTTAGGACCGTTATAGTTACGGCCGCCGTTTACTGGGGCTTCGATTCGTAGCTTCGCAGAAGCTAACCACTCCTCTTAACCTTCCAGCACCGGGCAGGCGTCAGCCCCTATACATCACCTTACGGTTTAGCAGAGACCTGTGTTTTTGATAAACAGTCGCTTGGGCCTATTCACTGCGGCTCTTCTGGGCGTGAACCCTAAAGAGCACCCCTTCTCCCGAAGTTACGGGGTCATTTTGCCGAGTTCCTTAACGAGAGTTCGCTCGCTCACCTTAGAATTCTCATCTTGACTACCTGTGTCGGTTTGCGGTACGGGCACCTGTTATCTATCTAGAGGCTTTTCTCGGCAGTGTGAAATCAACGACTCGAGGAAACAATTTCCTCTCCCCATCACAGCTCAGCCTTATGAGTGCCGGATTTGCCTAACACTCAGCCTTACTGCTTGGACGTGCACTCCAACAGCACGCTTCGCCTATCCTACTGCGTCCCCCCATCGATTAAAACGATACTAGGTGGTACAGGAATATCAACCTGTTATCCATCGCCTACGCCTGTCGGCCTCAGCTTAGGACCCGACTAACCCAGAGCGGACGAGCCTTCCTCTGGAAACCTTAGTCAATCGGTGGACGGGATTCTCACCCGTCTTTCGCTACTCACACCGGCATTCTCACTTCTAAGCGCTCCACATGTCCTTGCGATCATGCTTCGACGCCCTTAGAACGCTCTCCTACCATTGTCCAAAGGACAATCCACAGCTTCGGTAATATGTTTAGCCCCGGTACATTTTCGGCGCAGTGTCACTCGACTAGTGAGCTATTACGCACTCTTTAAATGATGGCTGCTTCTAAGCCAACATCCTAGTTGTCTGGGCAACGCCACATCCTTTTCCACTTAACATATATTTTGGGACCTTAGCTGGTGGTCTGGGCTGTTTCCCTTTCGAACACGGACCTTATCACCCATGTTCTGACTCCCAAGTTAAATTAATTGGCATTCGGAGTTTGTCTGAATTCGGTAACCCGAGAGGGGCCCCTCGTCCAAACAGTGCTCTACCTCCAATAATCATCACTTGAGGCTAGCCCTAAAGCTATTTCGGAGAGAACCAGCTATCTCCAAGTTCGATTGGAATTTCTCCGCTACCCTCAGTTCATCCGCTCACTTTTCAACGTAAGTCGGTTCGGTCCTCCATTCAGTGTTACCTGAACTTCAACCTGACCAAGGGTAGATCACCTGGTTTCGGGTCTACGACCAAATACTCAACGCCCTATTCAGACTCGCTTTCGCTGCGGCTCCACATTTGCTGCTTAACCTTGCATCAGATCGTAACTCGCCGGTTCATTCTACAAAAGGCACGCCATCACCCATTAACGGGCTCTGACTACTTGTAAGCACACGGTTTCAAGTTCTCTTTCACTCCCCTTCCGGGGTACTTTTCACCTTTCCCTCACGGTACTGGTTCACTATCGGTCACTAGAGAGTATTTAGCCTTAGGAGATGGTCCTCCCAGATTCCGACGGAATTTCACGTGCTCCGTCGTACTCAGGATCCACTCAAGAGAGAATATGTTTTCGACTACAGGATTATTACCTTCTTTGATTCATCTTTCCAGATGATTCGTCTAACATGTTCTTTTGTAACTCCGTATAGAGTGTCCTACAACCCCAACAAGCAAGCTTGTTGGTTTGGGCTCTTCCCGTTTCGCTCGCCGCTACTCAGGGAATCGATTTTTCTTTCTCTTCCTCCGGGTACTAAGATGTTTCAGTTCTCCGGGTCTGCCTTCTGACATGCTATGAATTCACATGTCGATAACATGACATAACTCATGCTGGGTTCCCCCATTCGGAAATCTCTGGATCAACGCTTACTTACAGCTACCCAAAGCATATCGTCGTTAGTAACGTCCTTCATCGGCTTCTAGTGCCAAGGCATCCACCGTGCGCCCTTAATAACTTAATCTATGTTTCCACCATATTTTGAATAACAATTCAAAATAAATAGCTAAAACTAGTTATTAATCTTGTGAGTGTTCTTTCGAACACTAGCGATTATTTATGAATTCAAGCTTATTTAAAACTCTATTCACTCGGTTTTGCTTGGTAAAATCTTACTTACTTATCTAGTTTTCAATGTACAAA
>NZ_KV822078.1:0-3294 GCF_001815825.1 Staphylococcus sp. HMSC068G11
TAGATTTCTTCATAGCTAATCTTAGTATGTTTTAAATGATTTAAATATTAGAATTTTGACAAATAATTAGAACAATCAATCGTTATCGCATACGTAGAGTAAAATAATCTACAATTTATAAAACTTCTTTCAAAATAAATTGTTAAATTTGATAGAAAGTAATTTGAAAATCAAATATTACAAAATGATTAATGTTTAATCATATGTTCAATAAAATACTTAGTGATACGATAATCATCAGTTAGTTCTGGATGGAAAGAAACACCGAGATATTGTCCTTGTTTGACGGCTACTATTTTATCTCCAACTTTACTAAGTATTTCCACTCCGTTATCCACTTTAGCAATATGAGGTGCTCTAATAAATACTCCCTCAATATCATTTGCTATCCCTTTAATATCAAGTTCAGATTCAAAGCTATCGACTTGTCTACCGAATGAATTACGCTCAACAGTTATGTCTAATTTCTTTAAATAACCAGACTCATTTTCAACATTTTTTGCAAGAACGATTAATCCAGCACATGTTCCAAACATTGGCATATCTAAATGTTGTAACTTTTCTTTAAATCCATATAAATCCATTAAACGACGTAATGTTGTTGACTCGCCACCAGGTAATATTAGACCATCAATTTCATTTAGCTGCTCTACTCTTTTTATAGCAATGCCTTCATAACCACTTAATTCAATATGACGAATATGTTCACGTACAGCACCTTGTAAGGCTAAAACACCAATTTTAATCATTACCAACCACGCTCTTGCATTCTTTCTTCTAGTGAAATTTGATTAATATCTAGACCTTTCATAGCCGTACCTAGCTCACTTGCCAATTTTCCAATTAACTCATAATCTTGATAATGTGTAGTAGCTTGAACGATAGCTTTAGCAAATTTTTCAGGATCTTCAGATTTAAATATACCTGAACCAACAAATACACCATCTGCACCTAATTCCATCATTAGTGCTGCATCCTGAGGCGTAGCAACACCACCAGCTGCAAAATTAACTACAGGAAGACGTCCATTATCTTTAATTTGTTTTAATACTTCATAAGGTGCACCCAAATCTTTTGCAAATGTCATAATTTCATCATCGTTCATAACTGTTAAACGGCTAACTTCAGAATTAACACGTCGCATATGACGAACAGCTTCAACTATATTACCAGTACCAGGTTCACCTTTCGTACGCAACATCGCCGCACCTTCACCAATGCGTCGTGCTGCTTCACCTAAGTTACGACAGCCACACACAAAAGGAACTGTAAATTGATCTTTTCTTAAATGATATTCTTCGTCTGCAGGTGTTAGTACTTCAGACTCATCTATATAGTCAACACCCATCGATTCTAAAACTCTCGCTTCTGTAATATGACCAATTCTGGCTTTAGCCATAACAGGAATTGAAACAGCATTCATAACTTCTTCAACTATTTTAGGATTTGCCATACGTGCAACACCACCAGCAGCACGAATATCTGATGGTACACGCTCTAATGCCATTACGGCAACAGCTCCGGCTTCTTCAGCAATTTTCGCTTGTTCTGCATTAACGACGTCCATAATGACACCGCCTTTTTGCATTTCAGCCATTCCTCTTTTCACTCGATCTGATCCTACTATTTTAGACATACTACTTACCCCTTTTCTTATTGATTAAATATATTTTACGAGATAAACTGATATTTAAAAAGGTTCAATTTGTACATAAAGATAGGGGTCAGTTAATTGAAAGTAAATCAACCACTTTATTTATCGTTATATGAAAAGTTAAAAAATCAAATTATCGAAGGTCAATATCAATCAAATGATAGATTTCCATCTAAACGACAGTTAAGTAACTATTTATCTGTTAGCCACACTACAATAGAACATGCATATCAATTACTTGTAGATGAAGGTTTCATTTATTCGAAACCTAGATCTGGATACTTCGTTTCCGATATAGAATCATTGCCAGTGATACATCGACAAACAAATCAATTAAACACTGATAACTTAGAAAAGAAGCAACGACAATATAAATATGCTTTTAATTTAGCTGAAATTGATTCTGAAAGTTTTCCTATGCATATTTTTAGAAAATATGCGAAAGACGTTTTTGAAGATCATCAGCTATCACTATTACAACGAGGTGAGCGTCAAGGAGAATATATTTTAAGGCAACAAATTTCACATTACTTATTTAATAGTCGTGGCGTCACTTGTCACCCAAATCAAGTTATTATTGGATCATCAACAAGCCAGTTACTCGATATGATAACCAATTTACTAAAAAAAGAAGAGTTTATTATTGAACAGCCAAGTTATCCACCAATTAAACATACGCTTGATAAAAAAGGTATAAGTTATATTCAGGTACCAGTTGAACAAAATGGAATACAAATCGATCCTATTTTACATACAAATAACAATATTTTATATATAACACCTTCTCATCAATTTCCAACTGGTTATGTCACCAATTTAAAAAAAAGAACGCAATTAATCAATTGGTCGCATCAAGCAAAGCAAAGATATATTATTGAAGATGATTATGATTCAGAATTTAGATATTTTGGCAAACCCATACCTGCATTACAAAGTTTAGACACAAAAGGAAAAGTCATTTATATTAGTACTTTCTCAAAATCTTTATATCCAAGCTGTAGGATTGCATATATTGTTTTGCCACAAAATTTAATGAACAAATATAATAATCAAAAATATAAAGAGGGAAATACAGTGCCAGTGCACATTCAACACATGGTTGCTCAATTCATGATAAGTGGGAAATTTGAAAGACATTTGAATAAAATGCGAAAGATTTATAGAGATAAACTTGATTATATTTTAAAACGATTAAAGCCATACAATACTCAAATAAAGATTGAAGGCGCACTAACTGGAATGCATTTTACAATAACTGTTAATAATGGATTGTCGATGAAACAATGTTTAAAAAATGCGAAAAAAAATAATTTAAAATTAAAACCTTATCATTACGAAAATTATTCTAAAGCTTATCCAAAATTTATTTTAGGATTTGGGGGGATAAAAAAAGAAGAATTAGAAGACCATGTTAATGCATTAATTCATTCACTCGTTATATAAATACTAGACTTTAAGAAACTTTAAAATGCTTTAATTATTGTTACGATACATTACAGTAATTAAAGCATTTAAGGTTAGATATGCTACTTAACCTTTATAAGCCACAAATGAAATTACCTCTTATAAAAGTTATTAAGTAGCTAATTTATTTATCAATACTTTCTTTTTTAGAACTCTTTTCATATAAAAAAAAGAGA
>NZ_KV822079.1:0-702 GCF_001815825.1 Staphylococcus sp. HMSC068G11
GGTTAGCTATATTTTTTTACTTTGCAACAGAACCATCTGAAATATATTAATTCAAGGAATATATTTGAATAATTTGAATATGAGAATAAGCATATATATTTAGGGTATATATAAGTAATAGACATCTAAATAATAAGTAATAGGAGGCTGGTGTAGATGTTCAAAAATATATTATTACCCTATGATTTCGAAAATGATTTTAGTGCTATCCCTGACTATTTAGAAAAAGTCACCGATGAAGATTCAGTTGTTGTAATTTATCACGTTGTAACAGAAAATGATCTTGCAATTAGTGTCAAGTATTATAATAAGCATAAAGAAGATATTATTAGAGAAAAAGAAAAAAATCTCACTCCATTTTTACGTGAATTAGAAAAAAGAGATATTCAATATAAAATAGATGTAGATTTTGGGCATATTAAAGATACAATCTTAGAAAAAATTACTTCTGGAGATATAAATAATGGTGAATTTGATTTAGTAATTATGAGTAATCATAGAGTCGATTTGAATATTAAACATGTTTTAGGAGATGTTACACATAAGATTGCTAAAAGAAGTTCTGTCCCAGTACTAATTGTTAAATAAACATAAGAAGTAAGAAATTTATTAATTCAAAAAGCCTAAATACTTTCTCACAAATCGAGTAGACTGACCCCAATTAGTGAGAATTATATAAAAACACTTTCGTTGAATTCATAT
>NZ_KV822080.1:0-791 GCF_001815825.1 Staphylococcus sp. HMSC068G11
ATTAGTGAATATAATTATATGAAGCAGCTTGGCTCGCAGAGATTGTACGTGAAGTGACAACACCTGCACCGTGACCGTAGTTCATTTCTGAAACTCTGATTGAACCATTGCTGTTTACACCTTCAACGTATGCTACGTGTCCGTATGCACCTTGTGATGTTTGTAAGATTGCACCTTTAGCTGGTGAATTGTTTACTGTGTAACCAGAACGTGCTGCAGCGTTTGCCCAGTTGTTTGCGTTACCCCATGTTGAACCGATTTTGCCACCTACTCTGTCAAATACATAATATGTACATTGACCTGAAGTGTATAAGTTACCAGATGCTGAGCGAGCGTTTGATAAAGATACACCGTTTGATGATGGTGCAGAAGTTGTTGTAACGTGAACATTACTACTTGATGTTGAATAGCTTGCGCCTAAACCACCAGTCGGTTGAGTTGTTCTTTGTGATTGCGTGTTGTTTGATTGATAGTTGTTGTAATTGTTGTAATTACTGTAGTTATTATAGTTGCTATAGTTATTGTAACCATAGTTGTTGTAGTTATTATAACTATTATAGTTATATGAAGTATTTACACGATCTGGACTCCAGTTACCTTTCCAAGTGTAGTGGTAGTTACCTTCAGCATCGATTGTGTAAGTATAGCTATATGAATAAGGGTCGTTAGGATTGTACCCATTATTATTTTGTTCTGCTGCTTGTGCGTCATGGTGTGCAAAAGCGAAAGTAGCGATTCCTGCAGTTGCAATTGTAGCTGTAGCGATTTTTTTCATTGTTAAATATCCTCCT
>NZ_KV822081.1:0-684 GCF_001815825.1 Staphylococcus sp. HMSC068G11
GGTTATGCAAAATTCGCATTCGAAAAAGCGATAAATTATGCATTCGATATATTAAACATGCACAAAATTTATCTATATGTTGATACAGATAACAAAAAAGCTGTGCATATATATGAGTCACAAGGATTTAAAACAGAAGGATTACTTAAAGAGCAATTCTACACTAAAGGTAAATATAAAGATGCCTATTTTATGTCATTATTGAAATCTGAATATATTTTGTAGTATAAAAGATAACTCATATATTCATTTAGGTAGGTTCAAACCTGAATTACTTCTAATAAAATTAAAACGGACTTCTCGCGAATGTCTGTAAGAGGAATAAATTCTTGATAAAATCTACGAGGATTTTATGAATGATGACGCTGTAACAACGGTACTTAATAACGATTTGCAAACAATTATTAATGACTATCTATCAGAATGAAGCTTATATTAATTTCAACAAAAATAGAGCATCCTTCACTTTGCGGTAAGGGATGCTCTCAATTTATTTTTGTCTATTTTCAATTAACATAATAGGAGGTTATCAGAATTACACAAACATTTTTTGTAGTAAGCCTTGTTTGCGTTGTTTTAATAATTCTATTTTTTTACCTTGTTTTAAAATTAGTGTATCTATTTTATTAAAAAAGTTATCAATTTTAATTTTAGACTGACCCCAATTAGTGGGAATTATATAAA
>NZ_KV822082.1:0-3791 GCF_001815825.1 Staphylococcus sp. HMSC068G11
GGTTAGCTATATTTTTTACTTTGCAACAGAACCGATAAGTTCATGAAAGATTTAATCATTCAAATTTTAGCAATGATTTCAGAACAAGAAAGAAATGAAAGTAAGCGTAGGCAAGCACAGGGAATTAAGGTAGCGAAAGAAAAAGGTATCTATAAAGGCAGACCTGTCCTTTACTCACCAAACGCGAAAGACCCACAGAAACGTTTAGTTTATCAACGTGTTGTAGAAATGTTAGATCAAGGAATTTCTATTAGTAAAATTGCTAAAGAAGTAGATATTACAAGACAGACCGTATATCGAATTAAAAATGAAAGAACAAAATAATTAATAAAATGAGTAAAAAGTGATTGTATAACACATTAGGAAATGATAATATGTTATACAATAACCTGCTTCTTTTAATTTAAAATTCTAAACTTTATTAAACTGTAAAAATGATAATTTCAAACTTCTTCATATTTTTCCCTTTAATAAGATATGAAGACGAAACATCTCTTCCAAAAGATAAGTAAAAAAGTGAGCGTTATTATCTATATAGACAATAACGCTCACTTTTAGTTTCATTGTTATTTTTCCAATCCATCAGTTAAAACATCTAAATTATACTCTAAATATTTAAGATAAGTATCAGCTACGCCACCTTCTTTACTAATTTCATCAGAGTAAATTGGTTTCTTGTAAATTGATACGCCACTTTCTTTAGATACGGTTTCCATTGGACGCTTATCTACGTTTGATTCTACAAATAAGTGAGATGGCTCATTTTTATCAATAAATTTTACTAAATCTTTGATTTGTTCTGGAGATCCATTCTCGTCCGTGTCTATCGCCCAAATATAACCTTCTTTTAGGTCATAACGGTCTGTTAAATATTGGAAAGCTTGTTCACTCGCTACAAAAACACGATCTTTCTTAGGAATATCGCCTAATTGTTTTTCATAATCATCTTCGATGTTATGTAATTTTTTTAAATATGCTTTTTCATTTTCTTTATAATAATCTTTGTTTTTTGGATTTCTTTCAGATAAAGATTTCGTGATATTTTTAATCATTTTTTCTCCTACTTTCGGATCAATAAATGCATGAGGGTTCACTTCTTTTTTGCCATCTTCATCTTTAATGTATTTAGGTTTAACACCTTCTGATGTTTTTATCGCATTTTCTTTTGAAAAATCAGAAGACTCTAAAGCTTTAAATAACCAACCTTTACTGCCACCTTCTAAATTCAATCCATTATAGAAAACCAAATCGGCACTCGAGATATGTTTAATGTCATCTGGTTTAGGATCGTAGTCATGCGGGTCAGTGCCTGTAGGCACTAAATTTTTAACTTCAACGTGCTCTCCGCCAATTTCTTTAACCATATCATCAATCATAGAAAAACTTGTGACCACTTTGATTTTATCTTTATCTACTGATTCTAATTCTTTATCTGAATCACCGTCTTTATCTCCATTACTACAAGCTGCTAAAACAACAGAAAGTGTAATGGTGAATAAAAATAATATCACTTTTTTCATTATAAAAATCCTCCTAAGTTAATGTTTAATCATTCTCCACAATAGCCCATTTCTAGGTGCTAAGAAGAATGTGATAATAAATATAGCTGTAATAACTAATACAATAACCACACCTGAAGGTAAGTTAAATGTAAAACTAAAGAACAACCCAATAATAGATGAAATAGCACCTATCAACGCTGATAAAAGAATCATGGTTGATAGTCTTTTAGTCAGTAAATAAGCTGTCGAAGCTGGCGTAATCAATAAAGAAACAACTAAAATAACACCGACGGTTTGTAATGAGGCAACAGTTACTAACGTTAATAACACCATGATTGTGTAATGGATGAATTTTGTTGGTAAACCTGAAGCTGCAGCCATGGTTGGATCAAACGTTGATAGTAAAAATTCTTTATAAAAGATCACTACAATAATTAAGACAATCGCAGCGACAATAAATGTTAATGTTCGATCCTGTTCTTTAACTGTCAGTACATTACCAAATAAAATTTCCGTTAAATCTATGGACGATTGCGCTTTCGTAACAAGTAAAACCCCTAAAGCTAGAAAGGCAGAAAAAACAATACCTATAGATGAATCGCTTTTGATTTTACTGTTTTGGTTAACGAAACCGATTCCTAAAGCTGCCATAATCCCAAAGACTACCGCACCGTAGAAAAAATTAATGCCCATCATATAAGAAATAGCTACACCCGGTAGAACTGCATGTGAGATAGCATCTCCCATTAGCGCCAAACTTCTTAATACGATGAAACAACCAATAACGCCACAGATGATTCCGATGACAACAGAAGTTACAAGTGCTCTTTGAAGAAAACTAAACTGAAATAACTCATGTATAAATTGACTAATCATTTTTATCCCCACTTTCAGAAGGGATCAAAATATTTGTGCCAAAGGCTTGTGCTAAGTTATCTCCCGTAAACACATTTTCAACAGAACCAAAATCGATTAAATGTTTATTTAAAAGAATAAGGCTATCGAAATATTTACTGACTTTGGATAAGTCATGATGAACAATTAAAATTGTTTTTCCAGATTCAGCTAGTTCTTTTAATAAATCAACAATGATATTTTCACTTGTAATATCGATGCCAACAAAAGGTTCATCAAGTAATATCAAATCTGTTTTCTGAACTAACGTTCTAGCAATTAACACTCGTTGAAATTGTCCTCCTGATAGCTCCCCTATTTGTCGATCTTTATATTCCGACATATCCACTTTGTTAAGGGCTTCTGTTGCCATTGCTTTTTCTTTTTTCCCAGGTAACTGCCACGGTTTTAACCGAGGGTATATACCTAAAATGACACAATCTAAAACTTTCATAGGAAACGTTGTATCGATATTACTTTTTTGTTCGACGTATGAAAGATTTTTAAGTTGCTTATGTATAGGCTTACTTTTAAAAAATGTTTGTCCTTTGTGTGGTATTAAATTAATCATTGCTTTAATCAAAGTTGATTTACCTGCCCCATTTGGGCCAATAATCCCAACAATTTGTCCTTCTATCATTTGTAAAGAAACATCTTGTAAAGCTCGGGTTTGATTATCATAAACCACTGACAAGTTTTGTACATCTAACACGCTATTCCCTTCTTTCTTCACTTGCGTAAATAATATATTTAGGATAACCTAAATATATTATTTAGTCAAACGAAAATTTGAAGTTTGGCTAGCTATTTCTGCTTTAAAAATCAAAATTGTAGGTGGGATCATGATTACTGATGCGCAAAAGAAATATTTGAAAATTATCTTCCAATTAGGTGGAGACATTGAGCTAGTGTCTAATAAAATGTTATCTAAAAAGTTAGGAGCAGCGCCCCCTTCAATTAGCCAAATGTTAGATCGATTAACCGAAGCAGGTTTTGTCAAAAGTGAACATTATCGTGGTGTTATGTTAACTAAGAAAGGATTAACTTATACGATAGAAATGACTAACAATCATGAGATTATTAAAGCGTTTTTCATAAAAGTATTAAATATCAACTCTTCTGAAGTCAACCAAGAGGTTGATTTAATCGAAAATCACGTATCAGATAAATTTGTTCAACGTTTATCTGAATACTTAAGAACAAAACAATTTTAAAAAGGATGATTAACTATGAAGCTTTTTAATAAAAAGTACAGTACAAAGCAACAATTATTCTCTCCCAGCCCTCAAAATAAGAATACGAATCATAAATAAATGAGGCTGGGACATAATTTCTAACAAATTAGCCAGTAAATGAGTTTATTATAAATTCATTTACTGGCTTCTTTATTTACAA
>NZ_KV822083.1:0-216 GCF_001815825.1 Staphylococcus sp. HMSC068G11
TGCCTATCGTCATGATAAATATAGTTTTAAACGAGATTTGAAATTATATGAATGTGATGATTGTTCAAAGTGTCCTCTGAAACACCAATGTATGAACTTCAATTCAAAAACAAATAAAAAAATAATGAAGAATTATAATTGGGAATATTTTAAAGCCCAAATTAATAAAAAGCTTTAAGAACCAAAAACAAAAACCATCTACAGTCAAAGAAAAAT
>NZ_KV822083.1:316-10506 GCF_001815825.1 Staphylococcus sp. HMSC068G11
ATTATTTCAATAGAAATTGTCTTTATTTACTTATTCTGGGACTTTATGTCCCAGCCTCATTTTCAATTTTGCACCGCTTTTATTGTCCAACCCAAATCGTAAAGATTTATTTTTAACCGTAATTTTTATAATCTAGAAAATTAATGTGGGTCTACCATATCTTCTGGTTTTATCCACTCTTCAAATTGTGATTCAGTTACATATCCACTTTCTATTGCAGATTCTTTTAAAGTAAGTCCTTCTTTGTGTGCCTTTTTAGCTATTTGGGCTGCTTTCTCATATCCAATATGAGGATTCAGAGCCGTAACTAGCATTAATGATTGATTTAAATAATTATTAATGTTTTCTTCAATCGGTTGAATACCAATTGCACAGTTTTTATTAAAGGTATTCATTCCATTTGCTAATAAGTAGATAGATTGTAAAGTGTTATGCATAATTACCGGTTTAAATACATTTAGTTCAAAATTACCTTGTGAACTTGCGATACCTACCGTCGTATCATTCCCCATGACTTGTACTGCTACCATAGTTAACATTTCACATTGTGTTGGATTTACTTTTCCTGGCATAATAGAAGATCCGGGTTCATTTTCTGGAATTGAAATCTCAGCAAGACCTGCACGCGGTCCAGAGGCTAGCCATCTAATATCATTTGCAATTTTCATTAAATCTGTCGCTAGCGCCTTTAATGTACCATGTAATTGTACAATCTCATCATGAGAAGTTAAAGCATGAAATTTGTTTTCAGATGATACGAAAGCATACCCTGTGTTTTTGGAAATATATTTAGCTACTTTATGACCAAATTCTGGATGAGCATTAATTCCCGTTCCTACTGCAGTGCCACCAATTGCTAAATTTAAAATATGCTTTTTTGATTCTGATAGTAATTGCTCACATTTTTCTAACATATAGCGCCAACCACTTATCTCTTGACCTAGTTTAATAGGCGTTGCATCTTGCAAATGTGTGCGTCCAATTTTAATGATTGATTGATATTGGTCTTCTTTTTCTTTAAAAGTTTGACGTAAATGGTTAAGTGCTGGCTCTAACTTAGTTTCAACTTCATGGAACAATGCGACATGCATGGCTGTAGGAAATGTATCATTTGAACTTTGAGATTTATTTACATCATCATTTGGATGAATAGCTTCCTTGCTTCCATGTTTCTTAAGGTATTCATTAGCTACATAACTTACGACTTCATTAACATTCATATTGCTTTGTGTACCACTACCTGTTTGCCAAACAACAAGTGGAAAATGATCGTCTAGTTCTCCATTTAAAATACGATCACAAGCATAAACGATGGCGTTCTTTTTTTCATCACTCAATTTTCCTAATTCATGATTTGCTAAGGCCGCACCTCTTTTTAGTTGAGCAAATCCGTAAATGACTTCTATAGGCATATGCTCTTTGCCAACTGGAAAGTTTCGTTTACTTCTTTCAGTCTGTGCACCCCAATATTTGTCTTCTGGTACTTCAATTTCTCCAAATGTATCATGTTCAATTCTGACTGACATCTATATCGCTCCCCCTATTGTTCTTTGTTTAATTGTAGTATAGCACTATTTAAATTAGATGAGCAATGTTGAAATAAACCGTTTTCATTTAAAAGAATATTTTCCTAATAAAATAAAAATGAGTCCTAAATGAATTTTTTCATGCTCATTTAGGACTCATATATTAAAATATTTCTTACTTATTTAATTCTTAGGTTGTTGATATTTTGCTTTAGTAGCCTGAACAATAGCAATTGCTGTTAAAACAAATAGTATCACGCCTATAGTGAGAGTAACAGGACTTATACTTACTAAAACACCTAAAAATCCTGGTAATTCATTATAAAAATCATCCAAGGTGTATGTCAAAACTCCCGTTATTAATAGACAACAAACCACACTAATCATCACACCAGACTGATTACTTTTTATAAAAGTATGTGCATTGACATTATCAATAATACCTTTTGATAAATTAAGTTGAAGTTGTACAATTTTGAACAATAGTGGCAAGTATAAAGCGCCTAAAGCAAGTGGAAAACCTTTTATAGATAATAAACTCACTATAACAGTAACTATAACAAAGTGAATCCAGTATTTTCTTAACATTTAATTAATCTCCTTGTGTTAATGACTGTAAGTATCATATCATAACCAATCAAAAGGAGTGAATATTTATATAACAAATCGTGTGAAAGATAATAAAATATAAAAATCCAATAACTTAACATACTGATAAGCTACTGGATTTATATAAAATCTATTTACTATTTTTAAAATCTTAACGAACTTCGTTATCATGAGGTTGATTTAATTTTTCTTCATCATTCTCCTGTGAAATTTGTTCCATTTCTTTTCCTAATTCTTTTAAATCATCTAAATCAGTCACCATAGCGTTTTCTTCTTCATGATAATTTAATTTGGAATCTTTTTTGTTCGCCATCATTTATCCCTCACAAACTTATTTTATGCAAAACGTGCAGTGAAGTACTCTTTTACGTCTTCAGGTAAACTTGCAGCCGCTTCTTTATCTAAGATAACATTGACCATACGGTGTGCTTTTAAATCCGATGGTTCAAAACTAGTCTTACCATTTTCACGGTAAAGTTTTTCTACCATATCGCGTTTATTAGCACCAGTAATAACTAAGAAAATTTCTCTAGCTTCCATCAAACCTTGACGTACGCTAACGTCAAGTTTGCCATTTTCATCAATCGTAAGGACTTGCATTGTCAATTTACCTTTATTTTCTTTAGTCTTAATCTTATCTGAGATAAAGTCAATTGCATCATTTTCGTAAGAAATCGAATAAATTTGGCCAGTTGGCACACCCAAAGCCTCATAATAAGAATGATTATCATCATAATCTAAAATATTTATTTGACTGAAATCAACTGCATGATTTTCCACATTTTTCTTAAGTTCATCAAACACTGGTGCATGTTCTTTGCCCAAATGAAATCCTGCAATTGTAGTTGGATTATTATTAAATTGCTTACGTAGAATATCTGCAGTATATTCTGCTACTTTTTCACTATTGTCAAATACTTTAAAATTCATTGCCATGTTAACTACACTCCTCTAAGTTTGCTCTTTTAATTAAGTCGATTTAATTTAAAGTATACCCTTTGTATTAATTATCAAACTATTATTTTTTATAGGTTCACAATTAATATAACATTTCTTGGGTTTATCTTGCATTTACTTTATCTATTAACATTAATTATGAAAGGTTAGGATAATCTTGTTGTCTCAAAGCTTCGTAAATCAGTAAAGCAGCAGTATTAGAAAGATTAAGAGAACGTATATTGTCACTCATTGGAATTCTTAGAGCTGTTTTTGCATATTTCTCCTTAACCCAATCAGGAAGACCAGTAGTTTCTTTACCAAAGATAAAATAATAATCCTCATTAGTATTAGAAAAATTAAAATCGCTGTAGGTCTGTTTACCAAATTTTGTTAATAAATAGTAGTGACCTTCTGTATTAGCAAAAAATTCTTCAATACTATCGTGATATGTAATATTAACATGCTCCCAATAATCAAGTCCTGCACGTTTTAACATTTTGTCTTCTGTACTAAAGCCGAGTGGTTTAATTAGATGAAGATGGGTTAAAGTCCCTGCACAAGTACGTGCAATATTTCCTGTATTTGCTGGTATTTCTGGCTGATATAGTACAATATGATTCGTCATTTTTGTTCTCTCCTCATTTGCAAACCTTTTTTCATTTCGATCTGCACTTCTTCAATCTCATTTTCATAATGTGCATCAATAAAAGGTATAGCATCATCCTCTAAAATTTGTCCAATTGCCCAATATGCAGTACCTCTAATCATAGGTCTTGGATCATTTAATGCAACTTCTTTTAGTTCTGGTATAGCACTTTCTTCTTTAAAATGTGCCAAAGCTATAATAGCATTTCTTTGTATTGGTTTTTTACCTCTCCAAGCACCTGCTAAATGTCCATATGTACTTTTGAATTTCTTGTTGCTCATTTGAAGTAAAGGTACAAGACGTGGCTTCAAAATTTCCGGTTCCAAGACAATATCATCATGCTGAGTATTGATACCACGATTTTTAGGACAAACTTGTTGACACGTATCACACCCATATAATCTATTTCCAATTTTATATCGATATTCATCTTGAAGATAACCTTTAGTTTGAGTTAAAAAACTAATACATTTTTGACTATTTAACTGACCATTTCCAACAAGTGCACCTGTTGGGCAGCGATCAACACAAATTGTACAGTCACCACAACTATCTAATAATGGATCATCAGGTTCAAACGGTATACTTACTAACATTTCACCTAGGTAAGACCAAGTCCCTAATTCCGGAGAAATCACAAATCCATTCCTACCCGTGAATCCTAACCCAGCTCTTTCTGCTACTGCTCTATCTGACAATACACCAGTATCCACCATAGATTGGATTTCGACATCAGGTACTTTTTCTTTGATGAAATCAGCTAATTTATCAAGTCTCTTACGCATAATGCTGTGATAATCTTGGCCCCATGATGCCCTAGCAAACATGCCTCGACGATCACCTTTAACACTTTTTGGTGCACCTTTAAGTTTATTAGGATAACCCACAGCTATTGCGATGATAGAACGTGCGCTAGGTAAACTTAGTTTAGGTTCTGTACGTAATGATATATTTGATTCCTCAAAACCCGATGCATACCCCTTTGCATGATATTCCTCTAATTTTTGTTTCAATTCATCAAAAGGATCTGCAGTTGTAAATCCAATACTATCAATGCCTATAGAATGAGCAAAGTCTATAATTTCTTTTTTTAGTTTATTGTTCATAAGCTTTGCCACCTTTTTAAAATTACATATGCTATTCTAACATAAAATTATGTATCAGAGTTGGCATAATATTGTGATGATTAAAAATTATAGCCTATGATATAAATCATTATCATAGGCTTTCAAAATTGTGTAGCTTATCGCTATTTAGATTTAAAAATGCATGTTTTAGATAACTTTAACACTATTTATTAATTCAATCTTGAGAAAAGTATTTGTTTCCAAACTTCTATAAGTATTTTTATGATATACTAATTCTCTTTTAAAAGTTTAAAATAATGTCACTATAACAAATTCGCTAACTGAGAATAGTAAACTTTAACTTTTATCATTCGAAAATAAATTTTATAACACTCGTGATAAAAAATTTTGAGTTCGACTGTGTTGAGGATTTTCAAATATGTTTTGTGGTGTACCAGATTCAACCACAACACCATCGGCCATAAATACCACTTTATCACTTATTTCTTTAGCAAAGTTCATCTCATGCGTGACAATCACCATTGTCATGCCTTCATTCGCTAATTGTCTCATTACTTTTAAAACATCCCCTACTACTTCAGGATCAAGTGCAGATGTTGGTTCATCAAATAACATAACATCAGGTTCCATTGCCAAAGCTCTTGCAATAGCAACTCTTTGTTTTTGACCTCCAGACAGTTGATTAGGATATGAATCTGCTTTATCTTTAAGCCCCACTTTTTCAAGTAAATATAAAGCTTTCTCTTTTAATTGATCTTTACTATCTTTATGTAATAAAAGTGGTGCTAACATTACATTTTCAATGACCTTTTTATGAGGAAATAAATTAAAATTTTGAAATACCATACCCATTTTTTGTCGTAAATTATCTAATTGAACATTATGTTGGGTTAATTCATTATCTTCAAATATAACTTTACCCTTTGAAGGTACATCTAACAAATTCATACAACGGAGTAAAGTACTTTTACCACTTCCAGATGGTCCAATTATTGCAACCACTTCACCTTTATCAACAGTAAGATTAATATCTCTCAATACTTCATTTGCTCCAAATTTTTTATTTAAATTTTTAATATTAATCACTGGCACTCATTCTCCCTTCAATAAAATTCATAACACGTGTAAGTGCAAATGTAAGTAAGAAATATAGTAATGCTGCAACTAACAATGGTGTGAATGGATCAAAAGATATTCCTTGTACAACTTGTGCATTAAACATGATTTCACTCACTCCAATTGTGGAAACTATAGACGATTCTTTAATCAAGGTTACAAATTCATTACCTAAAGCAGGTAAAATTTTCTTAATTGCCTGTGGCAAAACTACTGATTGCATAGTCTGTCTATAATTCATTCCTAAACTTCTAGCAGCTTCAGTTTGTCCTTTATCTACAGCATTAATACCAGCTCTAAAAATCTCAGCAATG
Source organism: Staphylococcus sp. HMSC068G11 (assembly GCF_001815825.1). NCBI lineage: Bacteria > Bacillati > Bacillota > Bacilli > Caryophanales > Staphylococcaceae > Staphylococcus > Staphylococcus sp. HMSC068G11. The sequence continues at coordinate 6,555 of NZ_KV822083.1, forward strand.
TAGGCTGAAGAATTTATAACAAGCGCAATAGTACCACAAATTAAAGCTGAAATATCTAACCCCAAAGCTGCAGTAGTCCCAAAAAATACAATGAACACTTGCACAAGCATTGGAGTACCTCTTAAAAATTCTATGTATATACCTGCTATCCATTGTAATGGTCTAATTTTACTTAATTTTAATAAAGCTATAAAAGAGCCTAAAATAGACCCCAATACCACACCTACTAATGAAATCAAAATAGTATTTTTAATTCCTTTAATAAAAAAACTGCCATATTTAGAAATAAAATTTCCATCATCTTGCATATCTTCGGCTGCTTTTGTCATGTATTGATCAATTAAATTTTTTTCTTTTACATTATCAATTGTTTGATTTAACTTATCTAAAAGTACAGGAGAGTTCTTAGGAACAGCTATACATGTTTGTTTCTTTTCTTCATTAAATTTAGTCTTTGAAAATGTTAGTTCAGAATTTTGTTTTAAATAGGCCTCACCTACTGGTTTTTCAACAACTACACCCGCTACTTTTCCACTTTTTAAAGATAATATAGCCTCAGGTAATCTATTGAGCGAAGAAATTTTACTATCTTCAATCTCAGTTTGTGCAATTTTTTCTTGATCTGTTCCTTTTTGTGCAGCTATGTTTTTGCCTTCAAAATCTTTGATATTTTGATAACGTTTTGCTTCATCTTTTTTAATCATCATCACATTGTTTGTAATCATGTAAGGTTTTGTAAAATCCACTTCTTTTTTTCGTTCGGGAGTTGTCGTCATACCGGATATGATAATATCGATTTTACCGGTCTTGAGTGCACCTAATAAGCTATCAAATTGCATGTTTACAATTTTTAACTTTAAATGATTATCTTTCGCAATTTTTTAGCTAATTCTATATCTACACCTGCATATTCAGTTTTACCATGTATCGTCTTTTCAAATTCTAAAGGTGCATAATCAGCTGATAATCCAACTCTTAGTTCTCCTCGATTTTTAATTTTAGTCCAATTTTCATCTTCATTTGCATATGTACTCGGACTGATAAATAACGTGAAAGTACTTAACATTAATATTATGATTGATAACATTTTGAACAAACACTTCATTGTTTTTAACCTCCTTTTTAATAATTATACATTATTATACATAAATACTCATACGTGCGCAATTAGATTTCCAAATATTGTATAAAAAAATACCCGAGACATTGAGTATCTCGGGTATTTTATGCTATCTAAACTTAATAAATATGTTCATTAAGTTATTCAAATTTCAGCTTATAACTTAAGAAAAAACAAAGAGTTTGTTATATATCATACACTATTTCCTAATATAATAATTAAAATTAATCTTTTGAGATTTCAAATTTATAAATCTCATCACTGTAAGTACTTAATACTTTTTTACAAATTTTATGTACAATAAAGGCACCTACAAATGGTATAACGAAATATCCAATAGCTAATAAAATAATATTCATAGATGGATTTCCCGACATACGGTTTAATGCATTGATGGGACCAACCAGTCCAGTATAACCAAAACCAGCAGATAGTGCAGTCCCTTTAATTTTTAAAATATATGCAACTATACCACATATGACTCCATTAATTGTCAATGGAATAGCTATAATTAAATGCTTTAAGTAAACAGGAATCATCATTTTAGCAGCACCTATGAGTAATACCACGTTAACTCCTAGAGAATTAACTCTTAAAGATCCAAATAAAAAGGTTACACAAGCTGCAACTATTCCCATATTTGCAGCACCACTTCCTAAACCAGTAAGATTAATTGCTGTTGCTATAGCAACTAACGAGATTGGAGTTACCATTAATAAAGAAAATGTTACACAAATTAATATAGACATTAATAATGGATTTAATTCTGTGAACCTGTTTACTAGTTTTCCTAGTGACTGCGTAATGACTTGAACGTAAGGTAATGTTAATAACCCTATTAATCCACTAATTACAGGAACTAAAACGGGTAAAATAATCATTTCTAAGGAACCTAATTTACCTTCTAAAAACATATAAATGAAACAAGCTAATATAACTACTAAAATTACATTTATAATATCTCCAATTCCTTTTAATTCAATTGTTTGTCCATTATAGTGTACTGCTCCAGAACCTAGCATTGCTGAAATACCAATTATTGCAGCACCTGTACCTTTAAATTTAAATTGGTGCGCAGCAAGAACTCCTATAATAAAAGCCATAAAAGATTGTATGATTGTTACTAGCTGAAAAATCGTTTCTAGTACATGATTACCTTCTTTAAAGAATTTTAATAATTCACCTAATAAGGCATTAGGTAATAATGCAATAACTACACCTGCACCTACTGCATTCAAAATGTTGTTAAAAAATCGCTTTCCATTGATTTGCGAATGACTCATGTTAAACCTCCATTTAAAACATTAAATTAATCGTATTATAGAAACGAAATATAAACAATCATTTAATATCAAATTTCATGTCAATAATTAAAGAAAAGTGAGCAATTATTCTTATATATGGATAATATTTAACATTTACTTATTAGATAAAAAAAGCATCCAAGGTTAAATTGTACATTTAACCAATGGATGCATACACTATATATATTATAAAAACTAAATTTAATTATTGAATATTTATATCAGGTATATTGTTTCTTAGGAATTGCTGAACGAAATCATTTATATAAACACTGCTATTGTATTTATTATCTACGCCACCATAATGTATTCCAATAACTTGATTTTTACCATTAAATACTGGAGATCCAGAGTTTCCACCTACAGTACTTAGGTCATATCTTAATTCCTCGCCACCAATATAGACAACCTTACCTACACTTTCCCACATTGTGGCTAACGGTTTGTCACCAGGGTAACCAGTAACAGTGATGTTTTCATTAATTCTAGTATCTGTATTGCTACTTATAGTTGCAGGTTTAACTACTTGCCCAATATGTTGATTATGTTCGTTCGGTGACACTCTTAAGATTGCTAAATCACTATTACCAGGATACGGTATGATTTCTTGACCCACAAATTTGCCATTAGGATAGTCATTTTCATTTTTAGCTGAAGGATGGACACTAATATTTCTTGGATTACCCTTAGCTCCATTAACGACGTGTTTATTAGTTAATATTTCATTTTCACCTACAACAACACCTGAACCACTCATATATCCACCATCTATTGGTATATAAATAAAACTAACAGCATCATAATGACCTTGTGTAGTATTAAAAATTTGATGTCTATTATTATTAGGCAATATTACACTTGGGTAACTTTTATTTTGACTTGGTTTAATATTATGGCTCGAACTATTAATATCTAAAACATTTTTGTTTTCTGTGCCAAGTGAGGAATGATTATGGCTTTGTGTATCGGTTTTTGCATAAGAAGTATTTACCATTGTAGTAGTTACTAACGCTGCAATTGTCATTGTACATATAGATAAAAATCTCTTTTTCATATGATAACCTCCAAAAATTATAAAAATTATTTTTTAATAACAGCTGTTATAATTAAATTATATATATAAACTGAAAAAAATATGTGATTAAATGCCTAAATGTTAAAATAAAAACCCTATCTGTTTGCATTTTATTAAATATTATACTTATTTATTTAAATGTTTTTTATAAGAATTTGGACACAATTATTAGTAACTTACTTATTTATAAAATTTTAGAGACTATCAAATGATAAATAACAATTAGCTCTTAAAAAATTAAAAAAGTGAAAACATTAAACTTACAATGTTTTCACTCTAAAAAAATTTGAATTTATACCGGTGGTCGGGATCGAACCGACACTCCAATAAAGGAACGGGATTTTGAGTCCCGCGCGTCTGCCAATTCCGCCACACCGGCTCAATATATAAACAAAAAACTTCCCAATGGAAGTAAATAATGGAGCGGAAGATAGGATTTACACCTATATCTCA
>NZ_KV822084.1:0-2252 GCF_001815825.1 Staphylococcus sp. HMSC068G11
TATACTATAAATTCAACTTTGCAACAGAACCATAAATGTAATGGAGAGGATAATATGAAAGAATTAGAAAAAATACTTGAAGATCCAAAGGTGTCAGAAGATGTAAAAAGAACAGTGCAATCAATGAATAAAGATGGTATGCAATTATTAAATGATTACTATGATGAAAATTCTAATTTTTATCAACGAGCTCAACCTGAGCTTATTGCAAATAAATTCTATGCAGATCCAAGTAAAATTAAAAATTTATATCATTATACTACCTATGAAGCATTTGAAAAAATTCTATCTTCATCTACTTTTTTAATTGGATCAATTCACTATATGAATGATGATAAAGAAATTAAATATGTATATGAGTTAATGAAAAAGGAATTGAAATTATTGGAGGCACCTAATGATATAATCCTCAAATTAGAAGAATTAAATACTATTTTGCCAGATGATGTATATGTTTGGTCTTTTAGTGAAAATGATTATTCACAAGCGTTATCAAATTATGGTGATATTGCGCTAGGATTTGATAGTCAGGGAATAATGGAGCAACTTGCAAGTTATTACTCAAAGGGCAAGAAAACACTTGATGAATATACAGTTGGTAATGCATATGTTTTTCCTGTAAAAGTGGAATATGATTATGAAGTACAGTCTAAATATATTAAAGCTTTAGCTCATGCTTGGTTGGTCGCTCATGATAATTTTAAATATGACCCTGATGATATGGAAGTAATAATAGGGAGTATAGTACAAGCACTGCATTTCTTTTCATTAGTGTTCAAAAATCCGTATTTAAGACAAGAAGAAGAAATTAGATACATTATTTTCAACATTAATGAGGATAATCTATTAAAGCCTGAATTGTATATGAATAGTAAACCATTCACAACTTGTAGATTAACACATGAAATGTTAAAAGAAGTAATCATTAATCCTAAAAGTCAAAAAAATTTAAACGATGTAAGCACAATGCTTAATAGGGAAGGTTTTACTAGAACTTCAGTCAATATGAGTAAATTACCTTACTAATGTATTAATTATAAGTAATTAAAAGGGAAAGTTTAGAATCCATGTTATATTTTATTTCTAAACGGTTTATTTTTTCACCTATAAAATTGGGTTTTGGAATATATATAACTTCTAAAATTAGATTTATGTTATATCTTGACTTCAATTCTTTTACTAACTCAATAACTATTTCTGGTACCACTTCCTTTCCAATGCCTTGTACTTTTTTAAAATATCCAATTCTATATCTTTTCTCTTATTTTCTAATTTTAATTGTTCTACTTCTGACAGCTCTTCTAATCCTTTACCGTAGGTATATTGTTTACCAACTTGTTGTGAAAATCTATAACTTTCCCCATTTCGATACCATCGCCACCAAGTTTTCACTTGTGTTCTATTTCTAATATTTAATTCTTCCATAATTTCTTTTGTTGAAAATCCTGCTGTTTTCATTTCAACAGCTTTATACTTTGTTTCTACTGAATAAGCAACTCTTTTCATAGAAAAAACACCTCCGCATGATTCATTTTAATATGAATTCAACGAAAGTGTTTTATATAATTCCCACTAATTGGGGTCAGTCTAAAATTAAAATTGATAACTTTTTTAATAAAATAGATACACTAATTTTAAAACAAGGTAAAAAAATAGAATTATTAAAACAACGCAAACAAGGCTTACTACAAAAAATGTTTGTGTAATTCTGATAACGTCCTATTATGTAAAGTGTTAAATAGAGGTAATATTATGAAAGCGAGTCCGGGACATAAAGTTTCGGGATGAATAAAAAAGACAATTTTTATTGAAATAGTATAGAAATTGTCTTTTTTATAAATTTTTTGATTATTTTCAGCTGATTGAGCTGCTACTTTTCTTATATTGAGTGCCATTCATACACATCCAAATTCTCTTTTAACTTTATTTATTCCTCTTACGGACATTCGAGTGAAGCCCATTTTAATTTTAGTAGAAGTAATTTAGGTTTGAACCTACATAAGTGAATATATGAGTGATTTTTTATACTACAAAATATATTCAGATTTCAATAATGACATAAAATAGGCATCTTTATATTTACCTTTAGTATAGAATTGCTCTTTGAGTAATCCTTCTGTTTTAAATCCTTGTGACTCGTATATATGAATAGCTTTTTTGTTATCTGCATCAACATATAGATAGATCTTGTGCATATTTAAAATATTGAATGCATAAATTATCGCTTTTTCGAATGCGAATTTTGCATAACC
>NZ_KV822085.1:0-218 GCF_001815825.1 Staphylococcus sp. HMSC068G11
ACTTTACTTAACCTTTCTCATTTCATTTTCCTATACACGGTTTCAAGAACCCAACATACTACAAACGAATTTCAAAAGGCGAGAGTAAAGCTGACTTGTTTTTTTTACGGATTTAAAATCCAAGAGTCTGGACAGTCTACTCCTCTCTATAACTATAAAAAATAGCTATGAAAAAATCTATCGTCATAGATTTCTTCATAGCTAATCTTAGTATGTTT
>NZ_KV822086.1:0-6120 GCF_001815825.1 Staphylococcus sp. HMSC068G11
CTCGCTAAAGTCTGAAACTTTTTACATCAATAATCAGCTTAATAACTCTAATCATATTGTAATAGATATTGTCGAAAATACATTAAAAACTATAATAATAATCGAATTCAACAAAAACTAGGCTACTTATCCCCTGTAAAATACAGAGAATTAGCAGCCTAGAACATAGTGTTTTTATTAAGTTCCCATTTTAAGGGTTCAGTGCCTCTAACAAAAAGCATTCTTTTTTTGTGAAAATAATATCTCTTAAATTGTTTAAATCATTATATCCTTATCTATTAAGATCAAATTTTAAAATAAGTATATTGATATCGTTTACCTGTAAATAGTATAGTTTTTATTAAAGATTCCAATTTCTTATTATTATCTGTAAGAGAAAGATTCTCTGGAAATATAAGTACACCGTAGTTATAGTTATCTTCGACAGTGAAGTCAGAAGCTTTTAACTTCAAATCGTCTTGGCTTTTTAAAAATGAACCATTAACAATATCTTCAATATAAGTACCTTTTCCAATAAATTTCGCTACTCACTTCGATTGTGGATGATAATATAAATTCTCAGGTCTTTCTTAATTTTATATTGATTATAACAACACATACTTACAATATCGTAAGCTTCTCTTATAACTGTTGTAATAGCTCGCTATTAATGTTTTTATAATAGTAAAGAAAAGTAAAGAAGGTGAAAAAAGTGGAAAATACAAATAGTAATATGCATAAAAATGACAATAGTTACGTTTTATCAGCATTGAGTTATTTAAGTATCTTTTTCGCACCTGTCATTTTACCTTTATTTGTATGGATACTTGCTGATGAACCAACATCAGAACATGGCAAAAAAGCATTCATTAATCATATTATGACTTGGGTTAGTTTTTTTATAGGTAGATTGGCATTTATTTTTTCTAAAGAAGTCTTTGATAAACCTTTGGATCATCAATTATTAATATTTAGCATTCTTTTAATTATTACTATTATATTCTTTTTAATTGCTTTAATATTATATATCTTGAACATTAACAGAGGAATTAAAATTCTATTAAAAAAATAAGTCACTTATATATCAACTTATTAAGGGAGTCCTATACTCCCTTTTTTAATTGTAATGTATTCTATCAGTATTACCTTTATTCATAGTCTAAAATACTTACTTCAATGTTTCTAATAATATCTCGTGAGGCCTCAAAGTTGTTATTAATATAACCATTTTTATTCAATGATAAAGAAATTAATTGGCCTGCATAATAAGTATTGTGATTTACTCTAAAGGCGTGCGTAAATGCTTCACCATTTTGTATTTTCTCAATCAATGTTGCTCTGTTCACAAAAATGGGTTGGCTAATATTTATAGCTTTTTCATCTTTTATATTAAATTCATATAATCTTAATCCATGTATTTTAAGATCATCCTTATTTTTCTTAATGACATATTTAATCACATTATACGTTCTAGCCATTTACTAATCTTCCTCCATTAAGATATTAATTCGAAGCTCTTTCTTCTTTTAAAAACATATAACGTTCAATTAAAAAATCAAACTTTGTAGCTTATTGCGCATCATCATTTGAACTTTGTATGCCAATTTTAATTTTTAAACCATTAATCATACTTTGAAATTTTTGCTGATAACTTTCTCTTTCTTCTTGTTGAGAATAGCAAAAATGTTCATTTTGTGTAATTAATTGGTAATATTTAAAACAATTATCTAAAGTTGTTAATCCATAGGCTAAATAATACAAATTATCTGTTTCAAGTGCTCTTTTTCAATCTACTAATGAAAGATGTATGGCACCTCTACTAATTGACTAATATCTGTCATACAACCTCTCCCAAAATTAATTTTTAAAAATATGTTCTCTATGCCAATCTAAATATTTCAAATTAGGTTTCTGACAATCTGGTAGTTCGATTTTTTGATTTTCATAAATCTTTAATTCTTCATATAAAGCAGCATCTTTCTCTGCTTCTTTAGATAAAACAACTCTATAACTGTTAGAAAAAGTGATAAAGCCTTTCTTAAATGCTTTTGCTAAAAATAAAGACAAACAAATACCATTTGAAGGATCTAGTCTAATAAACTCATTTTCATGCCAAGGAATAATATGTGTAACGACTAAAAAGTCTTTAGTTTTAATCCCGGTAATTGCACATCTATAACTATAATTTTGTTTAATCCTTTTTGAAAACTCAAAATGAGCACTTCCCTTAGCTTGAACAAATGCTTCATGATTCCCTACGTAGTAAATATTTTTCTTTATTCGAGTTGCCATATCAGCCATTTGTTTAAAAGTTAGCGAAATATCATTATTAATATAATTACTTTCTATTTCCACTACATTTCTACTCAAACTTAGTAGTTTTAAAAAATCATTTTTTGTAATATTACTGATTTTATTTTTAAAGAAAAACTGCTCCCACTCTTCTTTAATTCTTTCTTTGAACTCCCATTTTAAATTTTCAATATTATCTTTTAAAACACGATCCACAAAAAGTAAGGGTTTTGAAATGTAAGCGGTTGCTACATTATTTTTTCGCTCAATTTTTTCTATTTTCCCAGCTCCAAAGAAATAAAATTGTTGAGCAATTTGAGATAAATTAGTTGGCCGTCTAAAAATGAACAAATCGCCTTCTCTGATCTTATTATTCTGTTTTACATCCCAAGTAAACTCCTTTTCAGTATCATCACTATTTGTATAGTTGGTATCTAATATAAAATAGCGAGTGCGTTCGTTTTCTAACTCAGTTTTAAAGGTGTTATATAGTGACTCTAAGTATCTATTTTTATATTCGCTTATACTCATCTTTCTATCAGCTCACTTGTAAATTATAAATATTTAGTATACTTTTATTTAATTATTAAATATCAATTTCTAAATATATTCTGATAATTATTTATTTTATATATGTATTATTAGCCTTAGAGCAATATTAGGTGACAAATAAAAGGCTACCTCATAAGGTAATCCTCTCAAGATAATGTGACAAAATAATTGATGATCTTTAACATTAATAAGAACTAAATTCATAATTCTTAAATATATTTTCTAATTAAACTATCGTAATGTCTATAATATTTAATTATTTTTTACAAAAATTAAACATTTTATTAAACTATTTTTATAAAATAAAATAATATTACAATATAATTAATTATAAAAATTTAAGGGTATATTGAAGTAATACATTACATAGGAGTGATAAAATGCCAAGTCGTTGGGTAAAAGTTAAAACCTTTAAGTCATTATCTACTTCCAAATTAGAGAAAAAGTTACAAAATTTCAAATCATATAATAGCTTTGATATTATAGAAATTAAAAGACATTCATATTTATTTTTAAATATAGTCGAAGTTTATTACAAAGATAAAACTTAGACTTTTTATTACTACTTTTTTAAAATCTGTCTATTTTTACAGCATTGAATTTCCAGCCGTATAATTTAAAATTCTAATGTAATTCTAAATATTTTATAGATAAAGTAGAAAACGTTAATACTACACTTATATGAATTATATAAAATATTAGATGATTTTAAAAAGAGAATTACCTATGAACCGTGACACTACATAACCTGATTGGTGAATAATTACAAACAGTTTAGCTTCGCAAAATTATATATAGCTCATAAAAAGACTAGTACATCGCTTTACAGCTATTGAAGATGAGGAAATACTTGATAAAATCTATAAAAATTTTATGAATGATGATACTATAACAACGATATTTAACAATAATTTACAGGCAATTATTAACCATTACCTATCAATATGAATATTAAATAAAACTAGAACCTCCTTCACTTAGCACTGAGGAATATTCTTACATTTTTTAATAAGCGGTGATATAAAAAAGCAGTTAGTGACCATAGATTCAATTTCTAAGGTAGCTTCCCTTTCAATAATTTTTGAATTCAAAATTTTAATATAAATCCCTTCCTTTTATATTATACACAATCTATTTTTTAGTTTTATTTGTGATACGCTTCCCCTTATTAGTGATTTTTGCTAAAAATTAAAAAGCCGATCTAATGTTATTAGAACGGCTTGAAAAAATAATCATTTTATTACTACTCATTTTCTGAGTATACTATCATTATAGCGTTTATTATAGTTGAATAATTATTGAATATTTCTTCTAATAATACTAAGAGTTCCTCCGACTCTCCTTTTTCAATATATGTATATTCAATTAATGTGATTTTTTCATTTATAAAAATCAAACTCATTCTTATATCACGATCTATCTCAAACCAGTTATTTCCTAGTTCATATGCAGAACTGATGTGAAATTGTTCATAAAATGTAATTAACACTCCCACTATGTCTTTTATCAATGTCAATAAATTTAATTCTTTTTGTTTGAAATTCTCATTTTTCAATCTCTGACCTAATTCATCTACTAAGGATGAAAAATATTTAAAGTCTGATTTATTGATAAAAAAGTTTATAAAATTATAATACATATCTTCGTCCCAATAGTTTACTAATTTAAAGTGAATGTCCATTTTAAATTTTAAATCTTCAATCTCATTTTTCTTTTCTTCTAATAAATATAAACTATTTTCGATATTATCAATTAAACATTCTTCTAATATATTGTTTTCTTCTAATTGATTTATCATATTCTGAATATATCTATCAATATCAAGTAAAAGATCAACTATTTGTTCATGTTCGTTATTTATATCAGTATATTCACTGAATTCATACCTTTTTTCTTCAATATTTGAGAAATAAAATTCTTTTACACGCTCAAATGATGACTCAATTTCCTCTATCTCATTTTCTTCTAAAACACCATATAAATTTACATTTTCGATATCATTTAAAAACCAGTTCATTTCATTTGACTGAAACATTTCATTTAAGAAATTTAAATATAATTCAAAACTCAACGGCTTAATTCCAATTTGCAAGCGGTAATCTTCATTAAACAATTTATCATCCCCCGTTTTTAATTAACTATATAATAATCTATATTTTTGTGATTAGCTACTTAATTTAACTTACAAAGTATAAGGAACAATATTTTTTTACAGAGAAAATCACAAAGAAAGTCACATATAGCTTTACTATTTGATATATTTGTGTAAAGGATAACATAGAGGTGGAATATAAATGGCGACAATTGGATTTGAAGAAAAATTATGGCAAGCTGCGGATAAATTACGAGGGAGTATGGATGCAGCAAAATACAAGAATGTAGCGTTAGGCATCATATTCTTGAAGTATGTATCTGACTCTTTTGAAGAAAAGTATGAAGAATTAAAAAATGATGATTTAGCTGATGAAGAGGATAAAGATGAGTACTTAGCAGAAAATATTTTCTGGGTACCCAAAGAAGCACGTTAGCAGTATATTAACGATAATTCTAAGAAACCAGAAATTGGTCAAATTATTGATAAAGCAATGATAGCATGTAAAAAATTTCGTTATTTCATAAAGTTATCTTAGATTATTAATATATAGTATAGCAAATAACAGTTGCTATTTCGAAGTAAATTAATTTAAATTATTGCGTAAATTTAGAAGAATTTTGTATACATTAGTATTTTTCTTAATAACTAATATGTGACGTATTTCGTGACATGGCAAAAATTTGAGGTTTTGAAGAGAACTACCAATCTTTTTATAGTCCGTAAACAGATTCAATATTTTTAAGTGTATTCTTTGATATAGTTACATTTTGTTATCTTGTTTTTTAAAATGGCGAAGAGTTATTAAGAATTTAGATATACATGGAAAATAGATTTAAACTTAAAATCTTTAAACATTTTAGAAATATCTGTCTTCTTCAAAGTGTTTGAGCTATTAATCAGTTTATTAATAAACTCATATATGGAGTTACTATCTTTTTACGTAAATATATCTAATGTACGACAATCAGTGCTAATCGCGTAGTATAATAAGACTAATTTTATTTTGATATGTTTTTATTCATTTTGAAATTTATAGTTTATTTTTTAATTTGACATCAAATAGGTGTTTATTTTTGTACTCATCTATAGATAGTTAGGTAATTGGAAGTTAATAACAAATTCTCCTAATTTCTTTAGTAATAAAAGAGGAATCATATTAGTGTATTGAAGGTTCTGTTGCAAAGTTGAATTTATAGTATAAT
>NZ_KV822087.1:0-333 GCF_001815825.1 Staphylococcus sp. HMSC068G11
CATCGTGGGATGTTCTTTAGCAATTTCAATATAAGCCTCGTGTAGTTATGAAAAAATTACGACAATGACTGTTTCATTAGATAAGTGTTATTGAAATTGATAAAGAGAATTCTCAAAAATTTTTAGAAAAAGAAAGAGGAAGTATGTAGATATAAAATAGATTTATTAAATAGTAAGGTATAATGTTTGCGGTAAAAATAAAGACGAAGTGCTGGAATACACTTCGTCGATAATAAGATAGTTGAAGTTTCGATTATTTTAAATTGATCATTTTAAGCCTACAAATTCCTCTAATGTTTCACCAGATTTGTACACTTTTGTCGCCTTCTTTTT
>NZ_KV822088.1:0-20227 GCF_001815825.1 Staphylococcus sp. HMSC068G11
TAATTATAAGTACTTGACTAATCGTAGGAAAGAGGTTGGGACATAAAGTTCCAAGATAAATAAAAAAAGACAATTTCTATTGAAATAATATAGAAATTGTCTTTTTTATTATTTTTTGAATATTTTCAGTTCGTTGAGCTGTTACTTTTCTTATATTAAGGGCCATTAGCACAAATCCTAGTTCTCTTTTGGCTTTATTTATCCCTCGAACGGACATTCGAGTGAAACCCAAAATAGCCTTCATAAATCCAAAATCAGGCTCCACATCGATTTTTCTTTGACTGTATATGGTTTTTGTTTTTGATTTGAAGTTCATACATTGTTGTTTCAGAGAACATTCTGAATAATCATCACATTCATATAATTTCAAGTCTCGTTTAAAACTATATTTATCATGACGATAGGCATATCTTTTAAATCCTATGGTAGAGTAAGTTGAGTCATGTTATAATCTTTGTGCATAAGACACCTCATTAATTTAGTTTAGTGATGTTTATTAAATTATACGAAAGGGCCTTATTTTTTAAGTATTTCAATGTAAAATTACATACAAAAAGTATTTTGGCGAGACTCTTGAGGGAACAGGACAGGCTGAAGCTGTCCCCTAAGAAAGCGAGCCAACAATACGTAGTATTGTAAATAAAGAAGCCAGTAAATGAATTTATAAAAAACTCATTTACTGGCTATTTTGCTAGGAATTATATCCCAGCCTTTTTTTATTTTATAAATTAATATTGTTCTAGATTAAGACGTAGGTTTAACAACCTTAAAGTCAAGTTCTTTATTGTCATTTAAATCTACTTTAATGATTGTACCTTCAGGTAGACTTTCTTTAATCATCATACGTGCAATTGGAGTTTCTATTTGTCGTTGAACAAAGCGTTTTAATGGTCTTGCACCAAATTGTGGTTCATACGCTTCTTCACCTAGCCATTTTTTCGCTTCTTCTGTCACTTCAATTGAGATATGTTGATCTAATAATCTCATATTTAATTGTGTTAAAATTTTATCTACAATCATACTCATATCGTTAACTGATAATGGTTTAAATAACACGATATCATCCATACGATTTAATATTTCAGGTTTGAAGTATGCATGTAGACTGTCCATAACTGCTTTCTCTGTATCATCACTAATTTCACCAGCATCTTTTACATTTTCAAGTAATACTTGTGAACCAATATTACTAGTCATGATGATAATAGTATTTTTAAAGTCAACACTTCTACCTTTTGAATCCGTAAGACGACCTTCATCTAGTATTTGAAGTAATACATTAAAAACATCGCTATGTGCTTTTTCAACTTCGTCTAACAAAATAACTGAGTATGGATTACGTCTAACTGCTTCAGTTAATTGACCACCTTCATCATGGCCTACATAGCCTGGAGGCGCACCAATTAAACGTGATACAGCATGTTTTTCCATATATTCGCTCATATCAATTCTAATCATATGTTTTTCAGAATCGAAAAGTGATGAAGCAAGCGATTTTGCTAATTCAGTTTTACCTACTCCAGTAGGTCCTAAGAATAAGAAACTTCCGATTGGTCTATTCGGATCTTTAATTCCAGCACGTGCTCTAACTACTGCGTCAGATACTAAATCAACTGCTTTATCTTGACCTACTACACGTTTGTGTAAGATGTCACTTAAACTTAATAGCTTTTCTCTTTCTGTTTCCACAAGTTTAGACACAGGTATACCTGTCCATTGACTAACTATGTCGCCTATTTCTTCATCTGAAACGACTTCACGAATCATTCTTTCACTATCTTCGCCAGTTTCATCTTGAAAGGCTTCCTCAAATTCTTGCAATTCTTTTTCTAATTGCGGAATTGTACCATATTGTAATTCTGCTGCTTTTTCAAGATTACCTTCTGTTTGTGCATCTTCAAGAGCTTGACGACTACTATCTAGTTCAGCACGTTTTTCTTGTACTTTAGCAATTTTTTCTTTTTCTTGTTCAACACGTGATTTTAAAGAGGCTTGTTTTTCTTTTTCATTAGATAATTCCTCTTGAAGTTCTTCTAAACGATGTTTACTTGCGTTATCAGATTCATTTTTCAAGGCACTTTCTTCAATTTCTAATTGCATTACTCGACGATTTACTTGGTCTAACTCTGTTGGATTTGATCCCATTTCTGTACGTATTGTCGCACACGCTTGGTCGACTAAATCTATAGCTTTATCTGGCAAAAATCTATCGGTAATATATCTATCAGATAACTCAGCCGCTGCAACAAGTGCACGGTCTTGTATACGTACACCATGGTAGACCTCATAACGTTCTTTTAGACCACGTAAAATTGATATTGTATCCTCAACATCAGGTTCACTGACACTAACTTTTTGGAAACGACGTTCTAATGCTGAATCTTTTTCAATATATTCACGATATTCATTTAATGTCGTAGCACCTATACAATGCAATTCACCACGCGCAAGCATTGGTTTCAACATGTTTCCTGCGTCCATAGCACCATCTGTTTTACCAGCACCTACTAACATATGAATTTCATCAATGAATAAGATGATTCGACCTTCAGATTCTTTTACTTCTTTCAATACTGCTTTTAAACGTTCTTCAAATTCACCTCTATATTTTGCACCTGCAACTAATGCACTTAAATCAAGCTCGAAAATTGTTTTATCGAGTAATGATTCTGGAACGTCTTTACGTACAATTCGTTGTGCTAAACCCTCAACAATTGCAGTTTTACCTACACCTGGTTCACCGATTAAAACCGGATTATTTTTTGTTTTTCGACTTAAAATACGAATTGTATTACGTATTTCTTCATCTCTACCGATAACAGGGTCCATTTTACCTTGACGTACTTCTTCTACAAGATCACGACCATATTTTTCTAAAGCTTCATAATTAACTTCTGGATTTTGAGATGTCACATGATTTCCCCCTCTAACTTTAGTTATAATTTCTTTAATGACTTCTGCTTTATTGCCGACCCATTTTTGAGTAGTCTCATCAGTATCTATGGCTGCACGTAATATATGTTCCATAGAAATAAACTCATCTTCATAGGACTTCATATATTTCTCGGCTTTGTCTAATAATTCTTTTGTTTTAGAACTAATATACTGTCCATACTGAACATTGTCTCCTTGTACAGTTGGATAATGACTTAATTGATTATCGTATGCTTGTTCTAGTTGATTAACATCAATATTTGCTCTTTCTAATATACTTTTAAATAAACTATCATTTTCATTCATCGTAGCTTTTAATAAAGCTTCAATTTCAATATTTTGTAATTCATATTCTTTACTGTACGCGACTGCTTTTTGTAAGGCACCTTGTACAGCATATGTCATTTGATTAATATCCAATTTATTTCACCTCTATCATTCAGAGTGGGTCAAAGTATAGAAAAATAAATTTGACTTTGACTTTCTTTGACCTTAATTATATTATAGACCCTTCTCATCATTAAATCAACATTAATTGCTCATGTTTTTCATTTTATTATGATAATCAAGTAAAAAAAGAGGAAGAACTCAATTCCAAATGAATAGAGTTCTTCCTCTTTAATTAATATATTATTTCTTTTTTATACTTTTCAATATTTCATCTGTCAATGCCTCTACGCCATCATTTTCAAGATGGATGCCGTCTGGAGCAAAATACTCTGTATGCCCTTTTGAGCGACTATACCAATCAATTAGAGTTACATTCTTTTTATCTTTAGCCGCTTCTGTCATTAACGTATTAACATGGTTTTCATATGATCGTGGCACTCTCGTATTTACAAGATATACTTGTGCCTTTCCAAATTTACCAATCAACTGATCTAATTGTTCTTTAGTAAAATCACCATTTGTACCTAGCTCAAGTATGACTTGATCTGTTGGTTTACGATATTGCTTATATTGTTGATTAACGAGGCTCTCGGCCTGATAGAGTTGACGACCGACTTTGCCATCGATTTTAGCTTTGGGTACTTTCGTTTTAAATTGTTCCCCTATATCTACCATAACTGAATCACCAATTAATAACGGCTTAATTTGCGTATATACATCATTATCTTTTGTATTCGCTTTAGTTTTACCATCGCTTGTTAACGAAATATTATCAATCGGTATCATGTGAATAAGATATTGATCAGCCTCATCGGTATTAAATGTTTGCGCTTTGTTCGATATGGTATCTTTTCCAAACTTATCGAAAACGCCTATTAAAATGAAAATAGTAGGTAAAAGTATAACAAGCGTTACAATAGTTCTAATAAATTGAGGTTTGTATGTTTTTTTAATTGCAAAAGCCTTAAAACCTTGCTTTCTCAATGGTGTTTCTACATATTTAAATGATAATTCTGCAAATAAAACTGTAAGAATGATGTCCAAAATATAAACATATGTTGGCATTTGACCATCAATAAAATAGCTATGAACAAAACTCATTATTGGGAAATGCCACAAGTACAAACTGTATGATCGCTTTCCAATATAAACAAATACAGGATTTCCTAATAACTTAGCTAAAATTGTAGTTGGATGAACAACACTTGCAATAATTAGCAAAGTCATTGTTGAAATAAGATAAAATCCACCATTATAAATCCAATCACTTTCATCACTAACAGTAAAGAATAATAGAATTAAAAATGTAAGTCCTATAATACCCGCACTATTAATCACAGTTTTTAATCCTTTAGGTGGATTGGGATTTAATTTAAAAGGTGGCCAGATAAATGCTAGAAGTACACCTAAAAGCAGTGTCTGCAATCTTGTATCAGTTCCAAAATATACTCTTGAATGGTTCAAGTGAGGTTGAGAAATAACAACCATCATTAATAATGAAACCAAAGATATAATCCAAAACATCAGTATGACATTTTTCTTTTTCTTAACTATAGCCATAAGTAATAAGAGTACTGCTGGGAAAAAGAGGTAAAACTGCTCTTCAATGGCTAGTGACCATAGGTGCTTTAAAGGCATAAAAGAAAATTGCTCGAAATAATTGACATCTTTAGCAATATACCACCAATTAGATACGTAAAATATTGCTGCTATCATATCATGTTTAACTCTTACAATATGCTCAGGGTGGAATAATAAAGTTGCAATTCCAACAACTACTATTAATGCGAATACCGCTGGTAATAACCTTTTTATACGACGAATCCAGAAATTTTTAAGATTTATTGTTCCAGTATCTTCATACTCTTTGAGTAATAAGCTCGTAATCAAATAACCTGAAATAACAAAAAAAGTATCTACGCCTAAAAAACCACCTGTTAACCATTGTTTATTCAAGTGATAAATAATAATACCAATGACTGCAATTGCTCGCAAACCATCTAATCCAGGCATATATCGCATTTTTTTAGCAGAGCGATATTCATTATTTAATTTTTTTCTCATTGTTACATTCTTCCCTAATAATAATAAATTTTATAAGACGCGTATTTTTTAATCATTTTCATTAGACGCACGCTATTATTTCTAATCAATTTATTTAAACAAATCTTATCCTTATTAAATTAACAAGGTCATTCTTTAGATTACAACCATCCCTGCTATGTTATTAATGAATATACTTTATAAGATATGCCTCGTTAAAAGGTTATAAGTCTTAAATATTGTAATACATTTGTAATACTAATTCAATTTTATTGTAGAGCTAATTTATAAAAATATTAAATCAAAATACAATATTGTATTTTGAATTTCCTTTTATAAAGATAAAAAGAATAGCTACATCATTTCTCAAAACAATGAGTAGCTATCCTTTCAATTATCCGATGCCTAAAGCTATTTTGGCATAACGAGACATCATATCTTTATTCCATGGTGGACTCCATACAATCATTACTTCTGTATCAGAAATTTCCGGTATCTCAGCTAGAACGCTCTTAACTTGTTCAATAATTTGTGGTCCTAATGGACATCCCATCGAAGTTAATGTCATTTCAACTGTACATAAACCTTCATCATCAACATCAACTTTATATACTAAACCTAAATTAACGATATCTATCCCTAACTCAGGATCTATTACCATTTCAAGAGCGCCTAAGATACTATCTTTTAGTGCTTCTTCCATCAGTATCACCTCTTTAAAATTTTCTTTACACCAATATATCAAATATCCGACAAAACGCCAATAAAATGCTATGATACTGTTACATGATAATTAACAACACAAGGAGTAATATATGCAACCTTATTTAATTTGTCTAGATCTAGATGGTACATTATTAAATGACAATAAAGAAATCTCACCTTACACTAAACAAGTATTAACCGAATTACAACAATGTGGACACTACGTTATGATTGCTACTGGAAGACCTTATCGTGCGAGCCAGATGTATTATCATGAACTCAATATGAACACACCTGTGGTTAATTTTAATGGCGCATTTGTGCATCACCCAAAAGCAAATGATTTCGAAGTGATACACGAAGTACTAGATGTTGAAATTTCTAAAAATATTATTACAGCGCTTCAACAATCTCATATTACAAATATCATTGCCGAAGTAAAAGATTATGTCTTTATCAATAGTTATGATCCAAGACTTTTTGAAGGTTTTTCTATGGGGAATCCTAAAATTCAAACGGGGAATTTACTAGAAAATCTTAATGAGGCACCTACGTCACTACTTGTTGAAGCAGAAGAAGAAAATATTCCTGAAATTAAAGATATGTTAACCCATTTTTATGCAGAGAATATCGAACATCGCCGTTGGGGTGCCCCTTTCCCAGTCATAGAAATTGTGAAACGCGGAATCAACAAAGCACGTGGAATTAAACATGTTCAAAACTATTTAAATATCGCCGACGATCATATCATTGCGTTTGGTGACGAGGACAATGATATAGAAATGATAAAGTATGCGACCCATGGCATTGCAATGGATAATGGCTTAAAAGACTTAAAAGAAATAGCAAATAATATTACGTATAGTAATAATGAGGACGGCATAGGTCGTTATTTAAATGACTTTTTTAATTTAAAAATGCGTTATTATTAAGTTGAATAAACAATCCAAGTGATGATTAAAAAGGTATACGTTTTCTAATATCATACATATATAAAGGAGAGACAGCTATGAATAAAATTATAATAGTCGGTGCAGTTGCTGGTGGTGCGACTTGTGCAAGTCAAATTCGAAGATTAGATAAAGAGAGTGAAATCATTGTTTTTGAAAAAGATAGAGATATGAGCTTTGCCAATTGTGCATTACCTTATTATATTGGCAACGTTATCGAGGACCGTCGTAAAGTTTTAGCATATACGCCTGATCAATTTTATGACAAAAAGCATATCACAGTAAAAACATACCATGAAGTTATACAAATCAATGATAAAAGACAAACAGTTACTGTCTTAAATCATCAAACTAATCAAACTTTTGAAGAAAGTTACGATACATTGATTTTAAGTCCTGGCGCATCTGCAAACCGATTAAACACTCATAGTGATATCTCATTTACTGTGCGAAATCTCGAAGATACTGAGGCAATTGATACCTTTATTACGAATACTAAAGCACAACGTGCACTTGTTGTTGGCGCGGGGTACATCTCTTTAGAAATTCTTGAAAATTTACATCATAGAGGTTTGGATGTCACATGGATTCATCGCTCTACAAATATTAATAAACTGATGGATCAAGATATGAATCAACCCATCATCGACGAAATAGAAAAAAGAAATATCACTTATAGATTTAACGAAGAAATTAGTCAAGTCAATGGACATGAAGTAACATTCACATCTGGTAAAGTTGAAAACTATGATCTTATTATCGAAGGTGTAGGTACGCAGCCAAATTCACAATTTATTAAATCATCTAACGTCATACTAGATGATAAAGGTTATATCCCAGTAAATCATAATTTCCAAACAAATATACCAAATATTTATGCATTAGGTGATGTTATTACTTCACATTATCGTCATGTGAATTTACCGGCACAGGTTCCACTTGCTTGGGGAGCACACCGTGGTGCAAGTATTATAGCTGAACAACTTTCTGGAAATTCGTCTATTCACTTTAAAGGTTATCTAGGAAATAATATAGTGAAATTTTTTGACTATACATTAGCAAGTGTTGGCATCAAACCAAATGAACTTACAAATTTCAATTATGATATGGTTGAAGTTAAGCAAGGCGCTCATGCAGGATATTACCCAGGAAATTCACCACTACATTTACGTGTTTATTTTGAAAAAGACTCGAGAAAACTTTTACGCGCAGCAGCAGTTGGTAAACAAGGTGCCGACAAAAGAATAGACGTATTATCAATGGCAATGATGAATCATGCTACTGTGGATGATTTAACAGAATTTGAAGTAGCATATGCCCCTCCCTATAGTCATCCAAAAGATTTAATTAATTTAATTGGGTATAAAGCACAATAACATTCCACACAATTCATAATTTATGAATAGTATGAGAGAAATAACAAGAGTGACTATTTAGGAAAAGAAAATAAACCTATCATTTTCATATAAAAAGACCAAAATGAATTTTTTAAAAGAATTCATTTTGGTCTTTTATTTAGGAATAATATGATGTTCATACTTCAATAAATATAAATCATACGCAATTGTATCCAAGCATGTTTAACTTATTCCAAATATTTTAGAAATTGGGCCCCAAGGTAAAATAACACCAATAGCCATTGTAATTATGATTAAAATAATAGTAATCCAAAAGAATTTATGGCTAGTCTGTTGTTTTTTTCTTTTAGCAATGGAAATTTCCATAAATGCGATAACAGCTAAACCACATAACATTTTTAAAGTAAGTAGCATATGATTTCCACCTTCACCATTAGAGGCAGCCATAAACTCTTCGATTAATTCCCAAAAACCAGAAATTAATGTTAATAGCATGAATAATCTTAATGCCATATGTAAAGGTTTATAATAAGGTGATGCACCTTGCGTTTTTGAATAATTTAAATAAGTTGCGATAAATAAAATAATTGCTAATACCCAACTTAAAATATGGACATGTAACATGTTTGTCCCCCCATCTTTTTATTTCTAAATCATCATAACATATTTCTAAATATTTGATGATGCCATAACTTTAATTTTTATCAATAATTAAAATAATAAATATTTTGATAAATATACAAGAAAGTCTAGGATACAAATAATATCCCAGACTTTCTTAACAAATAGTCATTCGATGACTGAATTAAAAATGTATTAATATCTATTTTTTGAACAGAAATTTCAAAATAAGCAAATTGAATTCCAACGCTCAACACATAGAATTACACTAAAATTTTACAGACAAAGCAAGTTAGGGCTTGGGGAGTAATATATTTACTCCACGCCCATTTAACTTTTTAAATCATTGTATAACTCTTAATTTTTAGATATATATGTTGTTAAAGTGCCAATATTATCTATAGTTACTTTGACTTCATCACCTGGTTGTAAAAATTGTGGTGGTTGTAAACCAGCACCCACACCAGCGGGTGTACCAGTTGCAATGATATCGCCTGGATGTAAAGCCACATATTTTGAAATCTTTTCGATGAGTTCATCTATTTTTAAAATCATCTCTCCAGTGTTACCATCTTGTCGAATTTCGTTATTCACTTTTGTTACGATATTTACATTCTCTGGCGTAGGTAATTCGTCTTTGGTTACTATATAAGGACCCATTGGGCATGCCCCAGTTAAACTTTTTGATAAGAATGCTTGATCATGTGAACTTTGCGCAGTGCGATCTGTAATATCATTGATAATTGTGTACCCATAAATATAATCTAAAGCTAATCCTCTAGGAATCTTTTCGCCTGATTTTCCAATTACAATTCCAAGTTCTCCCTCATAGTCCAATTGTTCTGTAATATCTTTATGATTAGGAATTGTTGCTTCATCACCAGTTAAAGATGAAGCCGCTTTGGTAAATACATATAAACTATCAACTTCATGATTTAATTCACTAGCATGATCTTCATAATTTCTACCAAATGCAATCACATTATTAGGAGGTGTCACTGGTGGTAGAAAATCAATATCAGTGAATAAAAATTTAAATTCCTCATCTCTTCCACTTTCTTCAGCTGCGACAACTGCTTTTCGAACTTGCTCTTGAAAGTCTAAAGTTTGATTTTGCTGTAGACCTGCAATTAAAGTTTTAGGATTAAAGTCTTTGTCCCCAAACTCAGCAAAAACCATTGGTAAATCCCAAACAGCATCTTCACGTTTTACTTTAACACCATATGAAGTTCTGTCATTATGTTTGAATGATAGAAATTTCATTCATAATCAACTCCTCATCTATATCTTATTACATATTATAACTATATCTAAGTTCAAATAACAAATATATAAGTAAGAAAATTAAGAAAGTTTATTTGTAATCTTAATAACAGACATATATACAGTAAAGCCGTGTTTTCTTGGTTAGGATGAAAGCACGGCCTATTGTTTCCCACTTTATCAAAGTAACTTTGAATTTTAATTATCTATTTCTAATGTACCAAATTTGAAAAAATATAAATAACCCTTAACAGGTCGTTTAAGTATTGTTTCTAAAGTATTTCGATAATATGTCATTTGTATCTGATATTTTTCTTTGAGCTGATTCCCTATTTCTTCATCACTCATACCTTTTCTTCTATTAAAGGCATCCGTTTTGTAATCAACAAAGTAAAATTGTCCGTCACTTTCATATATTAAATCAATCATACCTTGAATAATGGATACATCTTCATCTTCACTTGTAAGTCCATCAACTTTAATTTGATTTACCACAAAAGGTAATTCAGTATAAACATTGTCAGCTTGAGCTATTTCCATATAGAGAGGTCCATCAATGAAATGCATAATCTCATCTATTCTAATATCCTCTTTTGCATCTTCATCAATAAGTTGTTTGTCAATCAATCCATCGATATATTGAAGTAATTCGTCCTTTGTTAAACGTTGTTCTCTAAAAGGTAAATGTTGCATGACTGTATGCATTAAAGTTCCTATTTCATTTGCTTTTCTTTTTTTGGTTTGAGTAAGAAACTTGGGTCTTTCATAAGATGCAACACCAATACGATATTGACGTACTCTATCATAATTTGTATTACTTTCTTCAGTTTCTAACTGGCGTTTTAACTCTGATACCGACTGTTTAGATGGTTTTATCGTGTTAACTTTAAAAGGGTAGTCATAAGAAAGCTGTTGATGAATTTTAATTTTCACATCTTCATTACCAGTATTTATGCCCTTTAATTCTTCGATAGTTCTTATTTCATTATCATTAACAACTTCTTTAGTTGAAACATCCTCGTAATGATCAATCACTATTGATACACGTGGCTTCACTTCAGAATTTAAT
The DNA here is from genome assembly GCF_001815825.1 of Staphylococcus sp. HMSC068G11. Classification (NCBI taxonomy): domain Bacteria; kingdom Bacillati; phylum Bacillota; class Bacilli; order Caryophanales; family Staphylococcaceae; genus Staphylococcus; species Staphylococcus sp. HMSC068G11. The sequence continues at coordinate 11,334 of NZ_KV822088.1, forward strand.
TGATTAATATCTCTTTCGAATCTTTGATCATTTGGCAATGAAGCCGATTGATGCTTAGCCAAAATACCATAAATAAGAACAAATGGATTTGTAGCAGTAAGGCGTTCATTAACTGCTATATGTGTGTCTGAAACAGCTAATTGTTCATATTTAATTAATGATTTTTCATCTTTGACTCTTCCAACTAAAATAAGTTGCTCTTTTGCTCGCGTCAACGCAACATAGACTAAGCGCATTTCTTCAGATATGAGTTCTTTTTCATTTATTGCTCTATATGCCACAGAAGCAAGCGAAGGAAAAGCCATATCTTTATTTACATCAAAATAATCCATACCTAAACCATATTGTTGATTTAGAATAACTGGTGCATTCAGGTCACCTTTGTTGAATTTTTTAGATAATCCTGAGTAAATTACAAATGGAAATTCTAATCCTTTACTACTATGAATCGTCATCATTCTAACCACATTATCGTTAGGACCTACGACATTTTCTTCACCAAAATCTTTCTTACGATCAATAAGCTCATCAATAAAACGAATAAATTGGAATAAACCTCTGAAACTTGAATTTTCAAATTCAACAGCTTTATTAAATAGCCCATATAGATTCGCTCTTCTACCTTTACCTCCAATGAGACCGCTAAAGTACTGAATTACAAAATGATCATTATAAAATTTATCAATTAATTGGTAGACCGGTTGACTTTGACTATAATTTTGATATTTTTGTATATCCTGAATAAAACGATTTAACTTGTCAACCAATCTAGAATCAGCTTTTTCATCAATCATATAATTTTTTATAGATTGATAAAAGTAATCATCATGAGGGCTTACAACTCTTATTTTGGCTAATTCTTCTTCAGTAAATTGATATATTACAGAACGCATCAACCCCACTAAATAAATGTCTTGAAGTGGATTATCTATTGTTCTTAAAAATGAAAGAACAAGACGTACTTCAGTTTGCTCAAAATACCCTTCCTTACTATTTACGTGAAAAGGGATATCATTATTTTTAAAAGCTTGTTGAAGATTACGAGCTTGACCAAAACTTCTCTCCAAAATTACGATATCTTTATAAGTTGCTTTTCTGTATTGACCTGTTTTCATATCGTATACGTTTTGATGATTAATAATATCTTTAACTTGTTCAACAATGTAATTCGCTTCTTGTTCACTTCCAGTTAAGTCACTATTTTCTGAACTTTCCTCAACAAGTGCTCGTAATTGAACGGGATGTGAAACTTTGTCATATGGTGCACCAAAATACAATTGCGCTGCATCATCATATGAAATTTCCCCTACTTGTTCATCCATCATATGTTTGAACAAATAATTGGTTGTAGATAACACTTCCTGTCTCGAACGAAAGTTTTGCGATAAGTCAATGCGCAAGCCACTGTCAGTTCCACTACTAGAAAAGCGATTATATTTTTCAATAAATAAACTGGGATCAGCTTGTCTAAATTTATAAATAGACTGCTTCACATCTCCAACCATGAACAAGTTACCGTCGTGTTCTTCACCAGTTTTAATACAAGATAATATTTTCTCTTGCACCCTATTAGTATCTTGATACTCATCAACTAGGATTTCTTTAAAATGTTCACGATACGTTTCAGCGATACGCGAAGGTGAGCCATCTTCGTTAGTAAGAATGCGTAATGCAAAATGTTCATAATCTGAGAAATCCAAAATATTACGACTTCGTTTTTGAACACCAAATGAATGTATCACATCTTGAACTATTTGAGCTAAATAAGCCACTCGAGGAGCAAGTTGTTGCATATCTCTTTTCAAATCATCTGCATTTCTAGAAAAGTAATCATTTTTTACTTTCATAACTAAAGATTTATATTTATCATAATGTTGTTTTGCTTCATTTAAAGCATCTTCCATGCCTTCATTTGCTTCTTTTATTTTGCTATTTATTGCAGGAAAACGACTCATAAATTCATGTTGTGTGATAACATCTGTATTTAATACTTTCCCTTCAATGGCTTTAGTAATAAACATGCGTTCAGTTTCAACAACTTCAAGTTGCTTATCAACACTTTCCATCATTGAGAATAAATCATAACATTTTTGTAATTCTTCATATCCTGCTTTCATAAAAATCATTGCTAAATCATTGATAAGCTGCATTAATTGTTGCTGTTTATTCTCTTCTTTGTATGGTTGCGCTAATTGATTGAGCCATTCAAATGGTTGTGGATTAGCAATACTGAAAAAATATAACTGCTTAATAATACTTCTAAATTGATCATCATTCCTATCTGATGATAGTTGTTCGGTTAATTCTATAAAGTGAGGATCTAATTTATCATAGTGTTGTTCTAAAACATCATCAATAGTTTGTTCTAATAATAATATATTTTCCGCTTCACTACTTGTTCTAAAATGAGGGTCGATATCTAATACATCATAATGCTGCTGAATCAATTTCAAACAGAAACTGTGTAAAGTCGAAATCTGTGCTTGATGAATTTTGATGCGCTGATTCTTTAAATGTTCATTGTTGGGATCCTTAAAAGATGCTTCCTGTATACGTTTATCAACTCGATGCTTCATCTCACGTGCGCTTAAATTCGTAAATGTTACAACTAGTAACCGATCTACATCTACATCATCTCTAAGTATACGTTGTATAATACGCTCAACTAGAACGGCTGTTTTACCGGAACCTGCTGCAGCAGCAACAAGTATGTCCTGACCTTTCGCATAAATACTTTGCCATTGTGCATCTGTCCAAATCACATCTTGTGGTTTAGTTGGAATCATGTCTTTTCACCACCTTCAGTTCTTAATTGTTGAATTAAATCTAATGGTTTTATCGATTCATCTACCGTTCTATAACGCTTACTATCTATTAATCCGTCTACATGACAAACTGATTTATAATTACAAAATTGACAAGGTAATACTTGTTTGTACTTCAAGGGTGCCACTTCAGTATGTCCATCCATAATGTGGGTGGCTGTCTCGATAAAATTCTTCTTATTATGTTCTATCAATTGATAAATGATGTTTTCATCAGCTACTTTACTACTACGCTGATTTATAGCGCCTTTAGCTGTTAATGCTATTGGAACAATATCCGAATTATACTTTGGTTCAAGTCTAATATCAAAAGCATCTAACACTTCTTGATCACGATTAAGTAAACCGCTCATTTTAAAGTTTTTGATATAGTCTTTTTGAAATTGGTCTTCATCTATATCTGCCCAACTTTTAAATTTAATACGCGGTTCATGGACATGGAAATAAAGTAGCCCCCCTGGTTTCACAATATCTGTAAGACCTAAACGTTCTTTGTTTTGTAATACAATATCCATGTAGGTCATCATTTGCATTTGCAAACCATAATAAACTTTTGTTAAATCGAGTGTTGCACTACTTTCTGAAGATTTATAATCAATGATATTGACATAACTATGATCACCTTTTGTATATGTATCAATACGATCGATTTGACCTCTTATATTAATCGGAATTCCCTGATTGGTAATCAGTGGTTGTGCAACAAGTTCATCTTTGTTTTTAGGTGATTTTCTAAATCCTGTTTCAAATCGTTGGGGCACAAATTTAGAGTAATCCCCTTGATATTTAAGTGCCTTTAAAGTTGTTTCAACGATTGATCCAATCTTTTTAGATAAATATTTATAATACGCAGATGAATTTAACAAATTAAACTGTACTTTAGGTAAAATAAGTTCTAATGCTTCTTTAGTAAGTGATTGAATATTCTTAGTATCTAAATTCTTGAAGTTACCATAAATTCGATCGGAAATATATTTTAAAACTGAATGGAAAATATCTCCTAAGTCAAAATTTTGTAATTCATATTTAGTGCGTTCATTTAATCGTAAACCATGCGAAGCATAATGTTTAAAAGGACATTGTTGATAACCTTCAAAACGAGACACACTAGCGTTGATAGTTTTACCATAAAGTTGTTGTGATAAAGTTTCATTTAATTGGACAGTCTCGTTATCATATGTCAATGACGTAGTAAGATAATCTAAACCTTGATTTAATTGATCATCGTCTCGAATAGCTAAATATGCATCCAACCAACGAATATCGATGTCTTCATGGTCTAACCAACCTCTTAAATATTCAAAAAGCTGAATTTTTGTTTGATGTGAATGTTGCATCATTAATAAAGGTTGCGCTTCATGTAAATCTTGTAGATTGGTGATTTCTAAATCATAAAATAGTTCTTTAATTTGCGTTAAAAAAGGACTAATTTCCTTCTCATCTCCAGAATTTCCCATTAAACTATATGAAAATGTAACGCTTTGTTGACTCCTTGTCATAGCGATGTAACAAACAAACGCTTCATCCATTTGCAGTATATCTGAAGTTGGACTTAACTCAACATGTGCATTGTCCTCAACATATTTCTTCTCTTCATCTGTAATCAAACTTGATGAAGATACAGTCTGTGGTAATATACCATCATTCATACCAACCATATAAATATGTTTTTTATTATCAACTTTCGCTAAATCCATTGTACCTATACTAACTTGATCCAAAGTTTGAGGTATCATAACAAACTCTAATTGCTCTAAACCTATATCAAAAACATCTAAAAATTGTTGAAGTGTCATTTCCTGATCATCAAAAACAGTAACTAAATCATCTAAAATTTGTATTAAACCGTTCCATACTTGGTCAATTTCTTCGGCTTTTTCTGTTAGACCCGCCAACTCTAATTCATCACGTTGAGTCATTAACTGACTCGGTAATTCAAAATACTCTAAACTTTCATAAAATGACGTAGCATAATCTTTAACAGTATGTGCTTCATTCATAGCTTGTTCGAAATATAACACTTTATCTATAACATTCTTTTTAAGTTTAATTACTTCTTTGTATAATGCTTGATGTTCTTCAGTTAGTTGATGTGATTTACGTCCCATTCTACTAAACTGATCAATACTAAAGATATCTTCGTCTAACCAACGTTTACCATAAACACCACGTTCTAAAACGAAATTTTCCAGTAAATCAATTAAATAGCTACTTCTTTTAAATTGAGACGTTAATACATTCGTTTTAAACAATCGTAACATTGCATTAATATGCCAATTTGAACGTATCACTTCTAATAAAGAACGTAACATTTCCATGATGGGATGATGTGTCATAGATTTTTTAGTATCAATGTTAAATGGTATATCATATGAAGGAAGTATTGACTCGAATAGATATGCATACGATTCATCACGGTATAATATAGCAATATCCCTGAATTTATAATCTGCTTCTCTGACATCTTTTAAAATACGTCGAGCTACTTCATTTATTTCTTCTCTCATACTTGAAGATTCAAATATTTTAACATGATTTTGATGATGTTTAGGCGTAAATTGTAATGCATCAAACCCATTTTCAAGATTCTTTAAATCATCATTTTTATAGCGATAAAATGTATTAAAATAAGTTTTATTTAGATTTATATTTAAACGATTAGCGATATCCTCCAAATGTGATAAAACTTCAGATGATTTTCTAAACAAACTAAATGGATGGTGGCTGCCATCGGTCGTTAATAACACAGTCACCTGTTTGGCGTGTTGAACAAGTGCTTCTATAATTCTATATTCCAATGTAGAAAAATTATGAAACCCATCAATAAATACTTCAGCCTTTTTTATCCACTGAGATTGAGATAGTATTTCAATGAATTGTTGCAAACTATCCTCTGTTGTTATAAATTCACCATTCATTCGTGATTCTAATTGTTTATAAATAAGAGAAATGTCTTCTAATTTATGTTTTGTTCTCGTTTGCATTGAATGATTATCTATCAATTGATCTAAGTGCTCAGGAGTGACATTATATTTTTTAAAATCTTGAATTTGCTCAGCTAACTTTTCACTTAAACCATAGTATTGAGCTTGTGAAGCATACAATTTCAAATCAGACTCATGTTGTTGAACAATATGGAAAATCATCATTTCTAAAGCAGCCTTAGATAATCGTTGTTCTGTTAAACCACCAACTTCTTGAAAAACACGATGACTCAATCTTTCAAAGTGAAGTACTTCAGTTCTCAAACTACCATGAAGTTCGGAATCATTTACAAATGCTTGTTCTAATTGAAAAGTACTCTGCGTAGGTGCAATTAATACTATAGGATCACCCAGCGGGTCTTGCTTCATTTTATTTTTTATTTGAGTAAGCATGGCTGTTGACTTTCCTGTACCTGCTCGACCAATATATGTATTAAATTCCATAACATTCCCTCACTCCTTTAATATTAATCATATCACACAGGTGTATCTTCTAAGAAAAACAAAAAAGAGATTTCTATTTTTTTAAAAGCATGAATAGAAATCTCCAAAGTTGATTGATATTTAATTTTTAGTGTTATTTGGATTGAAGTTAGATTTAAATTCACTGAAAGGCCAATATCTAAGCGATACCTTTCCAACAATTTGGTCTTTGTCAATTAAACCAAATGAACGACTATCTTTACTTACCTCACGGTTATCTCCCAAAACTAAATATTTACCTTTAGGAATAACATTAGATTGAGGATTAGCATTTGGTAAATTTTTTGTTTTGAAACTACCTGTGATATACTCAGTTTGCTTACGTTTCTCGTTATAGTTCAAGTATGGTTCTGATTGCTTTTTACCATTAACATAGAGTGTATCATTTTTATATTCAACACTATCACCTGGAGTTCCAATAACTCTTTTAACATAATCATCTTTTTTATTAGCATGAAATACAATGACATTTCCTTTTTCAACGCCACCTAATTTATAGCCAATAATATTTACCACTACACGCTCTCCATCTTTTAATGTGGGATCCATTGAATCACCTTTAATAGAATATGACTTCCCAACAAATTTAGTGATTAAGGCTATAAGTGCAATGGCAACGGCTATGGCAACAACCCACTCTAAAATTTCTTTTTTCAAAATCTACACCTCTTCTGGTTATTTAAATTGATAGTTAAATTCTTTAAATGGATAATATTTCAAACTGACATCTCCAATGATATCTTTCTTATCTATTAAACCATAGGTTCTTGAATCAGAATGTTTGTTATTATTATCATTTAAAACAAAATATGCTCCCGGTGGAATCGTATCACCATCAGAATTTTTAATTTCTCTTAATGTAATGTCTTTAATATGCCTATCTTTCATATATGGTTCATTTACTTGTCTATCATCGATATAAATACGCTGTGATTTAATACTCACAGACTCACCAGGCTTTCCTATAATTCTGCTAAAATAAGTTTTGTTATTATGCCTGTACATGATTATATCACCACGTTGTATTAGGTCAAACGTGACTTTAATTTTATTAACTATTACTCTATCTCCCGTTTGCAAGGTAGGTGTCATGCTATTATTTGATATCACAGCGCCTACGATTATAAATGATTGAATGAATATTACAATAATAATTGCAAAAGTAAAGGAAATCAAATATTTAATCAATTGTTTCATGTTTTACTCCTTGGTAGAACCCATAAAATACTTTTCTACCTTTTTACTAATAAACCACAATACTACGAGTAACACTATCATAATAAGCGCTCTTAAAGGATTAGTAAATATGGTGAAAATTTCTTTTCCCATTACTCCTAGAATAGTAATTGAAATCAATTTAGAAATAACTAATACCAAAAAGTAATATTTTATTTTGATGTGAGATAAGCTCGCAATAATATTTATTAATGTATTGGGTGTAAATGGAAAGCATAATAATATGAATAAAGGGATAAGCCCTTGTCTATCTATGAAGCTAATAAGCCTTTGAACAGACTTTCTACTTTTTAATTTTTTCATTCTTATTGTATTCACAAATTTTTTACAAATAAGAAAAACAGTAAAAGTACCTGAGACGATACCTAGCCAACTGATAATTATACCTGGAAACAATCCATACGCATGTATTAATAGCACGACGTACAAAGTGAGAGGCAACACAGGTACAATGGCTCTTAAATAAAGCATAATGAACCCAGGAATATATCCGAATTGTCGAAATGCGTCAAACCATTCTTCTAATTGAGAAAGCGACAATACATCAAATCCTTTCTTAGGGTTGTATTACTTATTCATTATAGTTGTAAATGATGTTTTTTGAAACATTAAAATTAGGTCAACAACACAAATCAGACTTAGGTAGGAATTAAAAATTTATATATTGATATCTAATTCATCAAATTTTGCTATTTCATTCTTTATCAAAAATCTAATGGAGTGAATATTTATTATTTCCTACTCTGAATTTGACTTTTTATTAGTCTGACGTTACTCAATTTTCATTTTCTCTTATTAACACACATAATAAAAATGAGTCCGAGACATAAAGTTCTAGGATAAGTAAATAAAGACAATTTCTATTGAAATAATACAGAAATTGTCTTTATTATAAATTTTTTGATCACTTTTAGCTCGTTAAGCTGTTACTTTTCTTATATTAAGGGCCATTAGCACAAATCCTAGTTCTCTTTTGGCTTTATTTATCCCTCGAACGGACATTCGAGTGAAACCCAAAATAGCCTTCATAAATCCAAAATCAGGCTCCACATCGATTTTTCTTTGACTGTATATGGTTTTTGTTTTTGGTTCTGAAAGCTTTTTATTAATTTAGGCTTTAAAATATTCCCAATTATAATCCTTCATTATTTTTTTATTTGTTTTTGAATTGAAGTTTATACAATGGTGTTTCAGAAGACACTCTGAACAATCATCACATTCATATAATTTCAACTCTCGTTTAAAACCATATTTATCATAGTGATAGGCACATCTTTTAAACCCTATGGTAGAGTAAGTTGAGTCATGCTATAATCTTTATACATAAGGCATCTCGTTAATTTAGTTTATTGGTATTTATTAAATT
>NZ_KV822089.1:0-1172 GCF_001815825.1 Staphylococcus sp. HMSC068G11
ACCTCAATCTGAGCCAACGAAGACAGAAGAAGGAGGCAATGCAGAAGCACCGAATGTTCCAACTATCAAAGCTAATTCAGATAATGATACACAAACACAATTTTCAGAAGCCCCTACAAGAAATGACCTAGCTAGAAAAGAAGATATCCCTGCTGTTTCTAAAAACGAGGAATTACAATCATCACAACCAAACACTGACAGTAAAATAGAACCTACAACTTCAGAACCTGTGAATTTAAATTATAGTTCTCCGTTTATGTCCTTATTAAGCATGCCTGCTGATAGTTCATCCAATAACACTAAAAATACAATAGATATACCGCCAACTACGGTTAAAGGTAGAGATAATTACGATTTTTACGGTAGAGTAGATATCGAAAGTAATCCTACAGATTTAAATGCGACAAATTTAACGAGATATAATTATGGACAGCCACCTGGTACAACAACAGCTGGTGCAGTTCAATTTAAAAATCAAGTTAGTTTTGATAAAGATTTCGACTTTAACATTAGAGTAGCAAACAATCGTCAAAGTAATACAACTGGTGCAGATGGTTGGGGCTTTATGTTCAGCAAGAAAGATGGGGATGATTTCCTAAAAAACGGTGGTATCTTACGTGAAAAAGGTACACCTAGTGCAGCTGGTTTCAGAATTGATACAGGATATTATAATAACGATCCATTAGATAAAATACAGAAACAAGCTGGTCAAGGCTATAGAGGGTATGGGACATTTGTTAAAAATGACTCCCAAGGTAATACTTCTAAAGTAGGATCAGGTACTCCATCAACAGATTTTCTTAACTACGCAGATAATACTACTAATGATTTAGATGGTAAATTCCATGGTCAAAAATTAAATAATGTTAATTTGAAATATAATGCTTCAAATCAAACTTTTACAGCTACTTATGCTGGTAAAACTTGGACGGCTACGTTATCTGAATTAGGATTGAGTCCAACTGATAGTTACAATTTTTTAGTTACATCAAGTCAATATGGAAATGGTAATAGTGGTACATACGCAAGTGGCGTTATGAGAGCTGATTTAGATGGTGCAACATTGACATACACTCCTAAAGCAGTCGATGGAGATCCAATTATATCAACTAAGGAAATACCATTTAATAAGAAACGTGAATTTGATCCAAACTTAGCCCCAGGTACAGAAA
>NZ_KV822090.1:0-67390 GCF_001815825.1 Staphylococcus sp. HMSC068G11
TTTTAATTATAAGTACTTGACTAATCGTAGGAAGAAGTCTGGGACAAACACTTGTCTCAGTCTTTTTCAATACATTGACAGATTGAGTGTCATTGAAGAAGCTCGGAATTTAGAAAAATGTATCTTTACGATTTGAATTAAAATAAAAGCAAGAGAAACAAAACGTTACTCTTGCTTAAATCTACGTATGTTATTAGATGAAGAATCCTGCAATAGCCGCTGATATAAACGAAACAAGTGTTGCACCAAATAATAATTTTATTCCGAAACGAGCAACAACGTCACCTTTTTCATCATTCAATGATTTAATAGCTCCTGAAATAATACCAATTGAACTAAAGTTTGCGAATGATACTAAGAAGACAGAGGTAATTCCTTTAGCATGTTCCGATAATCCAGTCGCTTTACCTAAATCTTGCATTGCTACAAATTCATTAGATAGTAATTTTGTAGCCATTACTGAACCAGATTGAACTGCATCTTGCCATGGTATTCCAGTTAAAAAAGCGAAAGGTGCAAAAATAAATCCAATAAGCGTTTGGAAGTTCCATTTAATAGCACCGCCAGACACAAAGCTTAAGATTCCACTCACCATTCCATTTAATAAAGCAATAATTGCAATATAACCTATTAGCATAGCGCCTACAATAACTGCTACTTTAAATCCATCTAGAATATACTCCCCAAGCATTTCAAAGAAAGATTGTTTTTTTGTTTCGTTCTCATCAATTAATAATTTGTCGTCTTCCTCATTGACTTTATAAGGATTAATGATAGATGCAATGATAAAACCACCAAACAAGTTAAGCACTACTGCAGTCACAACATATTTTGGTTCAATAAGTGTAAAATAAGCGCCTATAATTGATGCTGATACTGTTGACATCGCTGAAGCAGTTAATGTATATAAGCGTTGTTTAGGTATGTAAGGTAATTGTTTTTTTAATGAGATAAAGACTTCAGATTGTCCTAGAATTGCTGCTGCGACCGCATTGTAAGATTCTAAACGGCCCATTCCATTAATCTTTGAAATTAAAAATCCCAGTAAGTTAATAATTAGTGGCAGTATTCGTGTATATTGTAATATACCTATCAATGCTGAAATAAAAACAATAGGTAACAAAACGCTAAAGAAGAATGGTGGTTGTTTAGGATCAACAAATTTAAAGCCACCAAATACAAAATTGACACCGACCGCTGCTTTAGCTAATAAATAATTAAAACCATCTGAAATACCCCCAATAACTGAAATTCCCAAATTAGTTTTGAGTAATATAAATGCAAATATTAATTGAATTACTAATAGTAATCCAACATATCGCCAGCGAATATTTTTTCTGTCTGAACTAAATAAAACTGCTAGTGCTAAAAAGAAAATGATTCCTAATATCCCAATCACAATATGCATATTTTTTCATTCCTTTAAATTTTTTCTATTGTCTATCATACAACAAAATGAACACGCTAACATCATTAATTTGAAATTTTAAAATCAAATTGGTTGAAAAAGGTCAAAGATGGTCATATAATATAGTCAAAGAAGGTCAAAAAAGAGGTGATATCTATGCACAATATGTCCGACATCATAGAACAATACATTAAGCGGTTATTTGAAGAAGCAGATGAAGATGTTGTAGAAATACAACGCGCTCATATTGCTCAACGTTTCGATTGTGTTCCTTCTCAACTTAACTATGTTATTAAGACACGTTTCACCAATGAACATGGTTATGAAATTGAAAGTAAACGTGGTGGCGGTGGCTACATTCGAATCACTAAAATTGAAAATAAAGATGCAACAGGTTATATTAATCACTTACTACAATTAATAGGTCCATCTATTTCTCAACAACAAGGGTATTATGTCATAGATGGTTTGTTAGATAAAGGTTTGATTAATGAAAGAGAAGCTAAAATGATACAGACCATTATCGATAGAGAAACTTTAAAAATGGATGTTGTTGCACGCGATATTATAAGAGCTAATATCTTAAAACGATTACTACCAGTTATTAATTATTACTAGGTTAGGTGAGGTGTTTAAAATTGCTTTGTGAAAATTGCCATTTTAATGAAGCGGAAGTTAAACTTACTGTTAAAGGTATAGATAGTACGCATGAAAAATGGGTATGTTCAGTATGTGCCCAAGGAGAAAATCCCTGGTTACATTCTAACGATGATAATACGTATCATACACACCAAGACGATATAGAAGAAGCATTTGTGGTGAAACAGATACTCCAACACCTTGCTGCAAAACATGGTATTAATTTTCATGAGATGGCATTTAAAGAAGAAAAAAGATGCCCAACATGTCAGATGACACTTAAGGATATTGCACATGTTGGTAAGTTTGGGTGTGCTGATTGTTATGCTACGTTTAAAGAAGACATCATTGATATAGTTCAACGTGTTCAAGGTGGTCAATTTGAGCATGTAGGAAAAACACCACAAACATCGTATAAGAAACTTGCAATAAAAAAGCAAATTGAAGAAAAATCAAAATATCTAAATAAATTGATAAATGATCAAGAGTTTGAAGAGGCAGCGATTGTTCGTGATGAAATTAAAGCTTTAAAAAGTGAAAGCGAGGTGTCTCATGATGAGTAATATCCATACTAATATTAGTGAGTGGATGAAGATGTCTGAGGAGACACCTGTTATTATTTCTTCTAGAATACGATTAGCTAGAAATCTTGAAAATCATGTCCATCCACTTATGTTCCCTTCAGAACAAGAAGGATATCGAGTGATTAATGAAGTTCAAGATGCGCTTCCCAACTTAACTTTGAATCGATTAGATACGATGGATCAACAAAGTAAAATGAAATTGGTTGCGAAACATCTTGTAAGTCCTGAACTAGTGAAACAACCTGCTTCAGCAGTAATGTTAAATGATGATGAATCGGTAAGTGTCATGATAAACGAAGAAGATCATATACGAATACAGGCTCTAGGAACTGATTTATCGCTAAAGGATTTATATCAACGTGCTTCTAAAATCGATGATGAATTAGATAAAGCGTTAGACATTAGTTATGATGAGCATTTAGGATATTTAACTACCTGTCCTACTAATATTGGTACAGGAATGCGTGCAAGTGTGATGTTACATTTACCTGGACTCTCCATTATGAAAAGAATGAACAGAATTGCACAAACAATTAACCGTTTTGGATTTACAATTCGAGGTATATACGGAGAAGGGTCACAAGTATATGGTCATATTTATCAGGTTTCAAATCAACTTACATTAGGGAAAACAGAAGAAGACATCATCGATAGCTTAACTGAAGTCGTAAATCAAATTATAAATGAAGAAAAGCAAATAAGAGAAAGACTTGATAAACACAATCCTGTAGAGACACTAGATAGAGTTTATCGATCATTAGGTGTACTACAAAACAGTAGAATTATTTCTATGGAAGAAGCCTCATATCGTTTAAGCGAAGTGAAACTAGGTATTGATTTGAATTATATTTTGCTTGAAAATTTTAAATTTAATGAATTAATGGTAGCAATACAGTCGCCATTTTTAATAGATGACGAAGATAATAGAACAGTAAATGAAAAAAGAGCTGATTTATTAAGAGAGCATATAAAATAGGAGGTATTAATACATGTTATTTGGTAGATTGACAGAGCGTGCACAACGTGTGTTGGCACATGCACAAGAAGAAGCAATTCGTTTGAACCATTCTAATATTGGAACAGAACATCTTTTGCTTGGTTTAATGAAAGAGCCAGAAGGTATAGCTGCAAAGGTATTAGAAAGTTTTAATATTACTGAAGATAAAGTCATCGAAGAAGTTGAAAAACTTATCGGTCACGGTCAAGAGCAAATGGGCACACTACATTATACACCGAGAGCAAAAAAAGTAATTGAACTGTCTATGGATGAAGCTCGAAAGCTACATCATAACTTTGTAGGAACAGAGCATATTCTATTAGGTTTAATTAGAGAAAATGAAGGTGTTGCAGCACGTGTGTTTGCAAACCTAGATTTAAATATTACTAAAGCACGTGCCCAAGTTGTAAAAGCTTTAGGAAGTCCAGAAATGAGTAATAAAAATGCGCAAGCTAATAAGTCTAATAACACGCCTACTTTAGATGGATTAGCTAGAGATTTAACTGTTATTGCTAAAGATGGAACGTTAGATCCAGTTGTAGGACGAGATAAAGAGATTACTCGTGTAATTGAAGTTTTAAGTCGTCGTACTAAAAATAATCCTGTGCTAATTGGTGAACCCGGTGTTGGTAAAACAGCAATTGCTGAGGGACTTGCGCAAGCAATTGTTAAAAATGAAGTACCAGAAACTTTAAAAGACAAACGTGTAATGTCATTAGATATGGGCACAGTCGTAGCTGGCACTAAATATCGTGGTGAATTTGAAGAAAGATTGAAAAAAGTAATGGAGGAAATTCATCAAGCTGGTAATGTTATTCTATTTATCGATGAACTTCATACTTTAGTTGGTGCTGGTGGCGCAGAAGGAGCAATTGATGCATCTAATATTTTAAAACCTGCTTTAGCTCGCGGAGAATTGCAATGTATAGGTGCCACAACATTAGATGAATATCGTAAAAATATAGAAAAAGACGCTGCACTAGAACGTCGTTTCCAACCAATTCAAGTGGATGAACCTACAGTTGAAGACACGATTGAAATCTTAAAAGGATTACGTGACCGTTATGAGGCTCATCACAGAATTAATATTTCAGATGAAGCTTTAGAAGCGGCTGCTAAATTGAGTGATCGCTATGTTTCAGATCGTTTCTTGCCCGATAAAGCCATTGACTTAATTGATGAGGCAAGTTCAAAAGTTAGACTTAAAAGTCATACAACTCCAAGTAATTTAAAAGAGATTGAACAAGAAATTGATAAAGTAAAAAATGAAAAAGATGCTGCAGTTCATGCCCAAGAATTTGAAAATGCCGCTAATTTAAGAGATAAGCAATCTAAACTTGAAAAGCAATATGAAGATGCTAAAAATGAATGGAAAAATGCACAAGGTGGTTTAGATACTGCCTTATCTGAAGAAAATATCGCTGAAGTAATAGCTGGTTGGACGGGTATTCCTCTAACTAAAATTAATGAAACTGAATCAGATCGTTTATTGAATCTTGAAGATACACTTCATAAACGTGTCATTGGACAAAACGATGCTGTGAATTCAATTAGTAAAGCTGTTCGAAGAGCTCGTGCTGGTCTTAAAGATCCAAAACGTCCAATCGGTAGTTTTATTTTCTTAGGACCTACAGGTGTCGGTAAAACTGAATTAGCACGTGCTTTAGCTGAATCTATGTTTGGTGAAGATGATGCAATGATTCGCGTAGATATGAGTGAATTTATGGAGAAACATGCTGTCAGTCGATTAGTTGGTGCACCTCCAGGATATGTAGGACATGATGACGGCGGTCAATTGACTGAAAAAGTTAGACGTAAACCATACTCTGTCATTTTATTTGATGAAATTGAGAAAGCACATCCTGACGTTTTTAATATTCTTCTACAAGTTTTAGATGATGGTCATTTAACAGATACTAAAGGTCGTACTGTGGACTTCCGTAATACTGTGATTATTATGACTTCTAATGTGGGAGCTCAAGAATTACAAGACCAACGCTTTGCTGGTTTTGGAGGTGCTTCAGAAGGTAGTGACTACGAAACTGTCAGAAAAACAATGATGAAAGAATTAAAAAATTCATTCCGACCAGAATTCTTAAACCGTGTTGATGACATTATTGTCTTCCATAAACTTACAAAAGATGAATTAAAAGAAATTGTTACAATGATGGTAAATAAACTTACACACCGTCTTTCAGAGCAAAATATTAATATTGTTGTTACTGATAAAGCGAAAGAAAAAATTGCAGAAGAAGGATATGATCCTGAATATGGTGCTAGACCACTCATTAGAGCAATTCAAAAAACGGTTGAAGATAATTTAAGTGAATTGATTTTAGATGGAAATAAAATTGAAGGTAAAGAAGTAACAATTGATCATGATGGTAAAGAATTTAAGTATGATATTCATGAAAGTACAACCAAAAAAGAAACAACAGAATCATAATTAAATTTTTATAACTTTAATTTCACATATTGAATTACTACAATTATAACGTTAAATATTAAATTAAAAAGAGTGAGATAGAAAGCTTAAGTAATTCGCTGTCTCACTTGGCAATGAGGACTAGAGTTGAAAATTGAGATTAGACTAAGTACAACTCGGTTGTCAATTGCCAATAAATAAAATGCCTGGGACAATCGTTGTCTCAGGCATTTTATTTACTAAGATAAGTAACACAGAATGAGGGAAATCAATTTAAAATTTTTAATGATGTACTTAACAATATTTGTTAATCATAATATTTTAGTTCATTACTAAATAATGAATCGCTTTTAATCATTGGTTCACATATTAAATGAAAACAGTATTATGATATTTTTCATAGGTTATTGTTTTATTTCTTATTAATTATCGATGACATGATTATCTTTATAATATTGCTTTTTTATAAAATTAATAGACCGCTAAATCAAAGGTTCCTAGTTTTTATTTAAAAATTCACTTATATTTTTGCTAAATCATCATTAAGGTAATTGCCAGAATGTATAAACAGATAAGCATATGATAAATGTTATAGGTTCATTATAGAAATATTATGAAAGGGTTATAGACTTATAAGTGTTATCAACATCATTATTTATTTTTAATTTGTCAGATTCAACTTGTCAGTTTAAAATAGATTTGTTCATATTAAATCGGAGGTGTCTCAATGGCCAAGAAAAAAGTAATATTCGAATGTATGGCATGTGGCTATCAATCTCCTAAGTGGATGGGTAAGTGCCCTAACTGCGGCGCGTGGAATCAAATGGAAGAAATAGTAGAAAAGGTTGCTCATCCTAAACATGGTGTAAAAACAAAAGAAACAGCAGGTAAGGTACAAAAGTTAAATAGTGTTAAGCATGAAGCTACCCCTAGACTACTTACAGAATCAAAGGAATTTAACCGCGTTTTAGGTGGAGGTATTGTAAGTGGTTCATTAGTACTAATAGGTGGAGACCCAGGTATTGGTAAGTCGACTTTATTGCTACAAATTTGTGCTGCGCTGTCACAAAATAAGAATGTTTTATATATTACTGGTGAGGAATCTATTAATCAAACTAAGTTGCGCGCTGATCGTTTGGAAGAAGATTCTAGTCATCTTAATGTTTTAGCCGAAACTGATTTAGAAGTGATACATCAAACTGTAAAAGAAGAGAGACCTGACTTACTTGTTGTTGATTCGATTCAAACAATCTATCATCCGGAAATTAGTTCTGCACCTGGATCGGTATCACAAGTAAGAGAGAGTACACAGAGTTTAATGAACATTGCTAAACAGATGAATATTGCCACATTTATTGTGGGACACGTAACAAAAGAAGGACAAATCGCCGGACCAAGATTATTGGAACATATGGTTGATACAGTTCTTTATTTTGAAGGAGACGAGCATCACGCTTATCGTATCCTTAGAGCAGTAAAAAATAGATTTGGTTCTACAAATGAGATGGGGATTTTCGAAATGAAGCAAAGTGGATTAAAAGGTGTACTTAATCCTTCTGAAATGTTTTTAGAGGAACGTTCTACAAATGTTCCGGGCTCTACAATCGTCCCCACTATGGAAGGAACAAGACCACTACTCATTGAAGTCCAAGCGCTTGTTACACCAACTACATTTAATAATCCTAGACGAATGGCTACAGGTATAGATCATAATCGATTAAGTTTACTTATGGCGGTTCTAGAAAAAAAGGAAAACTATTTACTCCAACAACAAGATGCCTATATTAAAGTAGCAGGTGGCGTCAAATTAACAGAACCTGCTGTTGATTTAAGTATTATTGTTGCGACAGCATCAAGTTTTAAAGATCAAGCTGTTGATGGATTAGATTGTTTTGTGGGTGAAGTTGGATTAACAGGTGAAGTACGCAGAGTATCTCGCATAGAGCAACGTGTTCAAGAAGCGGCCAAACTAGGGTTTAAAAGAGCTATTATTCCACAGACAAATATTGGAGGTTGGACATTCCCAGAAGGCATCCAAGTCGTTGGTGTTTCATCAGTACATGAAGCTTTAAAATATGCATTACATTCAAAACCGAGATAAGCCGTATTATTAAGCCATACTACGATATAACATCAATGGAAGGAGGATATAAGTTGAATATAACAAAAGCAATTGTTGTAGCAATCTATATCATTGTTGGTGCAGCTCTTGGTGTTATAATTATACCCGAAGTTGTTAAAGATCTTGGCATTCATCACCATGCGGTTATCACTAATTATTATGTAGATAGTTTCATAGGCATTATTATATTTTTTATTATATTTGGATTATTCATTAATAAATTAACATATGCTTTTAAACAATTTGAACAATTAATCATGAGACGCAGTGCGGTAGAAATATTATTTGCTACAATTGGTTTAATTATTGGTTTATTTATTTCAGTGATGGTTTCTTTTATCTTAGAAATGATAGGTAATTCCATATTAAATCACTTTGTACCTATGATTATCACTATTATTTTATGTTATTTAGGCTTTCAATTTGGTCTGAAAAAAAGAGATGAAATGCTTATGTTTTTACCAGAGAATATGGCACGTTCGATGTCTAATAATACACGAAGAGCGACACCTAAGATTGTAGATACAAGTGCAATTATCGATGGAAGGATATTAGATATTATACGTTGCGGATTTATCGATGGTGATATATTAATACCACAAGGCGTTATAAATGAATTACAAGTTATAGCGGATGCTAAAGATAGCGTGAAACGTGAAAAAGGTCAAAGAGGATTAGATATTTTGAATCAACTTTATGATTTAGATTATCCTACACGCGTTATACATCCAACTCAATCCCATAGTGATATAGATACATTATTAATTAAATTAGCACAACAGTATCACGCACATGTGATTACGACTGATTTTAATTTAAATAAAGTATGTCATGTTCAAGGAATTACTGCACTCAACGTTAATGATTTATCGGAAGCAATCAAACCTAATGTACATCAAGGCGACCAGTTAAGTATTTTATTAACGAAGATAGGTAAAGAGCCAGGACAAGGCGTAGGATATTTAGATGATGGTACAATGGTGGTTGTTGATAACGCGAAGAGTTACATTGGTCAACAGGTTGATTTAGAGGTCGTAAGTTTGTTACAAACATCATCAGGAAGAATTGTTTTTGCGAAATTTGTTGACTGAAAATTTAATAGATTATCTTTGTTAGAATAAGGGTTTCATGTGAAACGTACCTTACGAATTTAGGTGCTATATTTAATTGAAATATTTCAAATTGGTTTTATTTAACAGGTTATACATATTAAACATGTGACTTATCAAAGAGGCCTTTAAGTGCTACAATATTATTGAAATGTTAGGTGGATTAGAATATTCAATATTTAATCAAGTTATTCATCAAGGTATACTTTAGCGTATCCTTATCGTTTGAATAACTTTTTTAAAATTAAACGACTTACAATAAACTACTGCATTTATTTGCATATTTTGTTAGTGGTCATATTTATCATTTTATTGATGTATAATTTGCAAAGTATTTTAATTAATATTTGGCTATTTATTATCCACACAATTAATAGTAGGAGTGAAAATAATGAGTGAACGTATCAGAGTAAGATATGCGCCAAGTCCAACAGGATATTTGCATATTGGTAATGCAAGAACAGCATTATTCAATTATTTATTTGCTAAACATTATAATGGTGATTTTGTTGTTCGCATAGAAGATACAGATAGTAAACGTAATTTAAAAGATGGTGAATCTTCACAATTCGATAATCTAAAATGGTTAGGTTTGGATTGGGATGAATCCGTCGATAAAGATAAAGGTTTTGGACCTTATCGTCAATCTGAACGTGCAGAAATCTATAATCCACTAATTCAACAGCTATTAGAGGAAGACAAAGCATATAAATGTTATATGACTGAAGAAGAGTTAGAAGCAGAGCGTGAAGCTCAAATTGCCCGTGGAGAGATGCCAAGATATGGTGGACAACATGCGCACTTAACAGAAGAACAGCGTCAACAGTACGAAGCGGAAGGGCGTAAACCATCAATTCGTTTCCGTGTGCCTAAAGATCAAACATATACGTTCAATGACATGGTTAAAGGAGAAATTTCCTTTGAATCTGACAATATCGGAGACTGGGTAATTGTAAAAAAAGATGGTGTTCCGACTTATAATTTTGCAGTTGCCGTAGATGATCATTATATGCAAATATCAGATGTTATACGTGGTGATGACCATGTTTCGAATACACCTAAGCAGTTAATGGTATATGAAGCATTTGGATGGGAAGCACCTCGTTTTGGTCATATGTCACTCATTGTTAATGAAGAGCGTAAAAAGTTAAGCAAGCGGGATGGTCAAATCCTACAATTTATCGAGCAATATCGTGATTTAGGATATCTTCCAGAAGCATTATTTAACTTTATTACATTATTAGGTTGGTCACCTGAAGGTGAAGAGGAAATCTTTTCTAAAGAAGAATTTATAAAGATTTTTGATGAAAAACGCTTGTCTAAGTCTCCAGCTATGTTCGATAGACAAAAACTTGCTTGGGTTAACAACCAGTATATGAAAACAAAAGATACAGAAACAGTATTTGAACTTGCATTACCTCATTTAATCAAGGCTAATCTTATACCTGAAAACCCATCAGAAAAGGATAGAGAATGGGGACGTAAATTAATATCGTTGTATCAAAAAGAAATGAGTTACGCTGGTGAAATTGTTCCATTATCAGAAATGTTCTTCCATGAAATGCCGGAACTAGGAAAAGATGAACAAGAGGTATTACAAGGAGAACAAGTGCCAGAACTAATGAACCATTTATATGGTAAATTAGAATCTTTAGAATCATTTGAGGCAACTGAAATTAAAAAAATGATTAAAGAAGTTCAAAAAGAAACTGGTATTAAAGGTAAACAATTATTTATGCCTATTCGTGTTGCTGTTACTGGACAAATGCATGGTCCTGAATTACCTAACACAATTGAAGTATTAGGCAAAGATAAAGTATTGTCACGCTTAAAAAAACTTGTTTAAATAAATAGGATTAGTTATTTATTTAATAAATATTAAGTCATAAAGTGTTTACGACTTGAAATTTTACAAGTGACAACATATGATTATAAATATAAAATGATTCAAAGGATTAGTAGTTAAATGTTTATGTGTCAGAGAGTGTGCGGGAGCTGTGAGCACATCATAAATATTAATGAATGCACCTTTGTTAATAAAAATAAATAATTGAGATGAGAATAGTAATAAATCAAATATGAGTATTGCTATTAAATGAAGAGTGGAACCGTGCGAGAGCGCCTCTAGCAACGTATGTTAGAGGTGCTCTTTTCATATTTTTAAACTATGTTACTAATGATATTCCGTGTAGTGATTTAAACGTGTTGAAATTAATTTGATTAGACTAAGGGGGAGACGTTCGTGTTAAAAAGAATGAGAGACGATATAAAGATGGTGTTTGAACAGGATCCTGCAGCGCGCTCGACTTTAGAAGTAATAACTACTTACGCTGGATTACATGCAGTTTGGAGCCACTTAATTGCCCATAAATTATATAAAAATAGACGTTATGTAGCAGCCAGAATGATTTCTCAATTATCACGTTTTTTCACCGGAATCGAAATACATCCAGGTGCAAAAATCGGTAAGCGTTTATTTATCGACCATGGCATGGGTGTAGTTATTGGAGAAACATGTACAATTGGTGATAATGTCACTATTTATCAAGGAGTTACTTTAGGTGGTACAGGTAAAGAAAAAGGAAAGCGCCATCCTGATATTGGTGATAATGTTTTGATAGCAGCTGGATCTAAGATATTAGGTAATATAAAAATTGAATCAAATGTGAATATTGGAGCTAATTCTGTAGTATTACAGTCTGTTCCTAGTTATACAACTGTAGTAGGTATACCAGGTCACATTGTTAAACAAGAAGGTAGACGAATTGGTAAAACATTTGATCACCGTAACTTACCAGATCCACTTTATGAACAAATTAAACACTTAGAAAGACAGCTTGAAAAAGCTAAGAATGGAGAGATTCAAGATGATTACATTATATAATACCTTAACACGTCGGAAAGAGACGTTTGAGCCCATTGAACCAGGTAAGGTCAAAATGTATGTATGTGGGCCGACAGTTTACAACTATATTCATATTGGAAATGCACGACCTGCTATTAATTATGATGTAGTCAGAAGATATTTCGAATATAAGGGATATGAAGTCATTTATGTTTCTAATTTCACAGACGTTGATGATAAACTCATTAATCGCTCGAAAGAACTCAATGAAAGTGTTCCTGAAATTGCTGAAAAGTATATTAAAGCTTTTTATGAGGACGTTGGTGCTTTGAATGTGAAAAAGGCTACATCTAATCCACGTGTGATGCATCATATGGGTGAAATTATCGATTTTATTAAGGAATTAGTAGATGAAGGTTATGCATATGAAAGTGACGGTGATGTCTATTTTAGAACACGTCAATTTGATGGATATGGTAAGTTAAGTCATCAATCATTAGATGATTTGAAAGTTGGCGCTCGTATTGAAGCTGGAGAACAAAAAGAAGATGCGTTAGATTTTACTTTATGGAAGAAAGCTAAGCCAGGGGAAATTAGTTGGAATAGTCCATTTGGTAAAGGTAGACCAGGTTGGCACATTGAATGTTCAGTAATGGCCTATCATGAACTAGGATCTACAATAGATATTCACGCAGGTGGTTCAGATTTACAATTTCCGCATCATGAAAATGAAATTGCTCAATCAGAGGCTCATAATCACGCACCTTTCGCAAATTATTGGATGCATAATGGTTTTATTAATATTGATAATGAGAAAATGAGCAAGTCTCTAGGAAATTTCATTTTAGTTCACGATATCATTAAAGAAGTCGATCCAGACGTATTACGATTCTTTATGATTAGTGTGCATTATCGTAGCCCAATAAACTACAATTTAGAATTAGTAGGTGCGGCGCGAAGTGGTCTTGAACGTATACGTAATAGCTACAAGTTAATTGAGGAAAGAGAACAAATTGCTACAGATTTGGAAGAACAATCAGAATATATACAACAAATAGATAAAATACTAAATCAATTTGAAACAGTAATGGATGATGACTTTAATACTGCTAATGCAGTAACTGCATGGTATGACTTAGCTAAACTTGCAAATAAATATGTATTAGAAAACACAACTTCAACAAAAGTTTTAAATAGATTTAAAGAAGTGTATAGCATTTTTAGTGACGTCCTTGGTATCCCACTTAAGAGTGAAGAAACAGAGGAGTTACTAGATGAAGACATTGAACAATTGATTGAGGAGCGTAATGAAGCACGTAAAAATAAGGATTTCGCTCGAGCAGATGAAATTAGAGATATGTTAAAAGCACGTCATATCATTTTAGAAGATACTCCACAAGGTGTAAGATTTAAACGTGGCTAAACATATGAATGTAAAACTTCTTAATCCTTTAACATTGGCATATATGGGTGATGCAGTACTTGATCAACATGTGCGTGAATATATCGTGCTAAAATTACAAAGTAAACCTCATCGTTTGCACCAAGTATCGAAAAGTTACGTTTCAGCGAAAAGTCAAGCTGAGACTTTAGAGTATTTGTTAGATATTGACTGGTTTACAGAGGAAGAGCTAAGTGTTTTAAAACGAGGACGTAACGCTAAAAGTTATACAAAGGCTAAAAATACTGACATTCAAACTTATCGTAAAAGTTCAGCGTTAGAAGCTGTTATCGGATTTTTATATTTAGATCATCAATCAGAACGATTAGAAAACTTATTAGAAACAATTGTTAGGATAGTGGATGAAAGGTAGTGTGAATGTGGAAGATATAGTGATAGTAGGTAGACACGCAGTTAAAGAAGCAATTATATCAGGTCACGCCATAAATAAGATTTTGATTCAAGATGGTATAAAAAAGCAACAAATTAACGACATTTTAAAAAATGCAAAATCACAAAAATTAATTGTACAAACGGTACCAAAATCTAAATTAGATTTTTTAGCAAATGCACCTCACCAGGGTGTGGCTGCTTTAGTAGCCCCATATGAATATGCAAACTTCGATGAATTTTTACAAAAACAAAAGAAAAAAGACCGTTATTCAACTGTTATCATTTTAGATGGTTTAGAAGATCCGCATAATCTTGGCTCTATATTAAGAACAGCAGATGCTTCTGGTGTTGATGCGGTTATTATACCTAAAAGACGATCAGTTGCGTTAACACAGACTGTTGCCAAAGCTTCTACAGGAGCGATTCAGCATGTTCCGGTCATAAGAGTTACTAATCTTTCGAAAACTATCGATGAATTAAAAGACAGCGGCTTTTGGATTGCGGGTACAGAAGCTAGTAATGCAACGGATTATAGAGATTTACAAGCAGATATGTCACTAGGTATTGTTATAGGTAGTGAGGGGCAAGGTATGAGTCGTTTAGTGAGTGATAAGTGTGATTTTCATATTAAGATTCCAATGGTTGGACATGTCAATAGCTTGAACGCTTCTGTGGCTGCAAGTTTAATGATGTATGAAGTATATCGTAAACGTCATCAGTTAGAGGAAAAGTCATGAAGAAAAGATACTTAATTATAGATGGCTACAATATGATTGGCCAATCCTCAACACTTAGCACTGTTGCTAAAGAGAATTTAGAAGAAGCTAGAGAGCAATTATTAGACACAATTGCCAACTACAATGCATTAATAGCAGATGAAATTGTCTGTGTATTTGATGCCTATGAACAGTCAGGGATAGAAAGGGAATACTTCTATCATGGCGTCAAAACAATCTTTACTAAAGAAAAAGAAACTGCAGATAGTTTTATAGAACGCTACGTGTATGAACTATATAATAAACACACGACACACATTACCGTTGTAACAAGTGATATGAGTGAACAACATGCTATTTTTGGTTCAGGTGCATATCGTATTTCTTCAAGAGAAATGTGGCGTGAATTAAAAGAAAATGAGGTTGTTGTTAACAAGTCACTTGATGATTTTAGCGAAAAGAAACCAAGAATTAGAATTCCGTTATCTAATGAGATACTTGAAGAATTTGAAAAGATTAGACGTGGCAATCAGAAAAAAGACTAATTTTGCTCTGTTGTGATTTTAGATAGATTTCATATAAACTAATTTCAACTTACTCGAAAGGTTAGATATATGAATCTGAATAAACAGCAACAAGAATATACAGCAATGTGTCTATCGCAAACAGAAAATAAATGTTCTGAAGAACTATTTGAGTCTTTAATAGAAGAACTAAAGCCACTGATTTACAAAAAAATAAGGTATATCTCCCATAATAAGTATGACATTGAGGACATGTATCAAGAGATTGTTATTAAATTCTACCGTGCCTTGCATAAATTCGACCATCAACAAGGTGTACCAATAGAACATTATATTTACTTCTTAATTCGTTCGGTTAAATATGACTATCTTAGAAAAGTAAGAGCGAATTATAAACGTCAACCGCTACTTGTTAATGAATGTATTGTTGAATATAATGCTACTTTGGCATTAAACGATATAGAAAGATCGATAATTAGAAATGAATTAACATTAGCTTTTAAAAGAAGCGAAGACAAACTCAGTCGAATGGAAAGACGTATTATTCGATTACTACTTAATGATTACAAGCCAAAAGAGATTGCCATGGTTTTAAATTTAGAATCCAAAGTTGTTTATAATGCGATTCAACGTAGTAAATGGAAACTTAAAAGAAGTTTTAAATAAGAAAATAATATGTAAATAGTATACTGTATAGTGAGGAAATTATAGCGTGGCGTATAAGTTTGACATTTAATACAATACTTATGTATAGTATATTGGTATTATAATGAGTAAAGGTGAATAATTGTGAAGAAAGTACCTTTGAATTGTGAGAATTGTGGCAATCGGAATTACAATGTTCCTAAAAAAGAAGGCTCAGCAACGAGACTTACTTTAAAAAAATACTGTCCAAGATGTAACGCGCATACAGTTCATAAAGAATCAAAATAAGATGATATCAATTAATTGAATATGACTTTCATTAGAAAGTCATAGAGTGTGGAGGTCTTATGATGGCTAAAAAAGAAAGTTTCTTTAAAGGCGTTAAGTCAGAAATGGAAAAGACGAGTTGGCCAACTAAGGAAGAATTATTTAAATATACAATAATAGTTGTATCTACAGTGATATTCTTCTTAGTCTTTTTCTATGCCTTAGACATAGGAATTAATGCATTAAAACAATTATTTTTAGGTTAGGAGTGAAGACATGTCTGAAGAAGTAGGCGCTAAGCGTTGGTATGCTGTACATACCTATTCTGGATATGAAAATAAAGTTAAAAAGAATTTAGAAAAAAGAGTAGAATCTATGAATATGACTGAACAAATTTTCAGAGTTGTCATACCAGAAGAGGAAGAAACTCAAGTTAAGGACGGGAAAGCTAAAAAGCTTGTGAAGAAAACATTTCCTGGATATGTGTTAGTTGAGTTAATCATGACAGATGAGTCGTGGTATGTAGTTAGAAATACTCCTGGAGTTACAGGATTTGTCGGATCTGCAGGTGCAGGCTCAAAACCTAACCCACTACTTCCTGAAGAAGTACGCTTCATTCTTAAGCAAATGGGTCTTAAAGAGAAAACAATAGATGTTGAACTCGATGTTGGAGAACAAGTTCGTATCCAATCAGGTCCTTTTGCTAATCAAGTTGGAGAAGTACAAGAGATTGAAGCGGATAAATTCAAGCTTACTGTACTTGTGGATATGTTTGGTCGCGAAACACCTGTAGAAGTTGAATTTGACCAAATTGAAAAATTATAAAACTATTTTGTTTAAATTTATTCAAAACACATTTGAATAGATCAAAAAATATATTCAATAAAAGAAAATAGAATTGTAGGTTAGAAAAGTATATCCCTTTATTTATAAGTGATGGATGTACATAAACAAACGTTATGAATGTATAAAATAAAACAAATAATAATAGCGTAGTTAGTAAAGATGAAATTTTACTATTGATTTTTTATCAATATGAGTGTTAAAATAATGTGGTCGCGCTTTTATAGCGCTCATTTCGTCACGAAATGTTTAAGAGTGGGAGGGCAAAACTAAGCCCTGTGACCACATCACGATATCAAGGAGGTGCACATCGTGGCTAAAAAAGTAGAAAAAGTAGTTAAATTGCAAATTCCTGCAGGTAAAGCGAATCCAGCACCACCAGTTGGTCCAGCATTAGGTCAAGCAGGTGTGAACATTATGGGATTCTGTAAAGAATTTAATGCTCGTACGCAAGAACAAGCAGGTTTAATCATTCCGGTAGAAATCAGTGTTTATGAAGACCGTTCATTTACATTCATTACAAAAACTCCACCGGCTCCAGTACTACTTAAAAAAGCAGCTGGTGTTGAAAAAGGTTCTGGTGAACCTAATAAAACTAAAGTTGCAACAGTAACTAAAGATCAAGTACGCGAAATTGCTCAAACAAAAATGCAAGACTTAAATGCTGCAGACGAAGAAGCGGCAATGCGTATTATTGAAGGTACTGCACGTAGCATGGGTATCACTGTACAATAATAAAGCAAAACTTTTTAAATTAATTTGAAATAAACTTAATTTAGACGATAAAAAGCAGGTAACAGATAGGTATACAATGAATATTGTCTATTGGTTTGCTAACATTGCAAAGTAGTGATGTTAACGTTCATCTCTGTTATCTGCTCTTAACTTGCAAGGCGCAAGTGAATGTGGGAGGAAATTCCGCTAAAACCACTAAAGGAGGAACTATAAATGGCTAAAAAAGGTAAAAAGTATCAAGAAGCAGCTAGTAAAGTTGACCGCACTCAATATTATAGTGTTGAAGAAGCAATCAAATTAGCTAAAGAAACTAGCGTTGCTAATTTCGACGCTTCTGTTGAAGTTGCATTCCGTTTAGGAATTGATACACGTAAAAATGACCAACAAATCCGTGGTGCAGTAGTATTACCACACGGTACTGGTAAATCACAACGTGTACTCGTTTTCGCTAAAGGCGATAAAATCACTGAAGCTGAAGAAGCAGGCGCAGATTATGTAGGTGAAGCAGATTACGTACAAAAAATCCAACAAGGTTGGTTTGATTTTGATGTAGTTGTAGCTACACCTGACATGATGGGTGAAGTTGGTAAACTTGGTCGAGTATTAGGACCTAAAGGTTTAATGCCTAACCCTAAAACTGGCACTGTAACAATGGATGTTAAAAAAGCAGTTGAAGAAATCAAAGCAGGTAAGGTAGAATACCGTGCTGAAAAAGCAGGTATTGTACATGCGTCAATTGGTAAAGTGTCATTCGATGAAGAAAAATTAGTTGATAACTTCAGAACTTTACAAGATGTATTAGCGAAAGCTAAACCAGCTTCTGCTAAGGGTACTTACTTCAAATCTGTTGCTGTTACAACAACAATGGGTCCTGGAGTGAAAGTCGATACTTCATCTTTCAAACTATAAATTTTAAATAGAAAACAAATTACAGGCTAACTATCAATTTTAGTCTGTAATTTTTTGTTGACTTTTTATACTAAAGCAGTTATATTAATACTTGTGATTATTTTACCTAAGACAGTAGGAGTTATTAATAACTTAAAACAATATCCTACCGAGGCTAAAATTGACTTGAACGTGATGATTAATGATCTTTCAAGCACTTTTTGCCGTGGGTAGAAAGTGCTTTTTTTATTGTGATTAAAAAAAGCACCCAATAAATTTAAATGGAGGTGTCTGAATGTCTGCTATCATTGAAGCAAAAAAACAACAAGTCGATACTATCGCTGAACAACTTAAAAATTCAGTTTCAACAGTTATCGTTGACTACCGTGGTTTAACTGTAGCAGAAGTTACTGAATTACGTTCACAATTACGTGAAGCTGGTGTTGAGTATAAAGTATACAAAAACACTATGGTTCGTCGTGCTGCTGAACAAGCAGGTATCGAAGGCTTGGATGAATTCTTAACAGGTCCTACAGCAATCGCAACTTCTACTGAAGATGTTGTTGCACCAGCAAAAGTTATTGCGGGATTTGCAAAAGAACATGAAGCTTTAGAAGTTAAAACAGGCGTTATGGAAGGTAACGTTATCTCTGCTGAAGAAGTTAAAACAGTTGGTTCATTACCTTCACACGATGGTCTTGTATCTATGCTTTTATCTGTATTACAAGCACCTGTACGCAACTTCGCTTATGCAGTTAAAGCTGTTGGAGAACAAAAAGAAGAAAGCGCTGAATAATTGCGCATAAAAATTAAATTAATGGAGGAAATATAAAATGGCTAATCAAGAACAAATCATTGAAGCAATTAAAGAAATGTCAGTATTAGAATTAAACGATTTAGTAAAAGCAATTGAAGAAGAATTTGGTGTAACTGCAGCAGCTCCAGTAGCAGCAGCAGGTGCAGCTGGTGGCGGAGATGATGCAGCTGAAAAAACTGAATTTGATGTTGAATTAACTTCAGCTGGATCTTCAAAAATTAAAGTTGTTAAAGCAGTTAAAGAAGCAACTGGCTTAGGATTAAAAGATGCTAAAGAATTAGTAGACGGAGCTCCTAAAGTAATTAAAGAAGCTATGCCTAAAGAAGATGCTGAAAAACTTAAAGAACAATTAGAAGAAGTTGGAGCTAGCGTAGAATTAAAATAGTTTCTACTTTCTAATTAAATAGTTAGGTTGAAAATGTATGTTTAACCTATTTAATATAGATTTCAATGCAAATGCAACCTGAATTCTTTGAGAAGTTAAAACCCCGTTATTCTAATAACGGGGTTTTTCAATTAATTAATACAAGCATACTAAATGCTTTTGGATTGAATGATAAAAATAGAGGTGAAGAAATGAGTCATTATTACGATGAGCAACCTGATGTTAAAAGTAACCCAAAAAGAATTAGTTATCAAATAAAAAATGTGCAACTAGAACTTACTACTGACGCTGGAGTGTTTTCAAAAGATAGTGTGGATTTTGGATCAGACTTACTAATTAAAACATTTTTAAAAGAACATCCTCCAGGTCCAAGTAAAACCATTGCGGATGTAGGATGTGGATATGGTCCTATCGGTTTAGCAATAGGAAAAGCATCTCCACACCATCAGATTACAATGTTGGATATTAACAATAGAGCCTTGGCGTTGGCAGAAATGAATAAGACGAAAAATCAAGTGGATAATGTAACGATTATGGAAAGTAATTGTTTATCTGCTGTCAATCATCAGTGCTTTGATTACATTTTAACTAATCCCCCTATTAGAGCTGGTAAGGACATTGTTCATCGAATCTTTGAACAAGCGTTTGACAGACTCAAGACTACAGGTGAACTTTATGTCGTCATTCAAAAAAAGCAAGGTATGCCTTCAGCTAAAAAGAAAATAGAAGAACTATTTGGCAATGTAGAAATTATAGCTAAGAGTAAAGGATATTATATTTTGAAAAGTATAAAAGGTTGATTTCGAAATGGTATTCTGATATAGTTATAAAATGTAAAAATTTATGTTCAATAAGTGTGTACTTTTACGTAAAATGGATAAATTAATTAAGTGTAAATAGAAATCGAAAATGGTGTCATCATATGTGTTGCCGTTTTCTTTTTGTCTTTTATATTATTTATTATATTCAATTGAAAAGTAAGGGTGAACACACAATTTTTGAGGGGTGAATCTGTTTGGCAGGTCAAGTTGTCCAATATGGAAGACATCGTAAACGTAGAAATTACGCGAGAATTTCAGAAGTATTAGAATTACCAAACTTAATAGAAATTCAAACAAAATCTTATGATTGGTTCCTTAAAGAAGGTTTATTAGAAATGTTCAGAGATATTTCTCCAATTGAAGATTTCACTGGCAACCTATCTTTAGAATTTGTAGATTACAGATTAGGTGAACCTAAATATGATTTAGAAGAATCAAAAAACCGTGACGCTACTTATGCTGCACCTCTTCGTGTGAAAGTGCGTCTTATTATTAAAGAAACTGGTGAAGTTAAAGAACAAGAAGTCTTCATGGGTGATTTTCCACTGATGACAGATACAGGTACGTTCGTAATTAATGGTGCTGAACGTGTTATCGTATCTCAATTAGTTCGCTCACCATCCGTGTATTTTAATGAGAAAATCGATAAAAATGGACGTGAAAACTATGATGCAACAATCATTCCTAACCGTGGTGCTTGGTTAGAGTATGAGACGGATGCTAAAGATGTTGTATATGTTCGTATCGATAGAACACGTAAATTACCATTGACTGTATTACTACGTGCGCTAGGTTTCTCAACTGATCAAGAAATTGTTGACTTATTAGGAGACAGCGAGTATTTACGTAATACATTAGAAAAAGATGGGACAGAAAATACAGAACAAGCTTTATTAGAGATTTATGAACGTTTACGTCCTGGCGAACCACCAACAGTAGAAAATGCTAAAAGTTTATTATATTCTCGTTTCTTCGACCCTAAACGCTATGATTTGGCTAGTGTAGGTCGTTATAAAGCGAACAAAAAATTACACCTAAAACATCGTTTGTTCAATCAAAAATTAGCAGAGCCAATTGTTAACAGTGAAACTGGTGAAATTGTCGTTGACGAAGGAACAGTTTTAGATCGTCGTAAACTTGACGAAATCATGGACGTATTAGAAACAAACGCTAATAGCGAAGTATTTGAACTTGAAGGTAGCGTAATTGACGAACCTGTAGAAATCCAATCTATTAAAGTATATGTGCCTAACGATGAAGAAGGTCGTACGACTACTGTCATTGGTAATGCACTACCTGATTCTGAAGTTAAATGTATTACTCCAGCAGATATTGTTGCCTCAATGAGTTATTTCTTCAACTTATTGAATGGCATTGGTTATACAGATGATATTGATCATTTAGGTAATCGTCGTTTACGTTCTGTCGGTGAGCTATTACAAAATCAATTCCGTATCGGTTTATCAAGAATGGAACGTGTTGTTCGTGAAAGAATGTCAATACAAGATACAGATTCTATTACGCCACAACAACTGATTAATATCAGACCAGTTATTGCATCAATCAAAGAATTCTTTGGTAGTTCACAATTATCTCAATTCATGGACCAAGCTAACCCGTTAGCAGAGTTAACGCACAAACGTCGTTTATCTGCTTTAGGGCCTGGTGGATTAACACGTGAACGTGCTCAAATGGAAGTGCGTGACGTTCACTACTCTCACTATGGGCGTATGTGTCCAATTGAAACACCTGAGGGTCCTAATATTGGTTTAATAAACTCATTGTCAAGTTATGCTAGAGTGAATGAATTTGGTTTTATTGAAACGCCATATCGTAAAGTGGATTTAGATACAAACTCAATCACCGATCAAATAGATTATTTGACAGCTGATGAAGAGGATAGCTATGTTGTTGCACAGGCTAATTCTAGACTTGATGAAAATGGACGTTTCTTAGATGATGAAGTTGTTTGTCGTTTCCGTGGTAATAACACTGTTATGGCTAAAGAGAAAATGGATTACATGGACGTTTCACCAAAACAAGTTGTTTCAGCAGCAACAGCATGTATTCCATTCTTAGAAAATGACGACTCTAACCGTGCGTTAATGGGAGCAAACATGCAACGTCAAGCAGTGCCTTTAATGAATCCTGAAGCTCCATTTGTGGGTACAGGTATGGAACATGTAGCCGCAAGAGATTCTGGTGCTGCAATCACTGCTAAGCATAGAGGACGCGTTGAACATGTTGAATCTAATGAAATTTTAGTTCGTCGTTTAGTTGAAGAAAATGGAACTGAGCATGAAGGTGAATTAGATCGTTATCCTTTAGCGAAATTCAAGCGTTCAAACTCTGGTACTTGTTATAACCAACGTCCGATTGTATCAATTGGTGATGTTGTTGAATATAATGAGATTTTAGCGGACGGTCCTTCAATGGAATTAGGAGAAATGGCATTAGGACGAAATGTAGTTGTTGGTTTCATGACATGGGACGGTTACAACTATGAGGATGCTGTAATTATGAGTGAACGATTAGTTAAAGATGATGTATATACATCTATTCATATTGAAGAGTATGAGTCAGAAGCTCGTGATACGAAATTAGGACCTGAGGAAATCACACGTGATATTCCAAACGTATCTGAAAGTGCACTTAAGAACTTAGATGATCGTGGTATCGTTTACGTTGGTGCAGAGGTTAAAGACGGTGACATCTTAGTAGGTAAAGTAACGCCTAAAGGTGTAACAGAATTAACAGCTGAAGAGAGATTATTACACGCTATCTTTGGTGAAAAAGCACGTGAGGTTCGTGATACATCATTACGTGTACCTCATGGTGCTGGCGGTATCGTTTTAGATGTTAAAGTCTTTAATCGTGAAGAAGGAGACGATACTTTATCTCCTGGAGTTAACCAATTAGTACGTGTATATATTGTCCAAAAACGTAAAATACATGTTGGTGACAAAATGTGTGGTCGTCACGGTAACAAAGGTGTTATTTCTAAGATTGTTCCAGAAGAAGATATGCCATATTTACCAGATGGTCGACCAATCGACATTATGTTAAACCCATTAGGTGTACCATCACGTATGAACATTGGACAAGTATTAGAATTACATTTAGGTATGGCAGCTAAAAACTTAGGAATCCACGTTGCTTCTCCAGTGTTTGATGGTGCCAACGATGATGATGTTTGGTCAACTATCGAAGAAGCTGGAATGGCGCGTGATGGTAAAACTGTCCTATACGATGGACGAACTGGTGAACCTTTCGATAATCGTATTTCAGTTGGTGTCATGTATATGCTTAAACTTGCACACATGGTAGATGATAAGTTACATGCACGTTCTACTGGACCATACTCACTTGTTACACAACAACCATTAGGTGGTAAAGCACAATTTGGTGGTCAACGTTTCGGTGAGATGGAGGTATGGGCACTTGAAGCTTATGGTGCTGCTTATACTTTACAAGAAATCTTAACTTATAAATCTGATGATACTGTAGGTCGTGTTAAAACTTACGAGTCTATAGTTAAAGGTGAGAATATTTCTAGACCTAGTGTTCCAGAATCATTCCGAGTATTGATGAAAGAACTACAAAGTTTAGGTCTAGATGTTAAAGTGATGGATGAGCATGATAATGAAATCGAAATGGCCGATGTTGATGACGAAGATGCAGCAGAACGCAAAGTAGATTTACAACAAAAGAGTGCTCCAGAATCACAAAAAGAAACTACCGATTAATAAGCACTTAAGATAACTGAAACCTTAGAGGTATGAAATGTTAGTCATTTCAACCTCTTTAAGGTATTTAATTTCAATGAATGTAATCAATCAAATAGCACAGCTAATCTAAATTGAAGGAGGTAGGCTCCTTGATTGATGTAAATAATTTCCATTATATGAAAATAGGATTGGCTTCACCTGAAAAAATTCGCTCTTGGTCTTATGGTGAAGTTAAGAAACCTGAAACAATAAATTACCGTACACTTAAGCCTGAAAAAGATGGTCTATTCTGTGAAAGAATTTTCGGACCTACTAAAGATTGGGAATGTAGTTGTGGTAAGTACAAACGTGTACGCTACAAAGGTATGGTATGTGATAGATGTGGCGTTGAAGTAACGAAATCAAAAGTGCGTCGTGAAAGAATGGGTCATATTGAATTAGCAGCACCCGTATCTCACATTTGGTATTTCAAAGGAATTCCAAGTCGTATGGGGCTATTATTAGATATGTCTCCTAGAGCATTGGAAGAAGTAATATACTTCGCTTCATATGTTGTAGTTGATCCAGGACCAACTGGACTTGAAAAGAAAACATTATTATCTGAAGCTGAATTCAGAGAATATTATGACAAATACCCAAATCAATTTGTTGCCAAAATGGGTGCAGAAGGTATAAAAGACCTATTAGAAGAAATTGATTTAGATGAAGAATTAAAAGAGTTACGTGATGAGCTTGAATCTGCAACAGGTCAAAGATTAACTCGTGCGATTAAACGTTTAGAGGTAGTTGAGTCATTTAGAAATTCTGGGAATAATCCTTCTTGGATGATTTTAGATGTATTACCTATTATACCACCTGAAATTCGTCCGATGGTTCAATTAGATGGTGGACGTTTCGCTACAAGTGATTTAAATGACTTGTATCGTCGAGTTATCAATCGTAACAACCGTTTGAAACGTTTATTAGACCTTGGAGCACCAGGCATCATTGTTCAAAATGAAAAACGTATGTTACAAGAAGCAGTCGATGCTTTAATTGACAATGGTCGTCGTGGTCGCCCTGTAACGGGACCAGGTAACCGTCCATTGAAATCTCTTTCACATATGCTTAAAGGTAAGCAAGGACGTTTCCGTCAAAACTTACTAGGTAAACGTGTTGACTATTCAGGACGTTCAGTTATCGCAGTTGGACCAAGCTTGAAAATGTATCAATGTGGTTTACCAAAAGAAATGGCGCTTGAATTATTTAAACCATTCGTTATGAAAGAGTTAGTTCAGCGTGAAATTGCAACAAACATTAAAAATGCTAAAAGTAAAATTGAACGTATGGACGATGAAGTTTGGGATGTGCTTGAAGATGTTATAACTGAGCACCCAGTACTATTAAACCGTGCTCCAACACTACACAGACTAGGTATTCAGGCATTTGAACCTACTCTAGTAGAAGGTCGTGCAATTCGCCTTCACCCTCTTGTTACAACTGCTTATAATGCAGACTTTGATGGTGACCAAATGGCTGTTCACGTTCCATTATCAAAAGAAGCTCAAGCTGAAGCACGTATGCTTATGCTTGCAGCACAAAACATCCTAAACCCTAAAGATGGTAAGCCAGTTGTAACACCATCACAAGATATGGTTTTAGGTAACTATTACCTAACATTAGAGCGAAAAGATGCCGTGAATACTGGTGCAATCTTTAGCGATACTAATGAGGTTTTAAAAGCTTATGCAAATGGTTATGTACATCTACACACTCGTATTGGTGTTCATGCTAATTCATTTAATAATCCAACGTTTACTGATGAGCAAAATAGCAAAATTTTAGCTACTTCAGTAGGTAAAATTATTTTCAATGAAATTATTCCTGATTCATTTGCATACATTAATGAACCAAGTCAAGCTAACCTAGAAAGAACGACACCTGATAAATACTTTGTTGATCCTACACAATTAGGTGAAGGTGGACTAAAAGAATACTTTGATAATACAGAACTTATTGAACCTTTCAACAAAAAGTTCTTAGGAAATATCATCGCAGAAGTATTCAATAGATTTAGCATTACTGATACTTCAATGATGCTTGATAGAATGAAAGATTTAGGATTCAAATTCTCATCTAAAGCTGGTATTACTGTTGGTGTTTCTGACATTGTTGTACTTCCAGATAAACAAGACATTTTAGATGAACATGAAAAATTAGTTGAACGTGTGACTAAACAGTATAATCGTGGTTTAATCACTGAAGACGAGCGTTACAATGCTGTTGTAGAAATTTGGACTGACGCAAAAGACCAAATTCAAGGCGAATTAATGCAGTCTCTTGAAAAAACTAACCCAATATTTATGATGAGTGATTCTGGTGCCCGTGGTAATGCATCAAACTTCACTCAATTAGCTGGTATGCGTGGATTAATGGCAGCACCATCTGGTAAGATTATTGAATTACCAATCACATCTTCATTCCGTGAAGGTTTAACGGTATTAGAATACTTTATTTCTACACACGGTGCGCGTAAAGGTCTTGCCGATACAGCACTTAAAACAGCTGATTCTGGTTACCTTACTCGTCGTCTTGTTGATGTAGCACAAGATGTTATCGTTCGTGAAGAAGATTGTGGTACAGACCGTGGTTTATTAGTTTCTGATATAAAAGAAGGAACTGAAATGATTGAACCATTTATCGAACGTATCGAAGGTCGTTATTCTAAAGAAACAATTCGACATCCTGAAACAGACGAAGTAATTATTCGCCCAGACGAATTAATTACACCAGATATTGCAAAACAAATCACTGATGCAGGTATTGAGCAAATGTATATACGCTCAGCATTTACATGTAACACACGTCATGGTGTATGTGAAAAATGTTATGGTAAAAACCTTGCTACTGGTGAAAAAGTTGAAGTGGGTGAAGCAGTTGGTACAATTGCCGCTCAATCTATCGGTGAACCAGGTACCCAACTTACAATGCGTACATTCCACACTGGTGGTGTAGCAGGAAGTGACATCACTCAAGGTCTTCCTCGTATCCAAGAAATCTTTGAGGCACGTAATCCAAAAGGTCAAGCTGTGATTACTGAAATCGAAGGTGTAGTTGATGATATTAAGTTAGCAAAAGATCGCCAACAAGAAATAATTGTTAAAGGTGCTAATGAAACTAGATCTTATCTAGCATCAGGTACTTCAAGACTTAAAGTTGAAATAGGTCAATCTGTTGAACGTGGTGAAGTTCTAACAGAAGGTTCAATTGAACCTAAAAACTATTTATCTGTAGCAGGCTTAAATGCAACTGAAAGTTACTTATTAAAAGAAGTACAAAAAGTTTACCGTATGCAAGGTGTTGAAATTGACGACAAACACGTTGAAGTTATGGTAAGACAAATGTTACGTAAAGTTCGCATCATTGAAGCTGGTGACACTAAATTATTACCAGGTTCACTAGTTGATATTCATAACTTTACTGACGCTAACAGAGATGCATTCAAACATCGTAAACGTCCAGCTACAGCTAAACCAGTATTACTTGGTATTACTAAAGCTTCTCTGGAAACTGAAAGCTTCTTATCAGCAGCTTCATTCCAAGAAACAACACGTGTGCTTACTGATGCAGCTATTAAAGGTAAACGTGATGATTTACTTGGTCTTAAAGAGAATGTTATTATTGGTAAGTTAATTCCTGCTGGTACTGGTATGAGACGTTATAGTGATATTCAATACGATAAAGCTACTGCACCAGTAACAGAAACAAGTGAAGAAGTTGAAACGATAGATTAATGAGTCTAATTAGACTTTGATTTATGACATTATCACAAATCATGCATTAGGCCGAAAATTATGAACCATAAAATTCTAGTACAGAGATTTTCAGACGAAAATATTTGTGCTAGAGATATCATTCAAGAGTGGGACGATGCGTTTAGCTTAATTTATGTCCCACTCTCTTCTTTTTGCTATAAATTATAGATGTTGTAATAATTACTATGAAATTTTGAAGTGCTTTGTATTTTATTTATAAATGCAAATATAAGTTGTTGACTATTAGTAACAAATAATGTTAATATATTAAAGGTTGATGCAAGCAGAACTTTGGAGGATATGTAGATGTCTAATGAAAAAGTTGCACGCTTTAACAAACAACAATATGTAGTTGGTCTTAAAGAAACGCTTAAAGCGTTAAAGAAAGATCAAGTTACATCATTGATTATTGCTCAAGACGTTGAAGTTCATTTACTAACTCGCGTGTTAAGCTATATCAATCATAAAAACATACCAGTCTCATTTTTTTCTAGCCAACATGCGTTAGGAAAATATGTAGGTATTAATGTTAATGCGACAATAGTTGCATTAATAAGTGAGAATTAGTAAGTGTTTTACTTACTAAATTTTATTTAACCTTAAAATGAACCACCTGGATGTGTGGGATTAAAAAAACGAAGAGAGGAGGACATATTCAATGCCAACTATTAACCAATTAGTACGTAAACCAAGAAAAAGCAAAACGAAACAATCAGATTCACCAGCTTTAAACAGAGGTTTCAATAGTAAAAAGAAACAATTTACTAACTTAAACTCACCTCAAAAACGTGGTGTATGTACTCGTGTAGGTACAATGACACCTAAAAAACCTAACTCTGCGTTACGTAAATATGCACGTGTGCGTTTATCAAATAACATTGAAGTTAACGCATACATTCCTGGTATCGGACACAACTTACAAGAACACAGTGTTGTACTTGTTCGTGGTGGACGAGTGAAAGACTTACCTGGTGTGCGTTACCATATCGTACGTGGTGCACTTGATACTTCAGGTGTTGATGGACGTAGACAAGGACGTTCATTATACGGAACTAAAAAACCAAAAAATTAAGTTTAAGATTACGTAAATTTTAAATATATCTTTTAATAATATACTATAATAGGAAGGGAGGATTTAGATTATGCCTCGTAAAGGATCAGTACCTAAAAGAGATGTATTACCAGATCCAATTCATAACTCTAAGTTAGTTACTAAATTAATTAACAAAATTATGTTAGACGGTAAACGTGGAACAGCTCAAAGAATTCTTTATTCTGCATTTGATCTTGTTGAACAACGTAGTGGTCGTGATGCATTAGAAGTGTTCGAAGAAGCAATTAATAATATTATGCCAGTATTAGAAGTTAAAGCTCGTCGTGTAGGTGGTTCTAACTACCAAGTACCAGTTGAGGTGCGCCCAGAACGTCGTACTACTCTTGGATTACGTTGGTTAGTAAACTATGCGCGTCTTCGTGGTGAAAAAACTATGGAAGATCGTTTAGCTAACGAAATCTTAGATGCTGCAAATAATACAGGTGGTGCAGTCAAAAAACGTGAAGACACTCACAAAATGGCTGAAGCGAACAAAGCATTTGCTCACTACCGCTGGTAAGATTAAAGCTATTACCCTGAGTGTGTTCCGTTATGTGGTTTACCAATAAATGGCTCATGCTTAGGGCATCGCCATATCTATAGTACTTATTCAGTAAATACTGGAAGGAGAAAAAATACATGGCAAGAGACTTTTCTTTGAAAAATACTCGTAATATCGGTATCATGGCTCACATTGATGCTGGTAAGACAACTACGACTGAACGTATTCTTTACTACACAGGTCGTATCCATAAAATTGGTGAAACACATGAAGGTGCTTCACAAATGGACTGGATGGAACAAGAGCAAGACCGTGGTATTACTATCACATCTGCGGCTACAACTGCACAATGGCAAGGTCACCGTGTAAACATCATCGATACTCCTGGACACGTAGACTTCACAGTTGAAGTTGAACGTTCATTACGTGTACTTGATGGTGCCGTTACTGTACTTGATGCACAATCAGGGGTAGAACCTCAAACTGAAACAGTTTGGCGTCAAGCAACAACTTATGGTGTACCTCGTATTGTTTTTGTAAACAAAATGGACAAATTAGGTGCGAACTTTGAATATTCAGTAAGCACTTTACATGATCGTTTACAAGCAAATGCAGCACCTATCCAATTACCTATTGGTGCAGAAGATGAATTTGAAGCAATCATTGACTTAGTAGAAATGAAATGCTTTAAATATACAAACGACCTAGGTACAGAAATCGATGAAATCGAAATCCCAGAAGATCATAAAGAGAGAGCTGAAGAAGCTCGTGCTCAATTAATTGAAGCTGTTGCTGAAAACAACGACGATTTAATGGAGAAATATCTTGGGGATGAAGAGATTTCAGTTGATGAATTAAAAGATGCTATCCGCCAAGCTACTACTGACGTAGAATTCTACCCAGTACTTTGTGGTACAGCGTTCAAAAACAAAGGTGTTCAATTAATGCTTAACGCAGTAATTGATTATTTACCTTCACCATTAGATGTTAAACCAATTATTGGTCATCGTGCGAACAACCCTGATGAAGAAGTTGTTGCTAAACCAGATGATTCAGCAGAATTTGCTGCTTTAGCATTTAAAGTTATGACTGACCCTTATGTTGGTAAATTAACATTCTTCCGTGTATACTCTGGAACATTGTCTTCAGGGTCATATGTGAAGAACTCTTCTAAAGATAAACGTGAACGTGTTGGACGTTTATTACAAATGCATGCGAACTCACGTCAAGAAATTGACACTGTTTACTCAGGTGAAATTGCAGCTGCAGTTGGCCTTAAAGAAACAGGTACTGGTGATACTTTATGTGGAGAGAAAAATGACATTATCTTGGAATCAATGGAATTCCCAGAACCAGTTATCCACTTATCAGTTGAACCAAAATCTAAAGCTGACCAAGATAAAATGACTCAAGCTTTAGTTAAATTACAAGAAGAAGACCCAACATTCCATGCACACACAGATGAAGAAACTGGACAAGTTATCATCGGTGGTATGGGTGAATTACACTTAGATATTTTAGTTGACCGTATGAAGAAAGAATTCAACGTTGAATGTAACGTAGGTGCTCCAATGGTTTCTTATCGTGAAACATTTAAACAACCTGCACAAGTTCAAGGTAAATTCTCACGTCAATCTGGTGGTCGTGGTCAATATGGTGATGTTCACATTGAATTCACTCCTAACGAAACAGGTGGCGGTTTCGAATTCGAAAACGCTATTGTTGGTGGTGTAGTTCCTCGTGAATACATTCCATCAGTTGAACAAGGTCTTAAAGATGCTATGGAAAATGGTGTCTTAGCTGGTTATCCATTAATTGATGTTAAAGCTAAATTATTTGATGGTTCTTATCATGATGTCGATTCATCTGAAATGGCCTTCAAAATTGCTGCTTCATTAGCGCTTAAAGAAGCTGCTAAAAAATGTGATCCAGTTATCTTAGAACCAATGATGAAAGTTACTATCGAAATGCCTGAAGAGTATATGGGTGATATCATGGGTGACGTAACTGCTCGTCGTGGACGTGTAGACGGTATGGAACCACGTGGTAATGCTCAAGTTGTTAACGCATATGTACCACTTTCAGAAATGTTTGGTTATGCAACTTCATTACGTTCTAACACGCAAGGTCGCGGTACTTACACAATGTACTTTGACCACTATGCAGAAGTTCCTAAATCAATTGCTGAAGAAATCATCAAGAAAAATAAAGGTGAATAATATAACTTGTTAAGACTAGCTAAGCTAGGTTAAAATACAGGTTGAGCTTATTTATAAGCTGACATTTTTATGATTTGATTTTTAGGGGTAAATGCATTATAAAAAAATTATAAATTCTTTTATGCTATACTCAATCAATTTTCTTCTCATGATGGTGAGAAACTATCATGAGAGATAAATTTGAAATAACTTTTATTAAGAATAGGAGAGATTTAATAATGGCAAAAGAAAAATTTGATCGCTCAAAAGAACATGCCAATATTGGTACTATCGGTCACGTTGACCATGGTAAAACAACTTTAACAGCTGCTATCGCAACTGTATTAGCTAAAAATGGTGACACTGTTGCACAATCATACGATATGATTGACAACGCTCCAGAAGAAAAAGAACGTGGTATTACAATCAATACTGCACATATCGAATACCAAACTGACAAACGTCACTATGCTCACGTTGACTGCCCAGGACACGCTGACTATGTTAAAAACATGATCACTGGTGCAGCTCAAATGGACGGCGGTATCTTAGTTGTATCTGCTGCTGACGGTCCAATGCCACAAACTCGTGAACACATCTTATTATCACGTAACGTTGGTGTACCAGCATTAGTTGTATTCTTAAACAAAGTTGACATGGTAGACGACGAAGAATTATTAGAATTAGTTGAAATGGAAGTTCGTGACTTATTAAGCGAATATGACTTCCCAGGTGACGATGTACCTGTAATCGCTGGTTCTGCATTAAAAGCATTAGAAGGCGATGCTGAATACGAACAAAAAATCTTAGACTTAATGCAAGCAGTTGATGATTACATTCCAACTCCAGAACGTGATTCTGACAAACCATTCATGATGCCAGTTGAGGACGTATTCTCAATCACTGGTCGTGGTACTGTTGCTACAGGCCGTGTTGAACGTGGTCAAATCAAAGTTGGTGAAGAAGTTGAAATCATCGGTATGCATGAAACTTCTAAAACAACTGTTACTGGTGTAGAAATGTTCCGTAAGTTATTAGACTACGCTGAAGCTGGTGACAACATCGGTGCTTTATTACGTGGTGTTGCACGTGAAGACGTACAACGTGGTCAAGTATTAGCTGCTCCTGGTTCTATTACACCACACACAAAATTCAAAGCTGAAGTATACGTATTATCTAAAGATGAAGGTGGACGTCACACTCCATTCTTCACTAACTATCGCCCACAATTCTATTTCCGTACTACTGACGTAACTGGTGTTGTAAACTTACCAGAAGGTACAGAAATGGTTATGCCTGGCGACAACGTTGAAATGACAGTTGAATTAATCGCTCCAATCGCTATCGAAGACGGAACTCGTTTCTCAATTCGTGAAGGTGGACGTACTGTTGGATCAGGCGTTGTAACTGAAATTTTTGAATAATATATTATTCATCAAAAAAGACTCCCATTAGGGAGTCTTTTTTGTTATATATCTGAATATAATTCATTCATTGTTCATTATGCTATTTTATTTAAATGATTTAATATACTTAGTTATCCTCTTATTAAAAAACATTTTCAATTTCTAATATTTTTAAAAATTCACTGGCTGCATATTTTAATGAAGATTCATCAA
This sequence comes from Staphylococcus sp. HMSC068G11, assembly GCF_001815825.1. Taxonomy (NCBI): domain Bacteria; kingdom Bacillati; phylum Bacillota; class Bacilli; order Caryophanales; family Staphylococcaceae; genus Staphylococcus; species Staphylococcus sp. HMSC068G11. The sequence continues at coordinate 33,539 of NZ_KV822090.1, forward strand.
TGTCAAAATGAGGATTATGATGGGGTGCAGTAATGCCTTTGTCTTTATTACCACAACCAGTTAAGAAGAATGCACCAGGTCGTACTTTAAGATAATGTGAAAAATCCTCACCAATCATCATTAAGTCTGACTCATTAAATCTTAAATGTAAATCATTAGCAGCTTGTTTGACTACATCATATGATTGTTGATGATTGTGTACAGGTAAATAACCTTTAATGTATTCCAATTCATAAGTAATATCGTTTGATAAAGATAAACCTTGTAAGAGCTTATCCATTTTATTTTGAACATGACTTTGTAATTTTGTGTCAAAAGTACGTACAGTCCCTTTACAAAAAGCTGTATCTGGAATAACACTATCTGTTGATCCTGCTTGAATCATTCCGAAAGTAAGAACAGCTTCCTTTACTGGATCAATTGTTCGAGAAATAATTTTTTGGGCACTTAAAATAAACTCAGCCATAATGACAATAGGGTCGATTGTTTCGTGTGGTTTCGCACCATGACCACCCTTTCCATATATAGTTACACTAAATTCATCTGGTGAAGCCATTATTGCTCCAGGCCTAGAATAGATTGTCCCAGACGGATAACCACTCCATAAGTGTGTGCCATAAATTTTATCGACGTTCTGTAGACAGCCATCATCAATCATTTCTTGAGAACCACCTGGCATAATTTCCTCACCATACTGGAATATAAAAACAACATTACCTTTCAATAAATGACGATGTTCGTGAACAATTTCAGCTACTCCAAGTAAAATAGCTGTATGGCCATCATGTCCACAAGCATGCATGCACCCTTTATTTTTTGAACGATAGGGTACATCATTTAATTCTTGAACAGGTAATGCATCGAAATCTGCTCGCAATGCAATCGTTGGGCCATTTGAATCAGATCCTTTAAAAGTTGCTTTTATTCCATTACGTCCAACTGGTGTTTCTATTGTGCATGCTAATTGGCTCAATTGATTTACAATAAAATCATGCGTGCGTTTTTCCTCAAAAGAAAGTTCTGGGTATTGATGCAAATATCGTCGTAATTGCACCATTCTCTTTTCTTTATTACTTGCTAATTGAAACCAATCAAACACATGTATCACTTCTTCCATCTTAATTATTGATATTAGTATATCATTATTATTTTAGCTTAAATAGACTTTGTTTTGTTAATACGATATCTAACATTTTTTCACACTATCTCATAACATTTGGAAACATTAAAATGATTAAATATAAAGGGATAGCCCTCATAAAAATACAACATAAATCATAAAACCACACTTAAATTAATAAGAATAAATCATCCATAAAGTTTTTGTTATCAACTGTTACAATAAAAGATAATGTTTATGTAAAAGTATTCAAAAATATGTAGAATACTAAAATACTAGGAAGTGATGTGAATTAGTCATATTTCTAAGAATTTAATTGGTATGAGACATTTTAATATAATATGAACATCTTGCTAAAGGAATATTAGAATTAGTAATTATAGCTTATTAGGAGTGGGAAAAATTAAAAAGTAAGAAAATTATGATGAGACAGTTTGTTATAATTTTTGATGTTCATACTTAGTCACATTAAAATAGAGTTATCAATAATATAAGATATGGGGTATTTAAGTGGAAGAAATCAGACCAATAACCTATCAAGATAAAGAGGCATACTATTATTATATTCAAGAGTGGTATGAAAATGAGGAAAAAGTGATACCAGGGAATACAGACATTGCCAATTATAATTCATTTAACAATATGGTTGATCGGCTTAATTCTAGTGAAGTTGATGAGGGCTTTGTACCGACTACAACACTATTTTATTTTAAAGATTCAATTATTATAGGTGCTGTTGATATCAGACATCAATTAAATGATAAACTATCAAATATTGGTGGTCATGTGGGATACGGTGTAGCTAAATCTTATAGAGGGAAAGGTTACGCTACTATCCTTCTAGAAAAGGCTTTAGATGAACTTAAGAGATTAAATGTAGAGGTCGTACTTATGACATGTAATCCACTTAATTTTGCTTCTCAAACAGTGATGAAGAAATGTGGTGGATATCAAATTGAATCCTATATTAAAAAAAATGGTAAACCTGTTCATCGATATCATATACCTAATACAAAATAATCATGATTATTAAGAAGATATTGTGATAAAGCTAAATATATGATTTTTATTTTTAAAATGATTAGAAAAATAGAGCTTTTTAAAGTCAATATTATTTGAGATGGGAGCTTAGACTTTTAAGTTTATTTATAGCAAAAGAATTTTAATAGAGAATTATGATTTAACAACATCTTGTTATATTACACTTTGTGAAAAAGTTAATCATCTAAATAATCCTATTATAATATATTAAACGCGTAGGAGGATTCATAATAATGAAATATATAGATGAGCAAACACAAGCTCAATTATTAAACATGAATGAAGTCATTTTAGAAGTAGAAAAAGCTTTGCAAGCTTTTTCAGAGAATAAGACGATAACACCATTAAGATATGTTTTGCCATTTAATGAGCAAAATCGTTATTTAGTGATGCCAGCATTATCCGATGAATTAAATATCGTTGGACTTAAAACAGTCTCATTTGCACCTGAAAATTCAAAAAAAGAGAAAGCGACTATTACTGGATCGGTTATTTTAAGTGACTATGAAACAGGAGAAACATTGTCTATATTAGATGGTGGTTTTCTTACTAAAGTAAGAACAGGTGCAATTTCAGGTGTAGCTACTAAATATCTAGCAAAAGAAAACGCTAAAACACTTAGTGTAATAGGGGCAGGTGTACAAGCTGAAGGTCTGATTGAAGCGATACTTGCTGTTAGGGATATTGAAAACATTCACATCGCTAGTAGAACGTTTGAAAAAGCAGAAAATTTTGCTCAAAATATACGAAATCGATTTAATATTAAAGTGAGTGTATTTAAATCGGCAGATGAAGCGATAGACAGTGCAGATATTGTAGTTACAGCAACAAATGCAAGTCAGCCCGTTTATACCCATTCTTTACATCCAGGCGTGCATTTAAATGCAGTCGGATCCTTTAAACCAGATATGCAAGAAATACCTTCAGAAACAATGCTTGTTGCTAATAAAATTGTTGTTGAATCTATGGAAGCAGCTTTAGAAGAAACAGGTGATTTAAAAATTCCTCAATCAGAAGGAATATTAACTAAAAATATGCTACATAGTGAATTAGGCGACATTATTTCTGGTAAAAAAGTGGGTCGCGAAACTGAAGAAGAAGTGACAGTCTTTAAATCGGTCGGTCTAGCAATTGTGGATATCATTGTGGCACAATATTTTTATAAAAAATTAATACAATCTTAGGTTAAATCAATGTTAGTGAAAATAGAGCAGGTAGAGTCGTAACTGCTCTATTTATTTTTTATCTGACGATAGAGAAATTACTTTTATCTAGGATTGATGTTTATAATTAGTTATACATTTGAACAATGCAACTACAAATAACATGATAAAAATAATTAAACTGATACTTGATAATAGCAAAGGTGCAACTTGATGTTTATAAATAAGTACATTGATATCTACAATTATAAAAATAACGAAAATATTCATAGATATAATTAAATTTGATTGATGACGTATGTATGAGCTTCTTTTCATCTACAATACAAATCCTCTCTATCATTCAATTCTTTTAGTATGTATTTTATCGTATGTTACTAACAAAGTTCAAATCCACCTTTTTAGTCGTCAGTCACTGTACCCTCAGACAAACGTCAGACTAACGCACGCGTGACTTTGCAAATAAAGGGCATATTTTATAAAGAAATTACCGTCATATTATTATATTTTATTTAAGTAAATGGATTGTTCATTCTACAAAGGCTGTGTTTTATATTTTAATATAAGGAGATTAGTTTATGAAAAAAATAATAATCACTGGAGCACTCGGTCAAATTGGTACTGAATTAGTTATTAAGTGTAGAGAAAGATATGGAACTGAAAATGTATTAGCTACTGATATAAGAAAGCCAGAACCACACTCTCCAGTTAAAGACGGTCCTTTTGAAATCTTAGATGTTACAGATAGAAATCGTTTATTTGAAACAGTGAGATATTTCAATGCCGATACACTTATGCATATGGCTGCACTGCTTTCTGCTACAGCGGAAAAGAAACCACTAGTTGCCTGGGATTTGAATATGGGGGGACTTATAAATACACTTGAAGCAGCAAGAAGGTATCAATTAAAATTTTTTACGCCAAGTTCAATAGGAGCTTTTGGTATTTCGACACCTAAAGTAAATACACCTCAATTAACAATACAACAACCAACGACTATGTATGGTATAAACAAAGTAACTGGAGAATTATTATGTCAGTATTATTATGTCAAATTTGGAGTGGATACACGTAGCGTTAGATTTCCTGGGTTAATTTCACATGTTAAAGAACCTGGCGGTGGCACAACGGATTATGCAGTTGATATGTATTTTGAGGCAGTTAAAAAAGGACATTATACAAGCTATATTAATCGTTACACTTATATGGATATGATGTACATGGAAGACGCTATTGATGCGATTATCAAATTAATGGAAGAAGACAGTGTTAAATTAAAAACAAGAAATGGCTATAACTTAAGTGCAATGAGTATTGAACCTGAAATGTTAAAACAAGCTATACAAGTATACTATCCAGATTTTACCTTAGACTATGACATTGATTTAGAGCGTCAAGATATTGCATTAAGTTGGCCAGATAGTATAGATACGAGCTGTGCTGAGGATGAGTGGGGATTTGATCCTAAATATGATTTACCAACTATGACTAAAGTGATGTTAGAGGCAATTGAGAAAAAACAAAAAGAATACTGAGCCCATACGTACTTTTTAAAATATGTAGCTATCTTTTAAAACTTTAATAAAAGATACTACTTCAAAAAAATGAATGACAAGTGAAGTTCGAATCAGTTTGTCGAGTAACTACATTGCACAAATTGTCCGATTTATATATCCCCTCATACAGATATTTTTTTAGATTCAAATGGTCAAAGTGAATGATAGGATGTAGGGTAAAGAAAACTCTATCTTAGTTCCAAGTTTACTTTTAAAGAAGCTAATTTTCGATTAGAACACAAATTTAATTACGGAAAAATTAAGTGTTGATAATAACATAACTTGTAACTTAATAAAGGTAGTGTTTTACTTATACTGTATACATAATAAAGTGAATATCTATTTTGAATATTTAGAAAATTCATTGAATAGTAGAATCACGATTGATATAATTTAGTGTATCTATTTAATTGGAATTATATTAGGAGGCAACAGTCATGTCAGAAAAAATAAAATTCGAAAAAAGAGAGTCTTTAAAAGAAAAGCCTGATACAGCAAACTTGGGATTTGGACAATATTTCACAGACTATATGCTAAGTGTTGATTATGACGCTGATCAAGGATGGCATGATATGAAGATTGTGCCGTACGCACCATTTGAAATTTCACCAGCAGCGCAAGGGTTACATTATGGGCAAGCAGTTTTTGAAGGCCTTAAAGCTTATAAACATAATGGCGAAGTTGTATTATTCCGTCCAGACCAAAATTTCAAACGTATTAATAATTCTTTAGCACGTTTAGAAATGCCAGAAGTTGATGAAGCAGCATTATTAGAAGGATTGAAGCAGCTTATCGATGTTGAACGAGATTGGGTACCTGAAGGCGAAGGTCAGTCGTTATATATTCGTCCTTTTGTATTTGCTACTGAAGGTATTTTGGGTGTACGTTCTTCACATCAATATAAATTACTAATTATTTTATCTCCGTCAGGGGCTTATTATGGTGGTGACACATTAAAGTCAACTAAAATTTATGTCGAAGATGAATATGTACGTGCAGTACGCGGAGGTGTAGGTTTCGCTAAAGTTGCAGGTAACTATGCGGCCAGCTTACTCGCACAAACAAACGCTAATAAATTAGGTTATGACCAAGTATTATGGCTTGATGGTGTTGAACAAAAATATGTTGAAGAAGTTGGTAGTATGAATATTTTCTTCGTAGAAAATGGCAAAGTAGTTACGCCAGCATTAAACGGTAGTATCTTGCCTGGTATTACTAGAAAGTCAATTATTCAATTAGCTGAAGATTTAGGTTATGAAGTTGAAGAGAGAAGAGTTTCTATAGAAGAGCTGTTTAACGCATATGATAAAGGTGAACTTACAGAAGTATTTGGTTCAGGTACAGCAGCTGTTATCTCTCCTGTAGGTACACTTCGCTATGAAGATAGAGAAATTGTTATTAATAACAATGAACCTGGTAAAATCACTCAAAAATTATATGACACATATACTGGTATTCAAAGTGGCAAATTGGAAGATAAATACGGATGGAGAGTAGAAGTTCCTAAGTATTAACAATAGAGTTTTCAATTATTTATTAAATAGCATCTATAGTATATTTATTATTTGGCAGATTGATTTTTTAAATTTCGATCTGCTTTTTAAAATCCGTTTATATAAAAATATTTTTTAATTAATTAATCACTTCATATTTTTGTTGTGTGTGGTAAAATACAATTGATATAAAATGAATATAAATCAATTAAATTTAGACAGAGAAACTTTTTAACGTATGTTTTTTCTGTCTTTTTTTATTTACACAACTAAGAATAAGGAGAGATAAAATGATTTATGCGGGTATATTAGCAGGTGGTATTGGTTCTAGAATGGGAAATGTTCCATTACCCAAACAATTTTTATTATTACAAGGAAAACCTATTATTATTCATACAGTAGAAAAATTTTTAATGTATAAGGACTTTGATGAAATCATTATTGCCACGCCTCAAAAGTGGATCAATTATATGCTCGATTTGCTAAACAATTATCGATTAGACGATAAGAAAATAAAAGTAATACAAGGCGGCGACGACAGAAATCACACTATAATGAATATTATAGAAAGCATTGAGCAACATAAAAAATTAAATGATGAAGATATAATCGTTACCCATGATGCAGTTAGACCATTTCTAACAAATCGAATTATTAGAGAGAATGTGGAATATGCTAGTCAATATGGCGCTGTAGATACGGTTGTTAATGCTGTTGATACTATCATTTCTTCAAATGATGCACAATTTATTTCTGAGATTCCAATTAGAAGTGAGATGTATCAAGGACAGACGCCTCAAACTTTTAAAATAAAAGAGTTAAAGGATAGCTATTTATCGTTAACTGAATCTCAAAAGGAAATATTAACTGACGCGTGTAAAATACTCGTAGAATTGGGTAAGCCAGTAAAATTAGTCAAAGGAGAGTTATTTAACATAAAAATTACAACACCATATGATTTAAAAGTTGCGAATTCAATTATTACTGGAGCTGTTGATAATGATTAATCAAGTATATCAATTAGTAAGTCCAAGACAATTTGAAGCAACATTTAAAACTATTGATTTACATAATCATAATAGCAAAGTTATTGTTCGACCCTTATATTTGTCAATTTGTGCAGCCGATTTGAGATATTATTGTGGAAATAGAGATAGCAAAATTTTATCTAAGAAATTACCTATGTCATTGATTCATGAAAGTGTAGGTGAAATTGTATACGACTCTGAACATCGACTAAAAAATGGAACTAAAGTTGTTATGATTCCCAATACACCGTCTAAATCGCATAATATCATTGCAGAAAATTATTTAACTTCTAGTCATTTTAAGTCAAGTGGTTATGATGGTTTTATGCAAGATTATATAGTCATGAAACCTGATAGAGTAGTCACTTTACCACAAGAAATTGATTTGAGTGTAGCGTCGTATACTGAATTAGTTACAGTTAGTGTTCATGCAATAGATCGTTTTAAAGCAAAAGCAATACCACAATTTGAATCATTGGGGATATGGGGGGACGGTAATTTAGGATATATCACTGCAGTTTTACTAAAAAAACTATATCCTACTACTAAAATTATAGTTTTTGGAAAAACATTATATAAATTAAGCCGTTTTTCATTTGTAGATGAAATCATTCAAATTGACAATATTCCTCAACATATCAAAATTGATCATGCATTTGAATGTGTGGGTGGTAAAGGAAGTCAGCAGGCTATTGAACAAATTATCAATATTATTAATCCTGAAGGGAGTATCGCTTTATTAGGAGTGAGCGAATTGTCTATACAAGTGAATACAAGAATGGTTTTAGAAAAAGGTTTAACTATAATTGGTAGTAGCAGAAGTGGTTTAAAGGATTTTGAAAAAACTATTGAATTGTATCGTAAATATCCTGAAGTTCTTAATCAATTAGCATTACTTAAAGGTAAAGAATTTGAAATAAATACCATAGAAGACCTCATTACAGCGTTCGAATATGATATTTCTAACGCATGGGGAAAAACAGTTTTAAAATGGAATATTTAAAGAAAAGGAAACAACTATGACAAAGCAAAATATATTTATAGATGACATTTATTGGGAACGTGTCCAACTCTACGTCAAAGGACATTTTGACGGAGTAAAACCTACAAGAAATTTCCTTCTTAGAAACCTAACAGAAACAAAGCTATTAAATGCTAATCATGTTAATATTCAAGAATCAACTTTTGAGGCAAGATTTAATATTGCTATTTTAGAAAAAGGCAATTTTTTAAGTACAGGTAATTATATATTAATCAACCGACAAGAAGATGAATACGTCTGCCAAATTAATCCAAAATTTTTGAATGATAAAAAAAAGCAAATGACTTTAGAGGAGTTAAGAGATTACGACTCACTTGAGACCCAATCGTTACAAAAAAGTTATTTATTAAAAAAATATGGTAAGAGTTTTCAAAGATATAATAACAAAGAGATTAAATCTTACGTCATTGTTCCAGCAATTTCCCAAGAAGTTAATGAGTTTATTTTTAAAGTTCAATATAAATCTGAAATAAAGAAAATAAGTAAACTTAAGCATTTATCATTCATATTACATAAAACTTTGAAGAAAATTAGTTTCAATGTGAGAGATAAAATCTATTTGTCGATATTTAACATTTCCAAAACAGTATATAAGAATAATAAAAATCATGTTTTGTTTACATCAGATTCTAGAGCAAATATGTCAGGAAATTTTAAATTTATATACGAAGAAATGCTTAAACAACAATTGGACAAAACACTTGTCATTCATTCCATTTTTAAACCTAATATAGCAAATAGGAGATCGTTTATTGATAAATTAAAATTCCCATATTTTTTAGGAAAATCTAAATATATTTTGGTTGATGATTATCATCCGATGATATATAAACTTCAATTTAGAGAAAACCAAGAAATAGTTCAAGTATGGCATGCCGTGGGTGCTTTCAAGACTGTAGGATTTAGTAGAACTGGGAAAAAGGGAGGACCTTTCATAGACTCTATTGGCCATAGGAATTATAGTAAAGCTTATGTTTCGTCAAATAATGATATTCTTTACTATGCTGAAGCTTTTGGAATTGAAGAACATAAGGTTATTCCAACAGGTGTTCCACGTACGGATGTCTTGTTCGATGAATCTTATAAAACACGCATTAAACAAAGTTTAGAAACAAAATTACCAATTATAAAAAATAAAAAAGTCATTCTTTTTGCACCTACATTTAGAGGAAGTGGACATCGCACAGCACACTATCCTTTCTTTAAAATTAATTTTGCAAGATTAGCTAGTTATTGTGAAAAACATCAAGCTACTGTTTTGTTTAAAATGCATCCTTTTGTTAGAAATAAATTAAATATCCCAGCAATTTATAATAAATATTTTTTAGATATTTCAAATTACCGCGAAGTAAATGATGTATTGTTCATTACGGATATTTTAATCTCTGATTATTCTTCTTTAATCTATGAATTTTCAGTTTTTAAAAAACCAATGCTTTTTTATGCTTTTGATTTGGAAGATTATATTTACACGAGAGATTTTTATGAACCTTATGAAACCTTTGTTCCTGGTAAAATAGTGAAAACTTTTGATGAACTTATTTTAGCGTTAGAAAATAATGATTTTGAATTTGAAAAGGTAAAACCGTTTTTAAATAAGAATTTTAAATATAAAGATGGTAAATCGAGTGAACGATTAGTTAAAGATTTATTTAACAAATTTTTTCAGTAAAAGAATTTAAAGGTTCTAATTTATGCTAATTGTAACAATAGATAAATAACAAGTTAGAAAATTTATATCATAGTGAAACAACTCTAAATCTAGTTATGTCTAGTAAATTTTCAAAGTATAGTTAAGTCATTTCGTTTTTAGCAAGTTCTAGATTAGTGATGTACAATACGTATTATGAATAGAGTCTTTTAAAGTATGTATTAATTAATAAAAGTACCTAAAGAAAAATAGCCATTTTTAATTTTGAACCCAATTTTAGTTTTTATACTTAAATAAAGTTCAGTTTCCTATAATTGTCATGCAATCTATAATATAATAGTTGATGTAACTATAATTAATATAAAAATCATTTTCAGGAGAGAATTAAAAGTGGAATGGATATTATTTGATAAAGATGGTACATTGATTGAGTTTGACAGTAGTTGGGAAAAAATTGGCGTACGTCTCGTTGATCAACTTTTAGAAACCTTTCCAGTACATGATAAGGAAGCGGCACATCGCCAATTAGGCATTATCGATAAAAAAATTAAGCCAGATTCTGTTATGGGATCGGGTTCATTAGGTGAAATTATAGAGTCTTTTAATGGTGTAACAGGTAAAGAAACATCAGATTGGACAAAGGATACGAGTCAGGAACTCATTGATTCAAGAGTGCCTGAAAACAATTGGATTGATGGTGTACAAGAAACTATTCAAGCTCTTAGAAATGAAGGATATCACATAGGTATAGTAACAAGTGATACTAAAAAAGGAGTCGATCAATTTCTGGAGGAAACGCAAACTAGAAATCTCTTTGATTTAGTAATTTCTACAGAGACACACGCAGAAGAAAAGCCACATCCTAAAGTTTTAGATCCACTATTTAATGCTTTTGATGTTGAACCAGAAAAGGTAGCAATAGTAGGAGATACGGCCAACGATATGAAAACCGCGATTAATGCAAATTTAGGATTAGCTATCGGTGTGCTAACAGGCGTGGCTAAAAAAGAGGAACTCTACGACGCAGATGTCATCATTAATAGTGCAAAAGATGTTAAACAAGTTATAGAGCAATACGGAAAATAAAATTTTAAAATTGAGTAAGACGTAGATGTGTGAGTCGATTCGCACGTCTACGTCCTTTTTCTTTTAATAATACAAAAAAACATCGGTTTTATGAGTCGAGATTTAATAATGTACGTAGTGTAGATTGATTATAAGAATTTTTAAATAAAGCACGACGTTGTAGTTCTGGTATAATGTATTTTACAAAATCTTCAAGGCTATGGGGTAATGAAGGTGGCATCAGATTAAAGCCGTCTGCAACGCCTTCATTAAACCACTGCTCCATCTCATCCACTATCTCCTCAGGTGTACCTATAAGAGTAAGATGACCACCACCGGCACTTAAGTAACCTAATAATTCTCTTACAGTCGGTTGTTTATCTTTTATAATGGCTAAAACTGTTTCATATCGACCAATTGGACCTTTGAAATTTTTAACAGGAGGTAAGGGAGGAACTGGTTCATCTAATTCCCAATCTGAACAATCTTGTTGAACAAAAAAACTGAGTTGCTTTAAAGCATCTTCAATGGGTAATTTTTGATCAAGTTCTGCTTTTTTTGATAATGCTTTTTCATGGGTTTCACCTACATAAGTTACTAAACCAGGGAAAATTTTAATTTTTCTATCTGGATGTTGAGTTTTAGAAATAGCATCAGACAATTTCTTTTTATAACTACGTGCTTGCTTGATATCCCATGAAACAGAGTAAACAGCATCAGCATATTTTGCTGCTAATGCAATACCTTCTTTTGACGCACCGGCTTGCATAGATACTGGTTTACCTTGAGGACTTTGTGGTGTTGTATGTGGTCCTCGTACTTGAAAATAGTCTCCCTCATGATAAAAAGGTTTAATATCTTTAGACTCAATAATTTTGTTGTTGTTTTTATCTGGTACATAAGATGCAGTTGACCAAGAAGTGAATAGCTGATTCATTACCGATGCAAATTCATCTGCTTTTTTGTAGCGCTCATGTCTTTCTGGTAAGCATTGAAGACTGTGATTTTGGGCTTCAATATCTGTCATGGATGTGACTAAATTCCAACCCACACGGCCATGAGATAAGTAGTCTAGACTTAATAATTGACGAGAAGCGGTGAATGGATTTGAAAATGTACTCGATATTGTTGGCACTAATCCTATATGTGATGTAACTTGTGCAATAGCTGATAAGTTAATTATAGGATCAAACCAAAAAGCGGGCATAGTAGTATTATCACTTGCATTAAAGGCTTGATTATCTGCAAAAAAGACGATATCCAAAAGACCTTTTTCAGCTATTTGAGCTAAATGCTGATAATAAGATATGTTGCCGATATCCTCAATATTAGAATCTTTCGTACGCCATGCCGCTTGATGATGACCACATCCGTACAGTAACACACCTATGTTAAGAAAGTGATTATTTGTCATATGAACACCTCATTAATTATTATCTTTTTGTAAAAAATACACAAACAATTAGTTCATTGTTAAACCACCGTCAACGGTAATATTTTGACCTGTTACGCCACGTGCTTCATCTGAAGCGAGATATACGACCATATTGGCTACATCTTGAGGTGATGTTACTTTTCTAAGAGGTGTAGTTTGAGCAATTAAATCAAACACTTCAGGTGTAGTGACTGCACTTGCATCAGTCGTTTTGAGTAATCCTCCAGAAACAACATTTGCTGTAATACCATATTGTCCAAGTTCTGCAGCAATATTACGAGTAAAGCCAATGAGACCTGCCTTTGCTGTTGTATACTCATGATAAGGTACGACTGGATTTTGATACAAATTGGTTCCAATGCTAACAATGCATCCACTTTGTTGTTCTATAAATTGTGGTATGACGCTTTGAGTCACATTAAATGCTCCTTTTAAAGTACCATTAAGTTGTTGTTGATAATCTTCCCAAGTTAAATCTTTAAACGATTTTTGCTGATTTGGATCAAATTTAAAACCAACAAGTGCATTATTAATGACTATATCTATTTTTCCAAAATGTTGTGTGGCAGTTTGAATCATTCGATTCACATCGTTTCTGTCTGTCACATCAGCTTGAAGAGCTATAGCCCTACTTTGATTATAATTTCTAATTAATTTTTCAGCTTTATCCTTATTTTGTTTGTAATTAACAACAACATTGTAGCCTTTTTCTAGTAAAGTTATTGCAATTTTAGCGCCTAATCCACGACTACTTCCTGTGATAATTGCAGTTTTTTTCATCTTCATGCCCCCAATATTTTTATTTGTATAAGAAAAAATGCACAACCTTCATGAGAAAAGTTGTGCATCCAAATCAATATATAAAGACAGAATGATAATTAGATGAGATTCAACACTTTCCTCCGCTAGTATAAGCTAGTTCAGGTTCAAAGGGTTTGGATGATATCCATCTCAGTTAAAAAACACCCCTAGTGCATATAATTCACTTATAGTATAAACATAGAATTTTTATAAAATATTGTCAACATTCTTAATAATAGCTATATCTGTTATTTTAATATTTGAGTAAAAGGTATATGAAATAACTTGTGAAAGTATATAAATATGAGCTCTAACTTTCTATAATTAGATATATTATCTCGTATCCACTTGTCGGTATGCTTTAATAACTTGAGCAATTTTATCAATGACTGGATCAAGGGAGTCTACGTCTTCGTGTATGTCATATTCGTTAATATTAAGTCGAACAACAGGACATGCATTAAAATTGTTAATCCAATTTTCATACCGTTTAAATAGTTTTTTCCAATATTCTGGATCTGTATTGATTTCCATGTCACGTCCCCGCTGTTGAATACGATCAATCACTTCATCATAATCACATTCTAGATAAATCAGAACATCAGGCTTTGGAAAATAAGGTGTCATAACCATTGCATTAAATAATTCGTAATACGTGTGGTAGTCGTCAGCACTCATTGTTCCTTGTTCTTCGTGCATTTTTGCAAAAATATCCACATCTTCATAAATTGAACGATCTTGAACGAATCCGCCACCATACTCAAACATGCGTTTTTGTTCCTTAAAACGTTCAGCAAGAAAGTAAATTTGAAGATGAAAGCTCCAACGTTCAAAATTATGATAAAATTTATCTAAATAAGGATTATGGTCTACATTCTCAAAGGAAGTTTTAAAATTTAACTTGTCAGCAAGTGCTTGTGTTAACGTAGATTTACCAACCCCTACAGTACCAGCAATGGTTATTACTGCATTTTTAGGAATACCATAATTATTCATCTTTATTTTCTCCAATCATAGGTTTTACTAAATTTAAAATATTTTGGTAATCGTAATCATTTTTAACGAAATCTTGTTGCGACGTATCAATTCGAATGACATTTGCACCGTCATTCTTTAATGATTCATAATAAGCAAGATAATCTTTTTTTAAAGTAAGTAAATAGTCATCTTCTATTTGAGATTCAAAGCTACGATTACGTTGTGCAATTCTAGATTTTAATACATCTAAATCAGCATCTAAAAAGATAATTGTATTTGGCATTTCGATATCTTCAGTTAAAATATCAAAAATACGACTGAATTTATCAAATTCTTTAGCATCTAAAGTATTTTTAGCAAAAATTTTATTTTTATGAATGTGATAATCGCTAACTATACCTTGATTTAGCGACTCAATATCTCTAATCTGTTTATATCTGTTACATAAAAAGAACATTTCAGTTTGAAAACTCCATTTTTCTATATCATCATAAAAATCAGATAGAAATGGATTTTCATCAACAATTTCCTTCTCTTCATAAAAACCAAACGTCTTGCTTAAACGATGAGCAAGAGAGGATTTACCAACACCTATAGGTCCTTCGATTGCAATAAATGGTTTATTCATAATCACTTCTCCAAATGTTAAGATAGACAATGAGTATTGTACCATAAGTGAGGTGTTCCAACACATATGAAAAAAAATCATGATTACATGCGCTTAGCAATTAATGAAGCATACAAAGCCAAAGCATTAGGAGAAGTTCCAATCGGAGCAGTTATTGTTAAAGAGGATCAAGTCATTGCACGTGCACATAATTTAAGGGAAACATTGCAGCAACCTACTGCCCACGCAGAGCACATAGCGATAGAACGGGCGTCAGAAGTTGTCGGCAGTTGGAGATTAGAAGAATGTACGTTGTATGTTACATTAGAGCCCTGTGTCATGTGTGCGGGCACTATTATTATGAGCCGTATTCCCAAGGTTGTGTATGGTGCTACTGATCCCAAAGGAGGTTGTTCAGGAAGTCTTATGAATTTATTAGAACAACCCCAGTTTAATCATAGGGCAATCGTAGAAAAAGGAATTTTAGAAGAAGAGTGTGCAGAACTATTGAGAAGTTTTTTTAAGGAAATACGTGAAAAGAAAAAAGCAGAAAAACAGGGGAAGATACAAAAGGATATAAATTTGTTAAAATGATGTCGTACATAAATAAACGTATTTTTGAAGTCTAGTAAATCGTTAAAGATTGTGTGATAACATATAACAATGATGAAGTTAAGACACATGCTACACACATTAATTTTAAATCAATTAAAAAAATTCATATAGCATCACTTTAAAATAAGTGGAAACGAGGTCAACTAATGATAAAGCTAATAGCAACTGATATGGATGGAACATTACTTAACGCTGGTCATGAAATCACCACTATGAATCAAGAAGCGATAAAATTTGCGCAAGCGAACGGCATTACAGTAGTTATTGCAACTGGCAGAGCGTTTTACGAGGCACAAACACCTGTTGCTGAAACAGACTTAAAAGTACCTTACATATGTTTGAATGGTGCAGAAGTTCGTGATGAATCATTTAATATAACGAGTACATCGCATCTTAATCATGATTTAGTACACAAAATTACGACAGCACTTAAAAATAATCATATTTATTATCAAATTTACACAAACCGTGGCATATATACAGAAGATCCTAAACGTGATTTAGCAATCTATATAGATATTGCAGAACGTGCGGGTCAAAAAGCAGATGTAGCCAAGATACGAAATAATATACAAAAACGCATAGATAACGGTACTTTAAAAGTTGTAGATAATTATGATTCAATTGAAGATATTCCTGGAGAACTTATTATGAAGGTGTTAGCTTTTGATGCAGATTTAAGTAAAATCGACAAAGTGGGTCAAGAGTTAGCATCATCACCAAATTTAGCAGTATCCTCATCATCAAGAGGTAATCTAGAAATCACTCATTCAGACGCTCAAAAAGGCATTGCCTTATCAGCTATTGCTCATCAATTGGGTATAAATTTAACAGATGTGGTAGCAATAGGAGATAATTTAAATGATATTTCGATGCTAGAACGAGTAGGTTATCCAGTAGCAATGAATAATGCTACAGACGAAGTTAAACATATTGCTAAATATGTCACAGAAACCAACGAAAATAGTGGAGTTGGAAAAGCAATCATGAAAATATTAAAAGAGGAAAATAATTTAGAGGTGTAAAATAATGAAAGGTTTAATTATTATAGGGAGTGCTCAAATAGGGTCTCATACGAACGCTTTATCGAAGTATTTAAAAGGGCAACTCGGTGAACACGATGTTGAGGTGGAAATCTTTGACCTAGCTGAGAAACCCATTCATCAATTGGATTTTGCTGGTACAACACAAGCAGTTGATGAAATTAAAAACAATGTCAAATCTTTACAAAATAAAGCAATGGAAGCAGATTTCTTAATTTTAGGAACGCCAAATTATCATGGATCGTTTTCAGGTATTCTTAAAAATGCACTTGACCACCTTAATATGGACCATTTCAAAATGAAACCCGTGGGACTCATTTGCAATAGTGGAGGAATAGTAAGTTCTGAGCCATTATCACACTTAAGAGTCATCGTACGTAGTTTACTTGGTATTGCTGTACCAACGCAAATTGCTACACATGACTCTGATTATGCTAAATTAGAAGATGGTACCTTATACTTAGAAGATAATGAATTTCAACTACGCGCAAAATTGTTCGTTGATCAAATTGTATCTTTCGTAACAAATAGTCCATATGAACACTTAAAATAATCATATTTTATGATTTGTTTTTATCAAGCAATATCATTAAATTAGCTCCCTTTGATGTTTTTAGTAAACATTAAAGGGAGTCTTTATATTTATTGCCTTAATAAAACATATACATGATTTTTGAGATTTAACTTTAAAATATTCCATAAAACACTGTGACAGAGATGTGCATAATACTAATATGAAACACAGCGGTTATTTATATTTTTATCATTTGAAATAGTTTGGTGACAGTTTTTTTGATGAATATAGTAATAATTTCAACTATTTATGTTATTAGAATTTTAAGAAATGTAGAGCGAATTAATTAACTGTTTATTAAATGTTTGTTAACATATTTAAAAAATATTGCAAAAAAGACTTATATACTATATTGTATTTTACTCTAGAAACGATTTTTACTTGAAAATTACATTGAAATAGTCAAAGATAAGGAATTTTTATGATTAATAAAAAAAATAATTTACTAACTAAAAAGAAACCTATAGCAAATAAATCCAATAAATATGCAATTAGAAAATTCACAGTAGGTACAGCGTCTATTGTAATAGGTGCAACATTATTGTTTGGTTTAGGTCATAATGAGGCCAAAGCTGAGGAGAATACAGTACAAGACGTTAAAGATTCGAATACGGATGATGAATTATCAGATAGCAATGATCAGTCCAGTAATGAAGAAAAGAATGATGTAATCAATAATAGTCAGTCAATAAACACCGATGATGATAACCAAATAAATAAAAAAGAAGAAACGAATAGCAACGATGCCATAGAAAATCGCTCTAAAGATATAACACAGTCAACAACAAATGTAGATGAAAACGAAGCAACATTTTTACAAAAGACCCCTCAAGATAATACTCAGCTTAAAGAAGAAGTGGTAAAAGAACCCTCATCAGTCGAATCCTCAAATTCATCAATGGATACTGCCCAACAACCATCTCATACAACAATAAATAGTGAAGCATCTATTCAAACAAGTGATAATGAAGAAAATTCACGCGTATCAGATTTTGCTAACTCTAAAATAAAAGAAATTAACACTGAATCCGATAAAGAAGAGAATACTATAGAGCAACCTAATAAAGTAAGAGAAGATTCAACAACAAGTCAGCCGTCTAGCTATAGAAATATAGATGAAAAAATTTCAAATCAAGATGAGTTATTAAATTTACCAATAAATGAATATGAAAATAAGGCTAGACCATTATCTACAACATCTGCCCAATCACCCATCAAGCGTGTAACCGTAAATCAATTAGCAGCAGAACAAGGTTCGAATGTTAATCATTTAATTAAAGTTACTGATCAAAGTATTACTGAAGGATATGATGATAGTGATGGTATTATTAAAGCACATGATGCTGAAAACTTAATCTATGATGTAACTTTTGAAGTAGATGATAAGGTGAAATCTGGTGATACGATGACAGTGAATATAGATAAGAATACAGTTCCATCAGATTTAACCGATAGTTTTGCAATACCAAAAATAAAAGATAATTCTGGAGAAATCATCGCTACAGGTACTTATGACAACACAAATAAACAAATTACCTACACTTTTACAGATTATGTAGATAAATATGAAAATATCAAAGCGCACCTTAAATTAACATCATACATTGATAAATCAAAGGTTCCAAATAATAACACTAAGTTAGATGTAGAATATAAGACGGCCCTTTCATCAGTAAATAAAACAATTACGGTTGAATATCAAAAACCTAACGAAAATCGGACTGCTAACCTTCAAAGTATGTTCACAAACATAGATACGAAAAACCATACAGTTGAGCAAACGATTTATATTAACCCTCTTCGTTATTCAGCCAAAGAAACAAATGTAAATATTTCAGGGAATGGTGATGAAGGTTCAACAATTATCGACGATAGTACAATCATTAAAGTTTATAAGGTTGGAGATAATCAAAATTTACCAGATAGTAACAGAATTTATGATTACAGTGAATATGAAGATGTCACAAATGATGATTATGCCCAATTAGGAAATAATAATGACGTGAATATTAATTTTGGTAATATAGATTCACCATATATTATTAAAGTTATTAGTAAATATGACCCTAATAAGGACGATTACACGACGATACAGCAAACTGTGACAATGCAAACGACTATAAATGAGTATACTGGTGAGTTTAGAACAGCATCCTATGATAATACAATTGCTTTCTCTACAAGTTCAGGTCAAGGACAAGGTGACTTGCCTCCTGAAAAAACTTATAAAATCGGAGATTACGTATGGGAAGATGTAGATAAAGATGGTATTCAAAATACAAATGATAATGAAAAACCGCTTAGTAATGTATTGGTAACTTTGACGTATCCTGATGGAACTTCAAAATCAGTCAGAACAGATGAAGAGGGGAAATATCAATTTGATGGGTTAAAAAACGGATTGACTTATAAAAT
This sequence comes from Staphylococcus sp. HMSC068G11, assembly GCF_001815825.1. Classification (NCBI taxonomy): domain Bacteria; kingdom Bacillati; phylum Bacillota; class Bacilli; order Caryophanales; family Staphylococcaceae; genus Staphylococcus; species Staphylococcus sp. HMSC068G11. The sequence continues at coordinate 53,166 of NZ_KV822090.1, forward strand.
TACATTCGAAACACCGGAAGGATATACGCCGACGCTTAAACATTCAGGAACAAATCCTGCACTAGACTCAGAAGGCAATTCTGTATGGGTAACTATTAACGGACAAGACGATATGACTATTGATAGCGGATTTTATCAAACACCTAAATATAGCTTAGGGAACTATGTATGGTATGACACTAATAAAGATGGTATTCAAGGTGATGATGAAAAAGGAATCCCTGGAGTAAAAGTGACGTTAAAAGATGAAAACGGAAATATCATTAGTACAACAACAACTGATGAAAATGGAAAGTATCAATTTGATAATTTAAATAGTGGTAATTATATTGTTCATTTTGATAAACCTTCAGGTATGACTCAAACAACAACAGATTCTGGTGATGATGACGAACAGGATGCTGATGGGGAAGAAGTCCATGTAACAATTACTGATCATGATGACTTTAGTATAGATAATGGATACTATGATGACGAATCGGATTCAGACTCAGACAGTGACTCAGATTCAGACAGCGACTCAGATTCCGATAGTGATTCAGACTCAGATAGCGACTCAGATTCCGATAGTGATTCAGACTCAGACAGTGACTCAGATTCCGATAGCGATTCCGACTCAGACAGCGACTCAGATTCCGATAGTGATTCAGATTCAGACAGCGATTCAGACTCAGATAGTGATTCAGATTCCGATAGTGACTCAGATTCAGACAGTGATTCAGATTCCGATAGCGACTCCGACTCAGACAGTGACTCAGGATTAGACAATAGCTCAGATAAGAATACAAAAGATAAATTACCGGATACAGGAGCTAATGAAGATCATGATTCTAAAGGCACATTACTTGGAGCTTTATTTGCAGGTTTAGGAGCGTTATTATTAGGGAAGCGTCGCAAAAATAGAAAAAATAAAAATTAAATTATTCAAATGAAATTAGTGAAAGAAGCAGATACGACATTTGAATAGAAAGTATATTTAGTCCAACAAATATAAGGTGTTGATTAAAACTATAATATAACTTTCACGTTTATCATATCTTGTGAAAAAGACGATGCAAACAAGGTCATTTTTATTAAAAATGACTGAAATGTATAATTTTTAGAGAAACAGATGTAACTCACAATCTGACAGTGATTTAATAGAGGAACCGTGAATTTTAAATGAATTCATGGTTCCTTTTTATCGAATGAATAAAAATTCTTTTATGTAATACAAAAAAATACTATGAAACCATTTAATGATAAATGACTTCATAGCAAAATTTGACTTATGTTTTTATGCTTTAGTTAAAATGTTGAAGTAAATTTTTCCACAGTAACATGATTTGTGTTTGAGAATACTTTTGTGCAGTTTCAATACAATGGTGAGAAAAAGATTGTTGAAGTTGGGGGTTGTTGAGCAATAATTTTACTTTTTCAAATAGCATGTGTTGATTATTCTTTTCTATTAAATATCCATTCTTACCGTCCTGTATCAATTCACCTGGACCATATTGAATATCATAACTGATAGAAGGTACACCATGTGATTCACATTCTAATAATGCTAAGGAAAAGCCTTCCATATTACTTGTTATTAAATTTAGATATGCATCTTGATACTCATCAGTTAAATCTTTTAAAAAACCTCTTAATATTACGTGTTTTTCTAGTCCTAATTCTTGAATGCGTTCTTTTAAATGTTGTTCTTCTTTACCAAAACCATACATATGTAGTTCGATATTTGGAAACGTATCTTTAAGCCTATTAATAAGTTCAATTTGTTGTATCAATTGCTTTTCAGGTGAGTATCTTGCGACAGAAATAATTTTTTTAGGTAAAACATAGTTATTTTTATTATAGTCATCGTTCATTTCAAAAGATGAATAACCAACTGGAATAGCATATACTGGAATGACTCCTCTGATTCTCTCAATTACGTCAGCTTTTTGCTGTTGTGTTGAAACAATGATGGCTTTATACCTTTGTAAATGTTCAAAAACCCCTTTATAAACATTTTTGATTGGTGAATGCGTTAAATCAGTAACATCTTTAACATGAGTGCTATGTAACACTGCAATAACAGGGATGTAAGATGCAACTATGTTAAATATATGTGATGTAACAAGGTTACGATCGCTAAAGAATAAGTCATTACTTTGATATATTGTTTCAATAAAAAAAGCACCTAGCTCAGTTTCATTGTTTAAAAAGTGCGTTTTACCTAAATGATTTAATATAATCTTTTTTGCCACATAGGGATGATTTGAATTAATATCATAATACTTTTCAATTTTCACGTTTCCTTGAGGAGAAAGATAGTACTCTGCTTGTATTTTTTGGTCCGTTGATAAAACTCTAACGCAACTTAAAAATCCACGTGTATCGTATAACTCTCTTTTTATTTTTCTTCTAGATGTATCAAAGTAATTAATATAATCAATTTTTTGATAAGCTTCATCAGCAAAATGCGCATACATTATAAATTGTTGTTGATCATAAATCCGAACGTCATTTGTCTCAGAAACAGGTTTTATAGTATAGCCACATTCATTTCTCCAGTAATGAATCCAATTTTTACTGAACACTGATGTTACGTTACTTGCTTCTTGAAAATAATCATACATGTTTATATAATCTTCGCTATTAATATATTGCGATGCTGTTTGAGTTAAATAGCGATTCCATGCTAGTAATAAGATTTTAGCTTGATAATGATATGCTTTAAATAGGTTTAATCGATTAATCATTGCTTTTTCTATACCAGCAGTTTTATGACCGATGTTATTACCTACAAAATAGTACATAATTTACCTCATATAGTTAAGTTTATTTTACAAACATTGTAACATAATAAAAACTTATAATATTAATAAAACTAATAAACATTTAAAAATAATTTATACGAAAATACATACTACTAACTATATTTACCTCTTTATAATCAAAAAATTTAAAATAACGAGTCACTTACAAACGAGCTTATAATAAAATTTATTGTGTGTGAATACAACTATTGTGATAGCACCCACAATAAACGATTTTAGTTGTTTATCATGATTACTCCACTTAGTATATTTCTGTTATTGTAGTTTCACTCATCAGTATGATAGCGAAGTATGTTGTTAAATTTGTTGAAAAGTATAAATAATAGTGAGTTTTAAGTTTTGAGTTAAGTTACACTCTATGAGCAAATGTTTCGATCGCTGCTTTAATCTCATCTCTTACACGTTGAAATTCTGACCAATCTTTACCAGCAGGATCATCAAATCCCCAATGTTCTTTAGTGACGTTTTTAGGTAAAACTGGACAGTTTGCATCTGCATCACTACACAATGTGACAACTATATCAGACGCTATTAAAATGTCATTGTTTATCAGGTCAGAAGTGTGATGTGAAATATCAATACCGACTTCTTTCATAGCTTTTATAGCATGCGGATTAACACCATGTGTTTCAATGCCAGCAGAATATACATTCCATTTATCACCTAATATTAATTTTCCAAAACCTTCAGCCATTTGACTGCGACAAGAATTACCAGTACAAATAAAATAAATAGTTTTCTTTTGCATAAAAAAATCTCCTAATTTAAAAGATAATAAGTGTTAGGTAAAGACCTAACAAAGTAAAGAATAATACAGGTATAGTAATTACAATACCCGTTTTAAAGTAAGTACCCCAAGAAATTTTAACTCCTTTTTGAACTAAAACATGTAACCATAATAATGTAGCAAGAGATCCAATGGGTGTGATTTTTGGTCCTAAATCTGCTCCAATCACATTGGCATAAATCATTCCTTCTTTTATAGAACTTATAGCATGCGATTGATCGATGGCTATTGCATCAATAAGTACGGTAGGCATATTATTCATAATTGCTGAAAGAAATGCGGATACAAATCCCATGCCCATAATACTGCTAAAAAGTCCGTGCTGAGCTATTGATGATAAAATATCTGCTAAAATCAATGTCATCCCTACATTCTTTAAGCCAAAAATAACAAGATACATACCGATAGAAAATATCACGATATTCCACGGAGCCCCTTTGATAACTTGTTTCGTATGCACTACATTAGACTGACGCGCTAATAATATAAAAATCACAGCTATAGCTCCAGTGATAAATGATACAGGTATATGTATGAACTCACTCACTAAGTAACCTATAAGTAATAAAGCTAAAATAATCCATGAAATTTTAAATAATCGTGTGTCTCGTATAGCATCTTTAGGTTCAGAAATACTTGATATATCAAAAGTTTTAGGGATGGATTTTCTAAAGTAAAACCATAAAACTAAGATACTAGCTAATAGAGAAAATAAATTAGGTATAAACATACGCATTAAATATTCAACAAATTTAATACCAAAGTAATCTGCTGATACAATGTTAACTAAATTACTTACAACAAGTGGCAATGAGGTGGAATCTGCTATAAACCCACAAGCTATAATAAAAGGAAATACTAACTTATTATTGAAACCTAAATTTCTTATCATTGCTAAAACAATAGGCGTCAAAATTAAGGCTGCACCATCATTAGCAAAGAATGCTGCAATAAGCGCCCCTAATATCATGATATATATAAACATCTTTAATCCATGTCCATTAGATGCCTTAACCATATGAATAGCTGACCATTCAAAGAATCCTATCTCATCAAGAATCAATGATATAAGAATGACTGAGACAAAAGTTAGTGTAGCATTCCAAACAATTCCGATCACTTCTAATATATCTGTAAAATTTACTACACCCGTAATAATAACTAAAAGTGCTCCAATGATTGCTGAAATACCTATGTCTAACCCTTTAGGTTGCCAAATGATTAAGGTTAAAGTGATGAAAAATATTACAATTGCTAATACAGTAGTCATGAAATTTCACCTTTCTTTATAGTATGACAAATACATTGGTTATGAGTTGAATGAAGTAAATTTAATTGATTTGTCACTTGTTCAAATAAGCGGTGATTAAGTTCGTATATTTGTTTATTGCCAACTTTGTTTGCAAACACTAATTTGCAATCAACAAGTAACTTCATATGGTGGCTTAGTGTTGGTTGTGAAAAGTTAAAATGTATAAGTAAATCACACGCACACAATTCACCACAAGATAATAAATCTAAAATTTCTAATCTGCTAGGATTCGCAATGACTTTTAATATGTTAGATAATTGAATATATGACATAAAATGGCCTCCTATAACATAACATAGATTATCATCTATATAGATAAACGTCTATGCTATATTGGTATTTTAGTTAAAAAAACATGCCAGTTGTATCTTATAAAATAAAAATACAACTGGCATTGTAATTGAAAATCGATATTTTATTTGCGATATTTCAGGCGTGCGAAAGCATCATGCTGGTGGATAGACTCTTCATTACGACATTCAATATCGAACCCTTCAATCCAATCAAATTCAACTAAGTCTGCTGCAATTAGTCGAATTAAATCTTCAACAAATCGTGGGTTTTCATAAGCACGTTCTGTTACTCGTTTTTCATCAGGACGTTTTAAGATTGGATATAAGATAGAACTAGCGTTGGCTTCCATAGCGTCTAAAATTTTATTTTTATAATCATCGATGACATCATTATTTTTATCTAAATATGCTTTAACTGTAACGATACCACGTTGATTATGTGCAGAATATTCACTAATTTCTTTTGAGCAAGGACATAGTGTTGTTACTTTGGCTTGAATAGTTAATTCTTTGCGTGTAACGGTATGATTTTCAATAGCTAAACCATAAGTAACATCTGCATGACCTACAGCTTTAATATGTGTAACAGGACTATAACGATCAAAGAACCATTTACCTGACACATCAACACCTGCAGCATTTTGATTCATCTTGTCTTGTAGCGTACGCAACAATTGATGTAGTGTGTTAAATTCAAGTTCAATGCCATTATCATAATGTTTTTCAACGCTTTCTAATATGCGACTCATATTAATGCCTTTTTCATTTTTATTTAAACTCGTTGAAAAACTAAATAAACCAGCTGTTTGATACTGATCAATTAAAACTGGATAAGTTAAATTTTTAATGCCTACTTCCTCTATTTCAAATAAGAAATTTTTGTGAGTGCTTTGTAAATCGGTCATTTCATTTTTAGTAGTTGGTTTCGTACCTTTGACAGGGTCAACAGAACCGAAATGTTTCCAACGACCCTCTCTAGTGGATAAGTCAAATTCTGTCATGTTTTACCTCCATTTAAGATTCAAAGTGATATGTCCAAAATGGCTCTATTTTTAAGAAACTTTGTGCTTGACCATCTATTTCGGGACTGGCAAGTTGTTTTAAAAATGGTCCTGTTTGTGAAGCGTGCGCTTCGAAAGCTTTGAGTTTTATATCACTATATTGCGATATGTCATTTTGAATATCAGGTTCCCCAAGAATTTCCGGTGCATCATTGCTAAACGCTACAAGTGTAAGACGTGGGCGATCTGACACATGCATGCGCCCAACTGTACGTACTACAGCTTCTGCAGTTGCTTCGTGATCTGGGTGGACTGCAAATTTAGGATAGAACGAAATAATTAATGATGGATTTGTCTCGTCAATAAGTGATTGAATCATTTGATCCATTTGATCGTAAGGTTCAAATTCAACAGTTTTATCTCTTAACCCCATTTTCCTTAAATCTGTAATCCCAATTGCTTTGCATGCTTCTTCTAACTCACGTTCACGTATAAGTGGTAAAGATTCTCTTGTTGCAAAAGGAGGATTACCTAGATTACGTCCCATTTGTCCTAGGGTGAGACATGCATATGTGACGGGAATACCTTTTTCAATGTAACTTGCGATAGTTCCAGCAGACGAAAAGGTTTCATCATCAGGATGAGGGAAAATCACAAGTACGTGTCTTTCATCAGTCATGATTAGCAACCTCCTTTATATAGTAAATGGCTGTTTACTTATTTCTATTGTAGCAGCCAATTGCCCTTCATAATTAAAACCTGCAATTAAAAATTCGTTATTCTTATTAACTTCATAGTGCGTAAGTCCTTGCACGTAAACCCAGCCACCATCTTTTAATTTAAGACCTACACGATATGGATCTTTGTCGCCCCCTTTAAGTTGTGCATGTTCAAAAGTCACGACAATATTTCTTAAAAATGTTCCAGCGTTAAATACGCGTTGATCGAAATGATTTGCATAAGCACCATTTGTTGTTTCAACGTGTAGGTAAACAGGCTGATTTGCGTAAGAAGTTAATAAATCTAGCACTTCTTGTTCTTTAATTGGTTCCAACACGTTCACTCCCTTAAACTAAATAATATGTTACTGACGGACTACCGATAAACATATTATTTACCAGCAAACTCGTTTATCTATCTATTGTACTAGAAAGCTATGTATATTTGTACACGAATGCTCGATTTAATTAGGAAAAATTCAAGAAAAAACGTTGAATACTACATATAGAGCGTTAATATGTTTAAAATCTTAATCATTTGTTACATTATAGTTTAAGAGATACAAAAGAGTAAGGCGTAAGTCATCAATCATTGCCATATTGAAATTAGAGGTGTTTGATATTGAAAATTATTAATTTAGATTCAAAAAATCTTGCGTCATTTTATGTAGCATGCGAGTTGTTTAAACAGATAAAGCAGTCCCCTCATACCAAACTTGGTTTAGCAACTGGTGGAACTATGACTGACGTATATCATTACTTAGTAAATTTATTAACCAAAAATAAAGCTGATGTGTCGCAGGTTGAAACATTTAATTTAGATGAATATGTAGGTTTAAAAGCAAGCCATCAGCAAAGTTACCATACCTATATGAATAAAGTGCTATTTGAGCAATATCCTCATTTTGCTAAAAATCACATTCATATTCCTGATGGCTATTCAGAAAATCTAGAAGCAGAAGCGGAATTATATAACAAATTATTAGATGAAAGAGGTCCAATTGATATTCAAATTTTAGGAATTGGAGAAAATGGTCACATTGGTTTTAATGAACCAGGAACAGACTTCAATAGTGAAACACATGTGGTGAACTTAACAGAAAGCACCATAAAAGCAAATAGTCGATTTTTTGACAATGAAACGGATGTTCCTAAACAAGCAGTTTCAATGGGATTAGCAAGTATTTTAAAAGCTAAAAGGATTATCCTACTTGCATTTGGTCCAAAGAAAAAAGAGGCTATAAGTAAACTGTTAAATGAACAGGTTACCGAAGATGTACCTGCGACCATTTTACACACACATCCTAATGTAGAAGTTTATGTAGATGATGATGCAGCACCAGATTGTTTATAATTATTTAGTAGTTTATATAGTAGTTTTTATATACAAAATATTTTATGTGTTTAATAAGTTTAGTGAAGGGTATAAAACTATAAGCAAAAGAGAATTTCTCAAAATGAAAGGATGAATTTCATTGGAACTACAATTAGCCATTGATTTATTAAATAAAGAAGAAGCAGCAAAATTAGCTCAAAAAGTTGAAGAATATGTAGATATTGTTGAAATCGGTACACCAATTGTAATTAACGAAGGCTTACCTGCAGTTCAACATTTAAATGAAAATATTAATAATGCTAAAGTATTAGCTGACTTGAAAATTATGGATGCAGCAGATTACGAAGTAAGCCAAGCAGTAAAATATGGTGCAGATATTGTTACAATTTTAGGTGTTGCTGAAGATGCTTCAATTAAAGCAGCAGTTGAAGAAGCGCATAAACATGGAAAAGCATTGCTTGTTGATATGATAGCAGTGCAAAACTTAGAACAACGTGCTAAAGAACTAGATGAGATGGGTGCAGACTATATCGCAGTTCATACAGGTTACGACTTACAAGCAGAAGGAAAATCTCCATTAGATAGCTTGCGTACAGTTAAATCTGTAATCAAAAACTCTAAGGTTGCAGTAGCAGGTGGTATTAAACCAGATACTATCAAAGATATTGTAGCTGAAGATCCAGATTTAGTTATTGTTGGTGGCGGTATTGCGAATGCTGACGACCCTGTAGAAGCAGCAAAACAATGTCGAGCAGCTATTGAAGGTAAATAAGATGAGTGAATTTAATAATTATCGTCTTATTCTTGAAGAGTTAGATGCTACTTTATCTCAAGTAGATAATACAGAATATGAACGTTTTGCTAATGATGTTATAGGTGCAGATCGCATATTTACAGCTGGTAAAGGTCGTTCAGGTTTTGTTGCAAATAGTTTTGCAATGCGCTTAAATCAATTAGGTAAAAATGCCTACGTTGTAGGTGAGTCAACAACACCTTCAATTAAAGAACATGATTTGTTTATTATTATTTCAGGTTCAGGTTCTACAGAACATCTAAGATTATTAGCTGAAAAAGCACAATCTGTCGGTGCAAAAATTGTCTTATTAACTACAAATGCGGATTCGCCAATCGGTAATCTTGCAGAGACAGTTGTTGAATTGCATGCAGGTACTAAACATGATGTTGAAGGTTCAAAGCAACCACTTGGTAGTTTATTTGAACAGGCCTCACTTATATTCTTAGATAGTATTGTATTACCTTTAATGGATGCATTTCACATTAGTGAAAAAGCAATGCAAGAGAATCATGCTAATTTAGAATAACTAAAATGAGAGATAAGCACTTTTGTCTATGATTAGACAAAGGTGCTTTTTTAATATATGGTGCAACATTACTCCTTTAAGTGTATATTTATAATATAACTTAAACTATGAGGTGAACATCATGAATTTTGATAGTTATATTTTTGATTTTGATGGAACGCTAATTGATACAACAACGTGTCATGTTAAAGCTATACAAAGCGCTTTTAAAAGATTAAATTTAGATGAACCTACAGAACAAGCTATTTTACATACATATCATTTAAATTTATATAACAATTTTAAAACGCTAGCTTCACATGAATTGTCTTTTTATCAAATAGAAAAATTAATAGATGAATATCATCGTTGTTTTAGCAACGATGAAATACATCAATCAAAAGAATATACCGGAATAAGTGAAGCATTACAATTTTTACATAACCAAAAGAAAAAAATATTTGTAGTATCTAATAAAGAGACACTAACAACGCAAAGGTATTTAGATTATCTCGGATTAAGCCGTTTTATAACTGATTCATTAGGTGTCTGTATTAAAAATGAAGACAAACTTCTTTGTGAAATGATCCAAAATTTGATACAAAAACATCATTTAATGGTAGGTAAAACCGTGTATATAGGGGACACAGCACAAGATATCAAGAATGCGAATCAAGCTCATGTGCAAACATGCGCTGTTACATGGGGAGCACAATCTGCACACGAATTGTTGCATGAAAATCCTCATTATGTTGTTAATGATCCAGAAGAACTTTTAACAATTTTATAATATTTTCAATGGTAGGATAATCATTCATGAGGAATTTTATCCTGCTCTTTTTTTAAAACTATGAAGCAAGTATAATGTAAACATAATTATATAGAGTGTTTACAAGTGGTGATGAAGATGAAAAAAATAATGGAATATTTACAGCATTATATTAATCAATACCCGCATCGATTAGCTTTAGTGTTTGAAGATCGATATCTAACGTATGGAGAATTAAGTAAAGAAATTCATCAGGCTAGTATGCGCTATAATGAAGTAAAATTAAACGAAAAAGTAGGGCTAATGGATGACCATCCTGTAAATAATATTATTAACTATTTTGCGGTACATCAAAGAGGTGGAATTCCTTGCTTTTTTAATCATCAATGGAGTAATGAAAGGATACATCAACTTGTAAAAAGTTATGACATACAATGGTTAATTAAAGATAATCATCTTACCTTAAATCATGATAACTCAATTTATAGTGATGAGGTTATCCCACGTAATGTTATACATATAGGTTTCACGTCAGGAACTACAGGTTTACCCAAAGCATTTTATAGAAATGAACATTCTTGGATAGTTTCTTTTAAGGAAAATGAGAAATTACTCCAGAATTGTGAAGAAACCATTGTAGCACCTGGTCCTTTATCACATTCACTTTCATTGTACGCATGTATTTATGCATTAAGTACTGGAAAAACATTTATAGGTCAAAAAAATTTTAATCCACTATCTCTTATGCGTCTTATTAATCAGTTGAACAAATCGACAGCAATATTTGTAGTGCCAACGATGGTACAACAACTTATTTCTACACAACGACATTGTTCATTGATTAAAAGTATTTTGAGTAGTGGTGCTAAACTTACATTGCAACAGTTTCAACAAATCAGCACTTTATATCCACAAGCAAATTTAATAGAATTTTTTGGGACATCTGAAGCAAGTTTTATAAGCTACAATTTTAACCAATCATGTCCTGCTCATTCTGTAGGTAAACTTTTCCCTCATGTCGAAACACAATTATTAAATCAAGATGATGATGCAGTAGGATTATTAGCCGTTAGAAGTGAAATGGTGTTTAGTGGTTATGTGGGACAGAGCAATCAAGAGGGGTCATGGATTAAAACAGGTGACTTCGCTTATATTAAAAATCAACATTTGTTTTTAGTAGGTAGAGAGAGTGACCGTATTATAGTTGGGGGAATCAATGTATATCCAACAGCTATTGAAAGTTTAATTATGGATATTGAAGGCATTGATGAGGCGCTTGTCATCGGTATACCACATGCTAAATTTGGAGAAATAGCGATATTGCTTTATTCAGGTAAAGTACAATTGAATTACCGACAAATTAAATCTTTTTTAATGAAACAACTTTCAAGACAAGAAGTTCCATCAAAATTAAAGAAAATTGACCATATGATTTATACAGAATCGGGAAAGATTGCTAGAAAAGAGATGAAAAATAAATTTATTAATGGAGAGTTATAAAAATGAAACAACCTGTTATTATTGCAGCAAAACGTATAGCCTTCGGTAAGTATGGTGGCCGATTGAAGCATTTAGAACCTGAATCATTACTAGAACCTTTATTTAATCATTTTACAGATCAGTATCCAAAAGTAATGTCTCTTTTGGATGACGTCATTATAGGTAATACGGTAGGTAATGGTGGGAATTTAGCTAGAAAATCATTACTCGAAGCAGGATTAGATTTTAAAATACCTGGTATAACAATTGATCGTCAATGTGGTTCAGGTCTTGAAGCCGTTATACAAGCCTGTAGGATGGTACAAAGTGGTGCTGGAACAATATATATTGCAGGTGGTGTTGAGAGTACCAGTAGAGCTCCTTGGAAAATCAAACGCCCGCAGTCAGTTTATGAATCTGAGTTTCCACAATTTTTTGAACGGGCGCCTTTTGCAAGAGAAGGAGAAGACCCTTCAATGATTGAAGCCGCCGAAAATGTAGCGAAAAAATATCACATCAGTAGAAATGAACAAGATGACTTTGCTTATCGCAGTCATCAGTTGGCATCAAAAAACATGAATAACGGTAATATTTCCCAAGAAATTTTACCGTTCAAAGTGAAAGGTGAATGTTTTAATCAAGATGAAAGTATTAAACCTCAACTCACTCTCAAAACACTAGGCAGACTTAAACCGCTTTTAAATGAAGGAACAGTCACAGTAGGAAACAGTTGTATGAAAAATGATGGTGCAGTATTACTGATTGTTATGGAAGAAAATCGGGCACGTCAATTAGGATTCACCGAAGGGATTAAGTTTGTAAATAGTGCTACTGTAGGTGTTCAACCTCAGTATTTAGGAGTGGGTCCAGTGCCAGCAGTAAATCAATTATTAGCTCGGGAACGATTAACTATAAATGATATAAATGTAGTAGAATTAAATGAAGCATTTAGCTCTCAAGTTATTGCTAGCCAACAACAACTTAACATACCTTTGAATAAGTTGAATTGTTGGGGTGGAGCAATTGCTACAGGGCATCCATATGGTGCAAGTGGAGCAGCGTTAGTCACACGTTTATTTTATATGAAACATCAATTTAGAACTGTAGCAACTATGGGAATAGGTGGAGGAATAGGAAATGCAGCTTTATTTGAAAGATGGTATGGAAATTAGAGAAGTTCAATTTACAAATGAAGAAGTTCAAAATTATTGTGAATTGCTTAATATAAAGTATGACCATTATGTTCCTACTCTTATGTGTGCCAAGTTATGGCCACAATTTGAGTTGTTTCAATCTTTTTCAAAGAAGCCTATCATATTAAAAGAGACACACATTAAGACACAACATCAACTTCAGGTCGATTGTACCTATGAAGCGACATTGCATAAGGTTTCACAAAAATTAATTAAAAATATTATTAAGTATACATATGGACTCGAAATAAATAAAGATAAAAAACATTGTATGTATATAAAACAAATATTTATCGAGGTAAGATAAATTATGAAATTTACAATAGAAATGGTGAATGAATATTTAACTATAGTTAATGATGAGAATCCGATCCATCGTTCCATTGTACCGGGACAACTCATATGTGAAAAAGTATTTTCTGAACTTAATGTGAATTGGATGAATTACAAAATTAAGTACTTAAAACCAATAAATATAGATGAGGAAGTACAATTTTTAATAAAAGAAAATGATGAAATTATAGTTTTTAAAACGTATGATGATATCAAACTAACAATTACTAGAAGTTGAGAATGATAAAAATAATAATCTTTTTTAAAATTAAATAATTAAAAACGCTAATGTTAGCAATGCTCAAAGGTTCTCTCCGAGCTACAAAAGGGGACAAGTTTTGGCTAACATTAGCGTTTCTTACTTGTTAGGGTGAGTGTTAATTTAGGGATGATAGAATGTCTTTAAAGCTAAACGTATTAAGGGACTAAATGCTTTAAAACTCATTTTATTTGGGTCTGGAAATACAAAAGTGCTAATTCTCAATTAGGTTTGATGCAATGTCTAGATGTCTAGAATAACGTTAACGATATGAGTAACTTGTCGGCATGTTGTCAACGTCATTCTCTAGTAGAGAGAGCAATTGATAGATTTCATACTTATTAAAAGTTTCATCACATTTTATAGTAATTGTCTTGAAAGTTTTAGTTATGATTTCATAAACGGGTGTTCCATTTTCTATATTTCTTCTGTAGATAATCATGTTGTTTATACCTCCCTTGCCTCTCTACACTTTAAATAATAAAGGATAAACCATAAGAAATCATGGGTCTGTAGTATCAAATTTACATACGACGATAAACTGATTACTTTCTAAGACTTTATATGTATACAATGTTTATTACGGTTTGAAAGGAAAGAGAAGAGAGGCTGGGACATAATTCCTAGCAAAATAGC
>NZ_KV822090.1:67490-67843 GCF_001815825.1 Staphylococcus sp. HMSC068G11
GGGACATAATTCCTAGCAAAATAGCCAGTAAATGGATTTTCATAAATTCATTTACTGGCATCTTTATTTAAAATACTTCGTATTGTTGGCTCGCTTTCTTAGGTGACAGCTTCAGCCTGTAGTCTTCAGCTTGTCCTGTTCCCTCAAGAGTTTCGCCAAAATACTTTGTGTTTATATGTAAATTTATATTAAAATACTTTGAAAAATAAGGCCCTTTCGTATAATTTAATAAATACCAATAAACAAAATTAACGAGGTGCTTTATGTATAAAGACTATAACATGACTCAACATACTCTACTAATGGAAACTTCAGTTCATATCCCCACAAATGATATTTCACGACATGTAAAT
>NZ_KV822090.1:67943-217874 GCF_001815825.1 Staphylococcus sp. HMSC068G11
CACAAATGATATTTCACGACATGTAAATGATATTGCAGAAACAATTCCCGATACTGAATTCGATGAATTCAGACATTATCGTAGCTTAATATAAGAAAAGTAACAGCTCAACGAGCTGAAAATTATCAAAAAAATTATAAAAAAGACAATTCCTATATTATTTCAATAGAAATTGTCTTTATTTACTTATCTTGGACCTTTTTGTCCCAGGCTTTCCACATCTATATAGATATTGATTTAATTATAATTACAAAGTTTGTAGGAATTAAATGAGCCTATAAATTAGGGCTAAAATGTACTAGTATTTATACAATCTAGTATTTTTAAACCTCAGTGACTTCAACGTTAATCTGTTCAATACGGTTATATGCACCATGATCAACAGGTCCTACAAAGTCATTCATTTTCCAACCATTTTTGATTGCTGAAGCTACAAATGCTTTAGCAGCAATGATTGCTTCTTTTGGAGATTTACCGTTCGCAAGATAAGCTGTTGTGGCAGCAGCAAATGTGCATCCTGCACCATGATTATAACTTTGTTGGAACATGTCAGTAGTTAATTGATAAAATTGTTGGCCATCATAGTACAAGTCATAAGATTTATCTTGATCGAGTGCTTTGCCACCTTTAATAATGACATGAGGTGTGCCTTTGTCATAAATCACTTGAGCAGCTTTTTTCATGTCCTCAATTGATGTTAATTTTCCTAAACCAGAGAGTTGACCTGCTTCGAATAAATTCGGGGTAACTACTGTAGCTTTAGGTAGTAAATATTGAATCATTGCTTCTGTGTTTCCTGGGTTAAGTACTTCGTCTTCACCTTTACAAACCATTACTGGATCAACTACAAAATAGTCTGCACCAGATTCAACAAAAACATCTCCGGCACGTTTAATAATGTCTTGTGTTCCTAACATCCCTGTTTTAATAGCATCAGGTCCAATTGATATTGCTGTTTCAAGTTGTTTTTCGAAGACATTCATATCAATGGGTGTTACATCATGGGACCATGTTTCTTTATCCATTGTCACAATAGATGTTAAAGCTACCATTCCATATACATCAAGTTCTTGGAACGTTTTAAGATCTGCTTGCATACCGGCACCAGCACTTGTATCTGAACCAGCTATCGTTAATACTTTTTTTAAAGCCATCATTCATTCACTCCCATTAATTTCTAGTGTCTTTATCATATCATGTTTATCGCGTACGCTAAATTATTATATTTTGTAAAATTCAAAATCAATCATCATACGTTAGTTACTGTATTGATGTTATCTTTAATTCGTGATTAATAGGTAAGAATGTCAACTCATTCTTACTTAAAAGATCTTCAGTTAATTTTATTTTGAAAATTTGATTACTAAAGTATGGCTTAATATAATAGCTTCTTTCTTTACTTTCCATCACTAATTGATATTGTGTGTAATGTATTTTATTGGCATCGATAACTGCACCTTGAGGGATACTGACTGATTCTAGAACTTTAAAACAATTCATTAAATTTTCATCTTCATTATGGGAACAGCGTAGTTGGTGTCTTAAATATGTAGCCCGTATAAAACGTTCTGTTGAAGTATAACCACCCGGTAAGCCATTTGTTCCTGCTTCACAGCCCATTGATCTTACTAGCATTTTACCTATTAATTGATTGGTTGATTTCTGTGGTGTTAAATAAGCATAATTTCTTAAGTTAGATAGATGCCAATCTAATTTAGGCGCATTTGTTAAGGTATGAACATAATTATCTTTAACTATTAATAAGCCATTGTAAGGTTCTATGGCTACGGTATGTCCTGTTTCATCAGTGACCATGAAATGTAAAGGAGGAACGATATTCAAAGTTGTATTTTTTTCATTCATAATATTGATCTTCTTAACCTTTTGTTTTAATTCGCTAATACTTTTATTAAAACCTAAAACCCAAACAATAAACTCCTCAGGTGCTAAGTTAAAATAACCATAACGTTTATGGGTACTGTATGAGGCTTCACCAGTGAAGTAATGGTTCGAAATAGCTAAACCTTTTTCGTTTATACCATCACCAAATCTATAACGTCCTACTTTTAAATTTGTTCCAACAAAACCATATTCAAGACGCATGTCTGAATCTAGATCAAATTGGTAGTGATAATGACGTGGAACAATGGTTGGGATACCATTAAATTCAAATGCAAAGTCCATCGTTCTAGCTAAATAATGATAACGTTGTTTTGTATATAAAGAAATAGCCGTACACATATATAACACTCCAAACTACTGAAATTTATCTATAGTAATTGTAATATAATTAAAAATAGATAGATTGTAAACCTAAAATATATAAAGGTTTACAAAAATTAATGCTTATAAAATCAGTCATTTTTCCAATATGAATATGTTAAAATGTAGCTTGAGGTGAAAACGAATGAAATGGTCAGAGGTATTTCATGATATAACAACACGCCATGATTTTCAGGCGATGCATGACTTTTTAGAAAAAGAATATACGACTCAAATCGTTTATCCAGATAAAAAAAATATCTATCAAGCATTTGATTTAACGCCTTTTGAAGATATCAAGGTTGTTATTTTAGGACAAGATCCTTATCACGGTCCTAATCAAGCACATGGTTTAGCATTTTCAGTGCAACCTCATGCTAAATTTCCACCATCTTTAAGAAATATGTATCAAGAACTAGAAAATGATATAGGGTGTCATAGAACTTCGCCCCATTTACAAGACTGGGCAAGAGAAGGTGTCTTGCTATTAAATACGGTATTGACTGTTCGACAAGGTGAAGCACATTCACATCGAAATATTGGGTGGGAAACATTTACGGATGAAATCATACAAGCTGTTTCTAATTATCGTGAGCATGTTGTTTTTATTCTTTGGGGAAGACCTGCTCAACAAAAGGAACGATTCATTGATACATCTAAACATTTAATTATTAAATCGCCACATCCTAGTCCACTATCGGCTTTTAGAGGATTTTTTGGTTCTAAACCTTATTCAACTACAAATAATTATTTAAAATCTAAAGGAAAAACACCAGTTCAGTGGTGTGAAAGTTAGGTGAGAATAATGAACAAAGAACAGATTCTACAATTGATTGAGCAAGAATTGGTACAAGCAGATGAAGCTCAGACAGATACTGAATTTGAAAAGCATATGTATGCTATACACATGCTCACATCTCTTGTTAGTTCTCATCAAAGTCGTTCAACAATAGAGAAATTAAATCGTTCTAAACCAATGAATAGTAATATAAAAGATGATTATGAGATGAAACAACAGACTTCACAAAAACATGATGTAACTGCAGCTGAAATAGAAGCAATGGGTGGTAAAGTACCACAATCAATGAAAAAGCATCATACTTCTAATAATATGATGATTACAGATGATCATGTTGGTAATGGTGAATCTATTTTTGATTTTTAAATATAAAGGAGTACATTCAAAATGATGAAAGTTTTTATTATTTTAGGTGCATTAAATGCAATGATGGCTGTCGGTACTGGGGCATTTGGAGCACATGGATTGGAAGGTAAATTATCAGATAAATACATGTCAATATGGGAAAAAGCAACAACTTATCAAATGTATCATGGATTAGGTCTGTTAGTTATAGGTTTAATAAGTGGTACAACATCAATGAATGTAAATTGGGCTGGTTGGTTATTATTCTTTGGTATTGTCTTTTTCAGTGGTTCCTTGTATTTCTTAGCCTTAACACAAGTTCGTATTTTAGGTGCAATTACGCCAATAGGTGGTGTTCTATTTATAATTGGTTGGCTTGTTCTTGTAATTGCTACACTTAAATTCGCAGGGTAATCACTTCATACAATCTTGTTACAATATGACGTTCTTTACAATTTAATGGTAAAAGTTCATGAGTTAATTCACTCACCTTTTAGGGTATACTATACTCTCGAGGTGAGTTTTATTTATGGAAAATAAAAATAACAATGTAGATAGAGGTAACCTTAAGCAGAATCTTTCCGAGAAATTTGTATGGGCTATTGCATATGGTTCGTGTATCGGATGGGGCGCTTTTATATTACCAGGAGATTGGATTAAACAATCAGGGCCTATTGCTTCTTCAATAGGTATAGTAATCGGTGCGTTATTGATGATTCTTATTGCAGTAAGTTATGGCGCACTCGTTGAAAAATTTCCTGTTTCTGGTGGCGCATTTGCTTTTAGTTTTTTAAGTTTTGGAAGATATGTAAGCTTTTTCTCTTCATGGTTTTTAACATTTGGCTATGTTTGTGTTGTTGCGTTAAATGCGACAGCATTCAGTTTGTTGATTAAATTTTTATTACCAAATGTTTTGAACAACGGAAAGTTATATACAGTAGCTGGTTGGGATGTTTACATAACTGAAATTGTTATCGCAACAGTGCTACTTATAGTGTTTATGTTGATTACTATTAGAGGTGCCAGTGTGTCTGGTTCGTTACAATATTACTTCTGTGTTGCAATGGTCCTTGTAGTTGCACTTATGTTTATAGGTTCTTTCTTTAGCAGTCACTTTAGTTTGAGTCATTTAGAGCCATTAGCAAGTGTAGATAAAGGATGGTTTCAATCAATCATTATGATTGTCTCTATTGCACCATGGGCGTACGTAGGGTTTGATAATATACCGCAAACTGCTGAAGAATTTAACTTTTCTCCTAACAAGACGTTTAAACTTATTGTTTATAGTTTACTAGCTGCGTCACTCACTTATGTAGTGATGTTACTTTACACAGGCTGGCTAGGTACACAAGCAACAAGTTTAAATGGTAACTTATGGCTTACCGGTGCAGTGACTCAAGATGCATTCGGTTTTATTGGCCTTGCAGTATTAGCAGTGGCAATTATTATGGGGATTTTTACTGGATTAAATGGATTTTTAATGAGTTCGAGTCGCTTACTATTTTCAATGGGGCGCTCTGGCATTATGCCAACAGTATTTAGTAAATTACACAGTAAACATAAAACACCATATGTCGCTATTATTTTCTTAGTAGCTGTATCTTTAATTGCTCCTTGGTTAGGTAGAACGGCATTAACATGGATTGTAGATATGTCATCTACAGGTGTTTCAATTGCATATTTTATTACTTGTTTATCTGCTACGAAATTATTTAGTTTTAATAAACAGAGTAATACGTATGCACCAGTTTATAAAATTTTTGGTATTATAGGATCGATTGTATCCTTTGTGTTCTTATGTTTATTGCTTATTCCAGGTTCTCCTGCAGCACTTTCGATACCATCATACATCGCTTTAGGAATTTGGTTGGTAATAGGATTAATCTTTTTTATCATTCGCTTGCCAAAACTTAAGAAAATGAATAATGATGAAATGAGTCGATTGATTTTAAATCATTCTGAAGACGAAGTTTTAGAGATGATTCATGAACCTGGCCAATCTAATTCAACGAATAAATAAATTTAAAAGTTATTTTGTGACAATATTATAAAATCCCAAAATGAAATTTTTGAGAATTTCATTTTGGGATTTTTATTTATCATATATTTTCCAACAATATTTAACCATAAATTTAATTGGTTAGAGTAACGTTAATTTTTAGCGAAAGATTTCATTGATATTACAATCTTTTTCTGGTACGCGCAAAACCTGAAATAACGATTTTAGAAATTTGATCAGCAAATAATAAACCCAAAGCAATAGCACCTGCTATTAATGTCACTTCAAGCATTGTGTTAATCGCCTTACCAAAGTGTAATAACACTAAGTTTTTAGTGGCATCATAAGCAAGTCCACCTGGAACTAGAGGTATAATACCTGTAACCATAAAAATAATTA
Organism: Staphylococcus sp. HMSC068G11; assembly: GCF_001815825.1. Lineage (NCBI taxonomy): Bacteria > Bacillati > Bacillota > Bacilli > Caryophanales > Staphylococcaceae > Staphylococcus > Staphylococcus sp. HMSC068G11. The sequence continues at coordinate 73,748 of NZ_KV822090.1, forward strand.
CAGGCTCTTTTTTTCGACGAGCCATGTAATGACTAAGTAGACCTAACGCTAAACTTCCGAAAAAGCTTGAGTAAATCGTATGGAGCTCAAAGCCGTTAAATAATAGAGTATAAACCATCCATCCACAAGCGCCGACAAAGCCACAAGCAAAATACAACTTCCTAGGGGCATCAAATATGACACAGAAAAAGAGTGAAGCAAGAAAGCTAAATATAAAATTAAATATCCAAAACATATGAGTGCACTCCTAGACTAAAATTAATATTGAACTTACACCAGCGCCTATACCAAAGGCAGTAACTAAAGCTTCTAAAGATTTTGTTGTAAACATTAACATATGTCCTCCGAATAAATCTTGAATAGCATTTGTAATAAGTACTCCAGGTACAATAGGCATGACCGCGGCAATGATAATTGTAGCTAAATCTCCGCTAGGAACAAATGCATGTCCAATTACAGAAATAATACCTATTACCAAAGAACCTATAAATTCTGGAATAAATTGTGCGTGTAGCTTTCGATCTAATATTTCTACTACTAAGTATCCAATCGTTCCAGCTAATACAGCTGTGATGATATCAACCAGACGACCTCCCTGTAGATAGAGGAAGCTCGAAGCGATAATTGCTGCGGCAATTCCTTTGAAGGGTAGACTGCTATCTCTTTTAGCAACATATATTTCCTCTAATTGATACTTAGCTTCTTCAAGCGTCATCGTGCCATTTGTAATTTGACGTGAGATTTCATTAGCTTGAGAAATTTTTATTAAGTTCGTATCTCGAGTTTTAATCCTATACAACCGAGGATATGCTTCGTTATGTAAAACAAATTCAATTACAGTATTAGTCACGAAACTATTACTTTCAGGATAGCCCAATTTTGTAGCAATACGTGCCATGGTATCCTCTACCCGTGTACCTTCTGCTCCAGATTCTAGTAATATACGAGCAGTAATCATAACAACATCTTTTATCAATGCTTCATGAGATGTTTCAATTGTATCCTTATTCATTTCATCACCAAATTTTTTTAAAATTAAGAATAAATCATTATTATAATTATAGTAAAGGTTTTAGGAAAACGCCACAACCCTTGAGGTTTACATGACGTGCAACTTGTTATTTAAAGTCATTTTCATAGAGTTAAGCAGATAAAATAATGATTATATAGATGAATTTTATAATAAATATTAAAAAAAACCTTATAGTTGTACATTTACCTTTATATAATGTTTCAAATATTTCAAAAAGGTTAAAATAATATTAGTTAACGATGACAGTGAATATATTGAGTAGCGACGGTATATTCTATGAGGTTAACTATATACGTAGTAGTGATTTAAAGTTCTCCCAAGGATACTACAACATAAGAGCCTAGTACATCTTAATTGTACAGGCTCTTAAAATTTTTATAGTCATTAAATTTAAGATAAGGTATTATCTTTTCTACATATTAAAAACCCTACACACCAGTAAATTATGATTCTGGTGTGTAGGGTTAATTTTTCACTTTAACTTATATACTAAAAAATTGTTTGAAGTCTTCGATGTTTAAAATATGCCCAATATAGAAACTACCAAATTCGCCATAACGAGCAGTCGTTTCATCAAAACGCATTTCATAGACAATTTTTTTGAATTGAAGTACATCATTTGAAAATAATGTAACACCCCATTCGTAGTCATCAAAACCTACTGAACCTGTGATAAACTGTTTGATTTTACCAGCATATTTACGACCTATCATCCCATGGTTATACATTAAAGTTTTACGGTCTTCGATAGGTAACATGTACCAGTTATAAGTTTCATTGCGTCGTTTATCCATTGGATAGAAACATATATATTCAGAATGTGGTAATTCAGGGTATAATCGTGCCTTAACGTGGGGATTTTCATAAGGATCCTCATCAGATTTGCCTGCTAAATAATTACTTAATTCTATCACTGACACATAGGAATAAGTTGGAATGAGATAGTCTGCGATACGTAATTTATTAAACTCATTTTCAATTTGATTTAGCTCTTTCATCTCTGGACGTAAAAACCATAGTAAAAGGTCCGCTTTTTGACCTGTAATGTTATAAATTGCATGATCACCTTGATGTGATTCTCTAGCAACTGCTTTATCTTTAACAAATGTTTCTAATTCAGTGATCATTGCTTCACGATCATCTTCAGCAATTAAACGAAAAGTTGTCCAGTCTACTGCATAAAATAAATGTAAGCTATACCAACCATCTAAAGTTTCTGCTGCTTCACTCATTATCAATCTCTCCTTTTTCAAAATTCTTATTGGATTCATTTCAAATTCTATCACAAACATTCATTTAACTACTAAAAAAATGTTTACAAAAGCGAAATGGAATTCTGATAAAAAATAACGTATAATTTACTATGTAAACGTTATTATAAGAGAGAATTAAGGAGGATATTATGGCTGATTTATTATCTGTATTACAAGACAAATTATCCGGAAAAAATGTAAAAATAGTATTACCTGAAGGTGAAGATGAACGAGTGCTCATTGCTGCGACTCAGCTACAAAAAACTGACTATGTTTCACCTATCGTTTTAGGAAACGAAGATAATATTAAATCTCTTGCGTCTAAACACGCTTTAGATTTAACGCAAATTGAAATCATAGATCCAGCGACGAGTGAACTTAAAGATGAGCTTGTAGATGCTTTTGTTGAAAGACGTAAAGGTAAGGCAACTAAAGAACAAGCAGTTGAATTATTAGATAATGTAAATTATTTCGGAACAATGCTTGTGTATACTGGAAAGGCTGAAGGTTTAGTGAGTGGTGCTGCACATTCTACTGGAGATACAGTAAGACCAGCATTACAAATTATCAAAACTAAACCTGGTGTATCTAGAACATCTGGTATTTTCTTTATGATTAAAGGTGATGAACAATATATTTTTGGGGATTGTGCTATTAATCCAGAATTAGATGCTCAAGGACTTGCTGAAATTGCAGTAGAGAGTGCTAAATCAGCACAAAGCTTTGGAATGGACCCTAAAGTAGCTATGTTAAGCTTTTCTACAAAAGGTTCTGCTAAATCGGATGATGTTACTAAAGTGCAAGAAGCATTGAAGTTAGCTCAAGAAAAAGCTGAAGCGGATCAATTAGAGCATGTAGTTATTGATGGGGAATTCCAATTTGACGCTGCTATTGTTCCTAGCGTAGCAGAGAAGAAAGCACCTGGTGCAAAAATTCAAGGTGATGCGAATGTATTTGTTTTCCCTAGTCTAGAAGCAGGTAATATTGGTTATAAGATTGCTCAACGTTTAGGTGGATACGATGCAGTAGGACCAGTCCTACAAGGATTAAACTCTCCAGTCAATGATTTATCTCGTGGTTGCTCAACTGAAGACGTTTATAACTTATCTATTATTACAGCTGCTCAAGCCTTACAATAATGGACTTAGCAACTAAATATTTTAATCAAATCAACTGGCGTTATGTCGATCATTCAAGTGGTTTAGAGCCCATGCAATCTTTTGCGTTTGATGACACTTTTTCCGAAAGCGTTGGTAAAGACTTATCTTGTAATGTAGTACGAACGTGGATACATCAACACACCGTGATTTTGGGCATTCATGATTCGCGTTTACCATTTTTAAGTGATGGTATTCGTTTTCTTACAGATGAACAAGGATATAATGCGATTGTTAGGAATTCTGGTGGCTTGGGTGTCGTATTAGATCAAGGAATATTAAATATATCTTTGATTTTTAAAGGACAAACCGAAACGACTATTGATGAAGCCTTTACAGTGATGTATTTATTGATTAGTAAAATGTTTGAGGATGAAGATGTTAGTATCGATACTAAAGAAATTGAGCAATCGTATTGCCCAGGAAAATTTGATTTAAGTATTAATGATAAGAAATTTGCCGGGATTTCTCAGCGACGAGTACGTGGTGGTATCGCAGTGCAAATATACTTATGTATTGAAGGTTCTGGCTCAGAACGGGCATTAATGATGCAACAGTTTTATCAACGTGCACTTAAAGGGCAGACTACTAAGTTTCACTATCCAGACATAGATCCCTCATGTATGGCATCTTTAGAAACTCTTTTAAATAGAGAAATTAAAGTGCAAGATGTTATGTTTTTATTATTATATGCACTAAAAGATTTAGGGGCAAACTTAAATATGGATCCTATTACAGAAGACGAGTGGACACGTTACGAGGGGTACTATGATAAGATGCTAGAACGCAATGCGAAAATAAATGAAAAATTAGATTTTTAGCAAGGTGACACTATAGATAAGTCAAAAAAATAAGCCTGGGACAAAATAATTGTCTCAGGTTTTTTTACGTATTAGCAGTGATACTTGATGTGAATAGAAAATATTTTTATATAAATTTTCAATCAAAGGGGTTCTAACCAAGAGAATTTTACATGGAAAACCAATAAAAAAGACAAGTGTTATTCGAGGTTAAAAGAGGACAACAAATTCAATCCTAGTACTATTTTGTTTAATAAAAATACCTTTCAAACAAAAGTTAAGATGACTTTGTTAGAAAATGATATATATTCTATCACAAATTTGTAGTATTATAGTTGAGGTGGAAAATTTTAAAAACTTTAGTAAAAAATTTAACGATGTTTACAAAATTGTCATTTAAGGTAAATATATTTCATGATTTTGATAACTCTTTAAAAGAGTTTTATAATATTAAAGTGTTGTGAAAACTTAAACAAAAAGTTATTATACCCTTTTGTTGTTATTTTATTTTTAAATAGTTATAATAAACGCTTGATTATTGGCGATATAATAAATGTATTCGATAAAATTGACATTTAAGTGACATCAATCAAGATGAATATGTAAAGAAATTAAATTAATATCACGTTAAACAGCAAGTCAATCATTTTAACATCGTCAGTACATCTTATGAAGTGATATTTTAAAGAAGGTATATAAAGGTGAGAAAATATGACTAGACAAGGATACGGAGAATCTACTGGAAAGATTATTCTAATGGGTGAACACGCAGTTACATTTGGTCAACCGGCAATCGCAATTCCATTTAATGCTGGGAAAATTAAAGTCCTCATTGAAAGTTTAGATGAAGGAAATTATTCTTCTATCACAAGTGACGTATATGACGGAATGTTGTACGATGCTCCCGAACATCTAAAGTCTATCATTAATCGCTTTGTTGAAAAAAGTGGAGTGAAAGAACCACTATCAGTAAAAATTCAAACTAACTTGCCTCCATCAAGAGGTTTAGGTTCAAGTGCTGCAGTAGCAGTAGCGTTTGTACGTGCCAGTTATGATTTTATGGATCAACCTTTAGATGACAAAACATTGATTAAAGAAGTGAATTGGGCGGAGCAAATCGCACATGGTAAGCCAAGTGGTATCGATACGCAAACGATTGTGTCAAATAAACCTGTATGGTTTAAACAAGGGAAGGCCGAAACATTAAAATCACTAAAATTGAATGGTTATATGGTTGTCATTGATACCGGAGTAAAGGGTTCTACCAAACAAGCAGTGGAAGATGTTCACGTATTGTGTGAATCTAATGAATATATGAAATATGTAGAGCACATTGGTACACTTGTTCACAGAGCTAGTGAATCGATTGAACAGCATGATTTCCATCATTTGGCTGACATATTTAACGCATGTCAAAAAGACTTGAGACATTTAACAGTAAGTCACGATAAAATAGAAAAATTACTTCAAATTGGGAAAGAACATGGTGCCATTGCTGGTAAACTAACTGGTGGAGGAAGAGGTGGCAGCATGCTTCTTCTTGCGGAAAATTTACAAACTGCAAAAACTATTGTTGCTGCAGTTGAAAAGGCTGGCGCAGCACATACATGGATTGAACATTTAGGAGGTTAAATCATTGGTGAAAAGTGGCAAAGCACGAGCACATACAAATATTGCGTTGATTAAGTATTGGGGGAAAGCTGATGAAACTTACATTATTCCTATGAATAATAGTTTATCAATTACCTTAGATCGATTTTATACTGAAACAAAAGTGACTTTTGACCCTGATTTTACTGAAGATCGCCTTATTTTAAATGGAAATGAAGTGAATGCCAAAGAGAAAGAAAAGATTCAAAACTATATGAATATAGTGAGAGATTTGGCTGGAAATCGTTTGCATGCGCGAATTGAAAGTGAGAATCATGTGCCAACAGCAGCTGGACTTGCTTCTTCAGCGAGTGCTTACGCTGCTTTAGCTGCCGCTTGTAATGAAGCTTTGTCATTGAACTTATCAGATACAGACTTATCACGTTTAGCTCGACGTGGTTCAGGTTCTGCTTCTAGAAGTATTTTTGGTGGATTTGCTGAATGGGAAAAAGGGCATGATGATTTGACCTCATATGCACATGAAATTAATTCCAATGGTTGGGAAAAAGATTTATCAATGATATTTGTAGTGATTAATAATCAGTCAAAAAAAGTATCTAGTAGGTCAGGTATGTCACTAACAAGAGATACTTCTAGATTCTATCAATATTGGTTGGATCACGTTGATGAAGATTTAAATGAAGCTAAAGAGGCAGTTAAAAACCAAGATTTTCAACGCTTAGGCGAAGTCATTGAAGCAAATGGTTTACGTATGCATGCCACTAACTTAGGTGCTCAACCTCCTTTTACGTATTTAGTGCAAGAAAGCTACGATGCTATGGCGATTGTGGAACAGTGTCGAAAAGCCAATTTACCTTGTTACTTTACAATGGATGCGGGTCCCAATGTAAAAGTTTTAGTAGAAAAGAAAAATAAACAAGCTGTGATGGAACAATTTTTAAAAGTATTTGACGAATCGAAGATTATAGCAAGTGATATCATCAGCTCTGGCGTTGAAATTATTAAGTAAGGAAGAGATAGAATGATTCAGGTAAAAGCCCCCGGAAAACTTTATATTGCAGGCGAGTATGCAGTAACCGAACCAGGATATAAATCTATTCTTATTGCAGTAAATCGCTTTGTAACGGCGACAATTGAGGCGTCAAATAAAGTTGAAGGTAGTATTCATTCCAAAACATTACATTATGAACCAGTTAAATTTGACCGTAATGAAGATAGAATTGAAATCTCAGATGTTCAAGCTGCTAAGCAACTGAAATATGTTGTGACAGCTATAGAAGTGTTTGAACAGTATGTGCGCAGTTGCAATATGAATTTAAAGCACTTTCATTTAACCATTGATAGTAACTTAGCAGATAACTCTGGTCAGAAGTACGGATTAGGTTCAAGCGCCGCTGTTTTAGTATCTGTTGTTAAAGCTTTGAATGAATTCTATGGTTTGGAATTATCAAACCTTTATATTTATAAATTAGCTGTAATTGCAAATATGAAATTACAAAGTTTAAGTTCATGTGGTGATATTGCGGTTAGTGTCTACAGTGGTTGGCTTGCATATAGTACGTTCGACCATGACTGGGTGAAACAGCAAATGGAAGAAACATCGGTGAATGATGTTTTGGAAAAAAATTGGCCAGGCTTACATATCGAACCTTTACAAGCTCCCGAAAATATGGAAGTACTTATTGGATGGACTGGGTCCCCAGCTTCTTCTCCACACTTAGTGAGTGAAGTCAAACGTTTAAAATCAGATCCAAGTTTTTATGGTGATTTTTTAGATCAATCTCATGCTTGTGTAGAAAGTTTAATCCAAGCTTTTAAAACTAATAATATCAAAGGTGTTCAAAAGATGATACGTATAAACAGACGTATTATTCAATCTATGGATAACGAAGCATCAGTTGAAATTGAAACAGATAAGCTAAAAAAATTATGTGATGTCGGTGAAAAGCACGGTGGCGCTTCTAAAACTTCAGGTGCTGGTGGTGGCGATTGCGGCATTACTATTATCAATAAGGTAATTGATAAAAATATTATTTATAACGAATGGCAAATGAATGATATCAAACCATTGAAATTTAAAATTTACCATGGACAATAAGTAAAGTAACTCGTGATATAAGTCATTTAGGGTTCGAGGCTCAACCGGGGGGTGGGACTGTGTATTCAGTTCCACTTTCTTATTTTATTAGTATATGGTATGTATGAATTTTAAAGTGAAAAGTATCTTGAATTTTATAGTAAAAAGAGTAAAATAAATAGAGTTATATTAACGATGATGGAAGAGTTTATATAGAAAGGTGGGTAGCAAGATGAAAAATAAATTTTTAATCTGTGATGAGTGTCAGGCTGTGAATTTAAAATCTTTGAAGCGAAAATTAGAAAAATTAGATCCGGAAGCTGAAATTGAAATAGGCTGTCAATCTTATTGTGGACCAGGTCGGCGTAAAACATTTGCATTTGTTAATAATCGACCACTTGCTGCGTTAACCGAAGAAGAACTTATGGAAAAGGTTACAAAACAATTAAAAAAACCACGTGATCCAGAAGAAGAAGAGCGACTTAGAAAACGTAACGAAGAACGAAAACGTCGTAAAGAAGAACAAGATCGCAAACTTAAGGAAAAGTTAAAGAAGCGCAAAGCAGAGAAATAAATCAAAACCACCTGAGACATGAATGATTGTCGCGGGTGGTTTTAATGTTAATAGTACATAATTAAGTTGCAAATTCGAATATATGAAGCTATTTAATTTTCATTACTTTGTAATATGATAGAAGAAAGCATTAAATATGAATACTGTCATATTCTTATTAAAGACTGATGAGTTCTAAAAAATGAATTTATCGGTCTTTAATTTTAAATAGTCATAATAGATAATTCCTACATTTGTAGTATCTAATCATCAGAGATCAAAGTATAGAGTGGAACGCAGGAGAAGGACTCTCCTGCATAAGAACCACTAATAATCAGAGATCAAAGTGGTTCTAAAAACAAGTCATTAAAAGATTCGGTCATTGTCGGATGTGTGTATATATTATCTCTTAATACTGTGTAAGGAATATGTTGATCTATAGCAAGTTTGATTAAGTTAATCAGTTCTTCTGATTCTTTGCCATATAATGACGCTCCTAAAATTTCTTTTGTATCTTTATTAATTACTGCTTTAAATAAACCTCTGGAATCATTATTGATTTTGTGACGGGGTATGTTACTGACAAAGACTTTATTTTCTAGAATATTGTATCCTTGTAATTTCGCCTCACTTGCAATTAGTCCTACTCTAGATAGAGGAGGATCAATAAAGACCGTATAAGGTATTGCACCACGATTTTCAGTTGTTCTAGAACCATCACCAAATAGATGTGATTTAATGATTCTATAATCATCGAGTGAAATATACGTAAATTGCAATCCGCCTTTAACATCACCTGCAGCGTATATGTGTTTCACTGTACTTTGCAAATGTGTATTTACAATTACTTCACCTTGTTTTCCGATTTTTACATCTGTATTTTCAAGACCTAAGTGATTTGTATTTGGCTTACGACCTGTGGCTAAGAGCACAGTATCAGCTGATATTTCTCCATGATTTGTGTGTATGATAGTTTGATCTTTATTGTTTGAAAATGCAATAGTACTAGTATTAGTGTTTATAGTCACACCTTTATCTTGTAAATCTTTGACAATAAGATTTGCAATGTCTTGATCTTCATTTGTCATGATAGCATCACCACGCTCAAGAATTGTTACATGTGTTCCAAAATTTGCAAACATTGAAGCGAATTCGAGAGCGATATAACCACCACCAATAATAACAAGTTCTTGAGGTTGATAGTCAATATTTAGTAATCCAGTAGAATCATATATATTTTGAGCTGTATCTATCCCTTTGATATCTGGGATATTTGCACGTGAACCAGTGTTGATTACTATCTTATCTGCTGTAATTGTTTCTTGAATTGTTCCATTATTATCTTGTAGTTCTATTACCTCGTTAGAAATAAAATTAGCTTTATAATTTAGAACATCTATATTGTCCTTTGAATTTAAGCCTTGATAGTTCTTGTTATTCAATGCCTGTACGACTTCTTTTTTTCTAGTAATAGCCTCTTTGAATGAACTACCTTCAATACCATCATGAATTAATGATTTAGTCGGTATACATCCGATATTAATGCATGTACCGCCATACATCTTTGTTGATTGTTCTACCACTGCAACCTTTTGTCCGTGACTAGCAGCATGTGCCGCTAATGTTTTACCTGCTTTTCCAAAACCAATAATAATCAAATCATAATTTTTCATGGTCTTATCCCTCCTGTAAAATATCTGCCAAAACATCTGTAATATTTTTATTTTTGTAAAAATCTAATATTATTTGATGTTCTTGAGAATAATAATGTGACATTGTATGAGCAATTTTCTTAGAAATTTGACAATGACTGTCAGAATCGCCAGTAAATCGTCTTTGGCTATTATTTTTATCTAAAACAAAGTGTTGATATAACTTGGCTAAATCTACTTGAGCAGTATGTTGATTGGCTTGATAGCCTCCTGCTTTACCACGCTGAACTTTGATATAGTTGTGTTCAGTTAAATATGCTAGAACTCGCCTAAGTTGTACAGGGTTCAGACATGTTAATTTAGCTAATTCTTTACTATTAAATTGTTCTTGATCATGTTGAGCAAGAAAACATAGTACATGTACTGCAATATTGAATTCTAAATTCATTTTTACCCACCTTAATGTAACTTCATTAGTTACATTAAAGCGTATAATGATTTTAAGGTCAAGATAATTGCTCCTAATAGATAATTAACACGAATGAATAAGTTATGATTTGGGTATAATATATTTGAGTATTTTAAATAAAGGAGATGACTTTAAATGGTAAAACAAGTACGATTAGGTAAATCTGATGTCAATGTTTTTCCTATCGCATTAGGCACAAATGCAGTAGGTGGTCATAATTTATATCCTAATTTGGATGAAGAGCAAGGTAAAGAAGTTGTACGTCAAGCTATTGATAATGGTATAACATTATTAGATACAGCATATATCTATGGGCCAGAACGTTCTGAAGAATTAGTTGGACAAGTTGTAAAAGAATATCCACGCGAGAAAGTGCAAATTGCAACAAAAGGTTCGCATGTTATTAAAGAAAATGGAGAAGTTGTTCAAAATAACGATCCAGAATATTTAAAACAGCAAGTTGAAAATAGTTTGGAACGTCTTCAAGTGGATTATATTGATTTGTATTATATTCATTTTCCTGATGACGATACACCAAAAGATAAAGCAGTGGCGGCTCTCAAAGAGCTTAAAGATGAAGGTAAAATTAAAGCAATAGGTGTATCTAATTTCTCTTTAGAACAATTAAAAGAAGCGAATAAAGATGGATATGTTGATGTTGTTCAATTAGAATACAATTTATTACATCGTGAAAATGAAGAAGTAATGGCATATGCTGCAGAAAATAATATTACATTTGTTCCTTACTTCCCACTTGCTTCAGGTATACTAGCTGGCAAGTACGATGAAAATCAAACATTTGAGGATCATCGTGCAGAACGTCCTGATTTTCAACCAGACGTATTCAAAGATAATGTGCGTCGTGTAAAAGCATTAACTGATATTGCAGAGGCACATGATACAACGATTGCCAATGTCGTATTAGCATTTTATCTTACACGTCCATCACTAGATGTTGTCATCCCTGGTGCAAAACGTGCAGAGCAAGTTGTTGAAAATATTGATGCTGCAAATATTGAATTATCGCAAGGTGAAATAGACAAAATTGATAGTTTATTCCCAATTAAAAAATAACTTAAGAGATAGATTAAGAACCTGAGACATCATTTGTTGTCTCAGGTATTTTTTACGCAATAAAAAATAGTACTGAATTGAAAAAAATTTGTAACAACTGTTCATACATGTTGTTGCAATGGAACAAACCATTGAGTATGAATGTTAACTTATTTTTATGTCTTGAATTTGAACTCATTTAGATTAGAATTCTAAGATTAACTTTTTAATATTAATGAAATTATTTATAAGTAGGAAGATAGACGACATTGATAACATTATTTTGGGTAGAAATCGTTCAAAAGCTAACGTAGTGCAACTCATAAAATAAGCATTTAATCATGTAAAAGAATGGAATGGGGAAATAACCAAATCATGATTTGAAGAAGATTAATATGAAATTATAGTATTGAGTGATTATTTAATGATTGCTTTTAAAATTTAAATATTTAGAAATATGTGTATAAAAAATATTGTGTCAAATAATCATATTTAAAAAGTTGTAGTTATTAATAGTTCTAAAATAAATTTTTGTGAAGCTTTTTGAATGTCTAGATTGAATTAAGGTATCATACATGTGGTATAATGCCTATATTAATAGTCAAGTAAATAGTTAGGGGAGAAGTCACATGTATAGTGTCAGACAAGCAACTGAAAAAGATGCTGTAGCGATAAGAGATGTTGCGACAAAAGCTTGGTATAACACATATTTAAATATTTATGCTGCTTCAACAGTTAATGAACTGTTGGCCGCTTCATATAATGAAACGCATTTAAAAAAGAGACTAAATGAGCAATTATTTTTAGTGGCAGAAGAAGATAGTGAGATTGTTGGTTTTGCAAATTTCATTTATGGTGAAGAGCTTTATTTATCTGCACACTATGTTAGACCTGAATCTCAGCATAAAGGTTATGGAACTCGTTTGCTAGAAGCGGGGTTAAAAAGGTTTAAAGACCAGTATGAAACAGTTTATCTAGAAGTTGATAACAATAATAGCAATGGCATCGAATATTATCAAAATCATGGATTCGAGATTATTCGCTCATATCAACCTGAAATGTATGGTGAAATCATGGATTTAGCTTTAATGAAGAAATCATTTTAACAATCACATAAATAATTAAGATTGTTTCGTCTAGAGATATGAGAAATAAAAAATAAATGTTTTTTTGGAATATATAGGATAGGAGGGAAAGTATGACGCTATCATCATATGCAACGAGTAAATTAACAGAAGAAAAGGTATTTAAAGATCCAATTCACCGATTTATCCACGTACAGGATCAATTGATTTGGGATTTAATTAAAACAAAAGAATTCCAACGCTTGAGACGTATTAAACAACTAGGTACTTTGTATTTATCTTTTCATACAGCCGAACATAGTCGTTTTGGGCACTCTTTGGGTGTTTATGAAATTGTGCGTCGAATGATTGATGAGACATTTATAGGACAAGACGCGTGGGATAATACAGATCGGCCACTAGCGTTGTGTGCTGCGTTGTTACATGATTTAGGTCATGGTCCTTTCTCTCATAGTTTTGAAAAAATATTTAATACAGACCATGAAGCATTTACACAAGCTATTATTACAGGAAATACTGAGGTTAATGGTGTACTAAGTCGAGTCTCTGATAGCTTTCCTAAACAAGTAGCTGATGTAATTAATAAAACGCACGATAATAAGCTTGTTATTTCTATGATTTCCTCACAAATTGATGCTGATCGAATGGACTATTTACAAAGAGATGCATATTTTACAGGGGTAACGTATGGCTCATTTGATATGGAGCGTATTTTAAGGTTGATGAGACCATCTAAAGAAGAAGTGTTAATTAAAGATAGTGGTATGCATGCTGTCGAAAATTTCATTATGAGTCGTTATCAAATGTATTGGCAAATATATTTTCATCCAGTAAGCCGTGGTGGGGAAGTTTTATTAAACAATTGTTTAAAACGAGCTAAGCAGCTTTATAATGAAGGATATGAATTTAAAATGTATCCAAAAGACTTCATACCATTCTTTGAAGAAACAATGACGATTGAACAATATGTGGAACTTGATGAAGCAGTTGTATTGTATTACTTGAAGAAATGGATTCATGAAAATGATCCAATATTAAGTGATTTATCAAGACGATTTATCAATAGAGATTTATTTAAATATATTCCTTTCGACGGTTCAATTATTACCATTTCGGAATTGCAAGAATTATTTGAAGCGGGTGGTATTAATCCTGATTATTACTTTGTAAGTGAAGCATTTTCAGATTTACCTTATGATTATGATCGCCCGGGATCAAATCGCAAACCGATTCATTTATTAAAAAGTAATGGTGGAATTACAGAAATAAGTAATCAATCATTGGTAATCAATAGTATTACAGGGATTAATAGAGAAGACCATAAATTATATTATCCTAAAGAAATGATTTTAAAAATTAAAGATTATCAAGTTAAAGGTTCTATTATTAACTTGCTTAATGAATTAAACTAACTGTTAAGAATAAGATATATCGTTATTATTTAATGAATTATTAGGAGGTATCTCGTTTGTCTGAGAAAAAAGGCTTCAATTTCAATATTATAAAAAATGATCCACTAGATGGTCATAAAGGAACCAATATTGGTTCAATTAGTTTAGATAATATTGCCCCGGTTTTTATAGATGTTGAAAATCAGAAGGCATTTGTTGATATTGGTGGTATGCATGCACGTGCTGAAGTTGAAAAGGGTGTCAAGTGGATTACTGACAAATCGCAAGTTGAAGGTGAGGAGGCTAAAGCATATTGGCTATGTTGGGTGACGACCGAACGTAGTGAACAAGGACCATATTATGCGGGTGTGACTGCATGCTATTTATTAGTTAACAAAAGTATTAGACGTGGTTATAAGAGCATGCCAGAACATGTTAATATGATGGATAAGTCCATGAAACATCAATTTATCATCGACCAAATCGGTGATGATAACAAACAAATTTTAAAAGAATTTCTACAGAATCATAACGTTGAAATGTGGAATAATTCTAGTGAAGAACTATATCGAGCATTTGAATAGAATAAAAGGATAGATGACAGTTTTATGTAGAATGACTGTCCCTATCCTTTTTTGATGTGCAAAATTTAAATGAATAAGACTTAATTTATTGAAGTGTGTCTCCTATACGATATGTTTGATAGAGTTGTTGTAATACCTCGTTATGAATTACTTGAAACGGTTGGTTTGTAGTTTTAGCCATTTTCTTCAAATCTTCATACTCGGGTTTCATTTTCATAATTTTTCCATTTTGTAGACCAAATTTAATGGAAACAGAGCCGTGTTGTGTAGAAAGAATTTTGAACGCGCGATTCAAGGTCTTTCTATTAACAGAAGTACTTCTGACGCCTAAAGAACTTGTTTCTTGTAAGATAAGTTGTTCGAAATATATCTTATCATGTAATCTACATATTAACGTTAACTGCGTGCTTGGGCGACTTTTTTTCATAAATATAGGCGTATAGTAAGCATCTAAAGCACCTTTTTCTAACGCATTATTCATAAAATCACCTAATGCTTCAGGTGTCATATCATCTATTTGACACTCTATTACTTGAACGCTATCTTGTTGCTCGAATTCAGAGTCAAATTGAATAACCCTTAATATATTAGGGAAATTAAAATCCTTACTGCCAGCACCATAGCCTATATGTTGTATTGTTGCTGAAGGAAATGGCCCAAACGATGAAACGAGTCCCTTAGCAAATGCAGCACCAGTAGGGGTTGTGAGTTCACTTTGAACATCAAAATGTGCGATTGGGATACCTTTAAGAATTTCAGCAGTAGCAGGTGCAGGGATTGGATAAATGCCATGAGCAATATGGATTTTACCATGACCTGTTGGAATAGCTGAACAGTATAATGTGTTAATCCCTAGTTGTTCTAGTGCAATACAACCACCAATAATATCGATAATAGAGTCCATTGCCCCTACTTCATGAAAGTGAACTTCTTCAAACGACATGCCATGAATTTTAGCTTCTGCTTGGCCAATGATTTCAAAAATTTTCTTACTGCGATATTTAACCCTTTCCGGAAGAGTGCTGTCATCTATCATTTTAAATATATCATTAACGTGACGATGATGATTTGATTCTTTAACATCAATGTTTAATGTCATTGCATGAATACCTTGTTTTACTCTTTTTTGAAAATGTAGCTTAAATTGATCTAAAGGTAACTTTTTTAGTTCTGATTCAATGTCTTCAGGGTGTGCGCCTAAATCAACTAAAGCAGAAAGTAGCATATCTCCGGCAATACCTGCGTGGCAATCTAAATACAATGCTTTTGTCATAAAGATACCTCACTCTCTTTATTTTCTAGCATATGGATAATCTGTGCAGCGTTGTAACCGCCACCAAATCCATTATTGATATTTAATACGCTGGTTCCGGGTGCGCAACTATTTATCATTGATAATAGGGTGGTAACCCCATTCAAGTTTGCTCCATAACCTATACTCGTTGGTACTGCATATACAGGGTGGTTGACTAATCCTCCAACAACACTTGCTAAAGCGCCTTCCATTCCAGCTATAACGATTGAAACTTTACCTTTGCGTATATCATGAATGTTGGATAATAAGCGATGAATTCCTGAAACCCCGACATCATAAAATCGTTTTACACTTACTCCCATGATTTCAGCGGTTAACGCAGCTTCTTCTGCAATAGGTAAATCAGAAGTTCCAGCACAAAGTACAGAAACATAATATTTAGATTGTGGTATATCATTCAGTGGCGTGCTAATTAACTGTGCAGTTTGATGATATTCTAACTTTGGATAATGTTGTAAAATATATTTTGCTTTCATTTCATCAACACGTGTCACTAGAATAACTTCATTATGAAATATCAAACTAGAGATAATTTTAGTAATTTGTTCTTTTGTTTTTCCTTGCCCAAAGATAACTTCGGGAAACCCTTGACGCTGTGCTCTATGTAAGTCAATTTTAGCAAAGCCCAATTCGTCATAATGACTGAGTTGGGCTTTAGCATCATTAATAGATAGTTGATTTGATTTTACAGCTTTGAGCACCTCTTCTATAGAATTATAACTATGGCTCATAGGTACTCACATCCTTATTTAAAACTTGTAGATTTGGTATCAATGATTTCATTCATACTACCTGTACGATAGCCTTCTAAATCCATTGTTACATAGTCAAATCCTAATTCTTTCAAATGTAATATGATACTGTCTTTCAATTTAAGAAGATTAGTTAATTGATCTTCTGTTACTTCAATGCGTGCTATGTTGTGATGATAGCGTACTCGTACGTGGTTGATACCTAAGCTTAAAATGAATTTTTCTGCTTCGTTGACCTTGTTAACTTTTGTGAAACTTAATTCCTCACCATAAGGTATTCTTGATGCTAGACTACATAAGGCTGGTTTATTCCATACAGGCAAGTCATGTTGATGACTTAATTCTCTAACTTCAGATTTATATAGTTTTGCTTCTTGTAAAACGCTACGCACACCAAAGTCGTCTCTTGCTTTTAATCCGGGACGAAAATCATCTAAGTCATCCATAATCATACCGTCTAGCACATAATTAAATCCTAGTTTATTCTTAATATTCTCAAGTTGACTATACATCAAGCGCTTGCTATAGTACCAACTTTCAGGCGTGTTTTTAACGATATTCGCATCTTGAAGTTCAGACATTTCAGTTTCTAATACTTCAACACCTAGACTTTGTCCAAGTTTAAGCGCTAGTTCAAACTCTTCATTTCTAAATAATTCTGATTTTACTACAACAGGTTTAACATAGTTAACACCTAAAACATCAATCGCTTTTTTCAGTAACAAGCTACTATCTACTCCACCTGAGAAGGCAATGACTACACTCTGCATGTCTTTCAATAGTGCGTCTAATTTCATTTCTTTAGTATTTAATTCAGTCATAGTTTCCATCCTCCATTTATTATTCTTTGTCTTCTACGTACGGTATCGTTAAAGGACCTTGTGGCATAACACCAATGGTTAATTTACGACCATATCGATGTTCTAATTCTTGTATTGTATGTTCAATGTTAGAGGTTGGGATTAACATCGAGTCTTTAAGTTGTTGGTCAGTAAGTTCTGAATAAACATGCACATTGGCAAAAGTTTGAATACTTGCTTGTTTTTGTACTTGCCATTGGTCAACTTCCTTAAAGTTTGGATCGTGAATAAGTTCTAAAATACCTTGAGGTGTGTCTGCCATTTTGAAAATTTCGGCAAATTTACCATGATCAGGAAAGCCATCTGCACATTCAGATACCATAATAATATGACCGTCTTTTTTTACAACTTTACTCGCTGCACTCATCCCTTTTACTGTTTGATATAAATTTTGATCTAAAGGATAGCCAGAATTTGATGCGATAACAATATCAAAGTGTTGATCACATTTAAACATTGCATGTTCTTTTACATATGCGCATCCTTCTTTGTGTGTATCAAAGATTTCACCAGCAAATGCTGCAGTAATTTCTTTACTTTTATTCAATGCAACGTTAAGTAAAAAGTCAGGTTTACACATACGGTTAACTTCCCGTGCCATGTCTTGAACAGGATTATCTTCTAAATTTCCCCACGTTGATCTCGAATCGCCAATCATCTTTGCATTATGAAAAGTTTGAATTGTTTCTAAACCTGCAATTCCAGGCATTATCCCTTTAGGTCCCCCTGAAAATCCGGCAAAAAAGTGAGGTTCAATAAAACCTGTTACAATTTTAAAATCGGATTCTACATATGCTTTGTTTAAATATACATCACATCCATATTGACTGTGTCCCACTTTAGCTAGACTTTCTTTTTCTGAGCAATGATTGTGAACGATTTTTACTGAATTTACAATATCTTCACCTAACATTTGAATCAATTCATCTCGCGTTTGATCTCGATGAGTCCCTGTACCATTAATAATTACGAAATTCTCACGAGGAACATGATTTAATTCCTCAATTAGTAAAGGTACAAGAATATGGTTAGGCGTTGGACGTGTTATATCACTAATAACAATAGAAACAATATCATTACTGTTTACCATTTCTTTTAAAGGTTTAGAATTTGTGGGGTTTCTTAATACATTTTTAATTGCTGATTCATAGTCTTGAATAGCATTGATGTTTTGAGGCTCTATGATTGTGCTATCATCAGGCACATTGATTTCAATTTCAGATTTTCCATATAAAACTTGCGACTTCACTTTCATCCCCTCCGATTAAGATTTTTAAAATACACATCTTCATCCCCAGAATTATAAGGTGTGATTAAGAGCGATGACTTTTCACTAACATGATATATATAGTTAAAAAATTAAAATATATGAATAAAGCATAAAATATGCTATAAAAGTGACGATATTATGTCGCTCTATATACAATTTACAAAAAATTCAGTATAAATGAAAGGACTTTTGGAAAACGATTTCAAAAGAGTGTAAAATAAGGGTGGAAGTAATAGAATTACACTTTAATACTAGGGAGGGCTTTTTATGAAAGCAGCTGTAGTAACCAAAGATCACAGAGTAAGTATTGAAGAAAAACGTTTAAGAGAATTAAAACCTGGAGAAGCATTAGTAAAGACTGAATATTGTGGTGTATGTCACACTGATTTACATGTTAAAAATGCAGATTTCGGTGACGTAACAGGTGTAACGCTGGGACATGAGGGAATTGGACGTGTCATTGAAGTTGCTGATAACGTAGATTCATTAAAGGTAGGGGATCGTGTATCTATAGCATGGATGTATGCAGCATGCGGTAATTGTGAGTATTGCACAACTGGTAGAGAAACATTATGCAGGGATGTTCTCAATGCCGGATATACTGTTGACGGGGCAATGGCTGAAGAAGTCATTGTTGATGCGAATTATGCAGTTAAAGTTCCAGAAAATCTTGATCCAGTGGCTGCTTCATCTATTACCTGTGCAGGTGTGACAACATATAAAGCAGTAAAAGTGAGTGGCATCGAACCAGGACAATGGTTAGGCGTATTTGGTGTGGGTGGATTAGGTAATTTAGCATTGCAATACGCCAAAAACGTAATGGGAGCGAAAGTTGTTGCATTCGACATTAATGATGATAAATTAAATTTTGCTAAAGAGCTTGGTGCTGATGCAATCATAAATTCAACTAATGTTGATCCTATTGAGGAAGTTAATCGTCTAACGAATAATAAAGGATTAGATGCAACGGTGATTACTGCTGTAGCTAAAACACCTTTTAATCAAGCAGTGGATGTTGTTAAGGCGGGTGCACGTGTGGTAGCAGTAGGACTTCCAGTAGACAAAATGGATTTAGATATTCCGCGTTTAGTGCTTGATGGAATTGAAGTCGTTGGTTCATTAGTTGGTACCAGACAAGATTTAAGAGAAGCATTTCAATTTGCTGCCGAAAATAAAGTTATTCCTAAAGTCCAATTAAGACAATTATCTGAAATTAACGATATTTTTGATGAAATGGAAAAGGGAACAATCACAGGTCGAATGGTCATTGATATGAGAAGCTCGCACTAAAAGTGAACATAAAAAATAATATAATATTAGGAAATTATATTATCTTTTAATTTGTGAATGTAAAAAAGGGAAGGGACTAATTATGCAATTTAAATTAAAAGAAGATAAAATTTTAGAGTTTTTAGATTTAAATTTCCCACAACAAACATTTGAAAAGGGGCGTCTCCTAATTGGGCAAAATAAGAGACAACCATTACACGTTTATTATTTTGGAGAAAAATTCTTGGCTCTTTTAAATGTAAATTTTAACACTTTTGAATATATTAAAGTAGATGAAGTCGATTATAATGATATAAGAAAAATCACTTTAAAAGACGGACTACTTTTTAAAAAAATGTTTATTGAGACAGAGGATTTTATGTTTAACTATAGTACATCTAAAGCTCTTTTAAGTGATTTTCAAAATAATAATTTTAATCACTTTATTCAAAATAAAAAAGAGCGTGTAATATTTGAAGATGGACATTTCATCTAAAATATATGAATGAAAACTAACTCGAACCTTAAATATTTTATAGAAATACAATTTGATAATGCTATAATATATTATAGATTTAAAAATATTTTGAGGAATATGAGGTTAAAAGATGAAAAAGACAATGTTCATCATTGCAGCAATGATATTCGGCATCGTATATTTCGATAAATATAGATTTTTATTAAAAAAATATGAAACTGACATTATTGATGTTGAATAATAGCAAATCTGATTGAAGTGATAGGTGATATTTATATTGAATGTGTGAGTTCTCTATGGCAACAATATCTAGAATAGGAAAGTGCACTTTCACATCAGTTATGAATTGTGAATATGTAAAAAGAATCTGGGACAAAATTGATGTTTCAGGTTCTTTTCATATTGTGTAAATTTTTGACATGAACACATGTCTTGAGTACTACAAGCAATAGCAGTTTTATGCTATAATGACATTTATTATTGTAAGGGTTAAGGTGAGTAGTAAATTGAATAAAAATATTAACATTCAAACCCATCAAGTTTTGAAACAGAATGGTGAAAAGCAGAGATTTGAGTTTACTACAAAAGGTTTTTGGCAACAAAAATTTGCAGATTTTATACGTTACGAAGAACAAATTGAAGATGCTAAAGTCAATGTTACGATTAAAATTGAAGATACCGGTGTAAAGTTAATTCGTAAAGGTGACATTAATATGAACTTACATTTCGTCGAAGGACATGAGACGACAACACTCTATGATGTACCTGCCGGAAAAATACCTTTAACTGTTAAAACATTAAGTCTTAAGCATTTCGTCACTCATAATGGCGGTAAGCTAAAAATACATTATGAGTTATATCAAGATGAACAAAAAATGGGTTCTTATCAATATGAAATAAATTATAAGGAGATAAGTGAATGAGTATAATCGATCAGGTTAAACAAACGCTAATAGAAGAAATAGAAGTTAGTATTAGAAAAGCTAACCTCGCAGAAGATATTCCAGAAATCAAAATTGAAATACCTAAAGATCCTAAAAATGGAGATTATTCTTCTAATATTGCTATGGTTTTAACAAAGATTGCTAAGCGTAATCCGCGTGAAATTGCGCAAGCTATTGTCGATCATTTAGATACAAGCAAAGCACACGTTAAACAAGTTGATATTGCTGGGCCAGGTTTCATCAACTTTTATCTGGATAATCAATATTTAACAGACATTATTCCAGAAGCTATCACAAAAGGTGATCGATTTGGATATGCAACACAATCTAAGAATACTAACATTTTATTAGAATATGTATCAGCTAATCCAACTGGAGACTTACATATTGGTCATGCTAGAAATGCAGCTGTAGGCGATTCTTTAGCTAATATTCTCATTGCGGCTGGTTACAACGTTACACGTGAATATTATATTAATGACGCAGGTAATCAAATCACTAATTTAGCACGATCAATTGAAGCACGATACTTTGAAGCTTTAGGTGATACGAGTTATGAGATGCCGGCGGATGGTTATAATGGTAAAGACATTATTGAAATCGGGAAAGACCTCGCTGTTAAACATCCAGAAATAAAAGACTACACTGATGAAGAACGCTTAAAAACATTTAGACAACTTGGTGTCGATTATGAAATGGAAAAATTGAAAAAGGATTTATCTGACTTTAACGTGCACTTTGATAATTGGTTTAGTGAAACATCTTTATATGAAAATGGCGCGATTGAAAATACATTATCTAAAATGAAAGAACTAGGCTATACGTATGAAGCAGATGGTGCAACTTGGTTACGTACAAGTGACTTCAAAGACGATAAAGATCGTGTATTAATAAAAAAAGACGGTAATTATACTTATTTCACACCAGATACGGCTTATCACTATAACAAGATTAATAGAGGAAATGATATTTTAATTGATTTAATGGGTGCAGATCACCACGGTTATATTAATCGTCTCAAAGCTAGCTTAGAAACATTTGGTGTAGACAGCGATCGTCTTGAAATTCAAATTATGCAAATGGTTCGCCTTATGCAAAATGGAGAAGAAGTGAAGATGAGTAAGCGTACAGGCAATGCGATTACTTTACGTGAAATTATGGATGAAGTCGGTATCGATGCTGCACGTTATTTCTTAACAATGCGTAGTCCTGATTCTCATTTTGACTTTGATTTAGAGTTAGCTAAAGAGCAATCTCAGGACAATCCAATTTATTACGCACAATATGCACATGCACGAATTTGCTCTATTTTAAAGCAAGCTAAAGAACAAGGTATTGAAGTGTCTACTGATGCAGACTTTTCTAAAATAAATAATGATAAAGCAATCGACTTATTAAAAAAAGTAGCAGAATTTGAATCAACGATAGAGAGTGCAGCCGAACATCGCGCACCTCATCGTCTAACTAATTATATTCAAGATCTAGCTGCAGCATTCCATAAATTTTACAATGCTGAAAAAGTGCTTACAGATGATACAGAAAAAACTAAAGCATATGTAGCTATGATTGAAGCGGTGCGTATTACCTTGCACAATGCATTAGCATTAGTAGGTGTCACAGCACCAGAATCTATGTAAAACTTCATAAAATAGATACACGAGAGCCTGACATATTTATATGTACAGGCTCTTACATTATTTAGTCCTTATTACATATGCATACCCAAAAGAAAAAATAAGCATAGCAAACCGAGATTGGGGTACAGCATAAAGTTTGTTATAAAAGGAATATCAACAATTAGGTAGGACAACACCTCAGACTTCTTGGGAAAATTGGATAATGTAGCATGCGAGATAAAATAATCATTCGAAGTTTTGCGGGGGAAGAAATCATGTTATCAATAGAGAAATTATATCAAATTCTATATCAAAATATGGGCCCTCAATATTGGTGGCCAGCAGACACACCAATAGAAATGATGCTTGGGGCAATTCTAGTCCAAAATACTAATTGGAATAATGCAGATATAGCGTTATCAAGATTAAAGGAAGAAACTTCTTTTAATGCACAGACAATATTGAAAATGCCTTTAGAATCGTTGCAGCAAGTGATACGTTCGAGTGGTTTCTATAAAAATAAAGCTAAGGCTATACAAGCATTGTTACTATGGTTAAATGAACATCACTTTGATTATAGTAGTATAGCTAAGTTATACAGTGATAACTTAAGAAAAGAGTTACTCACCATCCGTGGCATAGGTGAAGAGACCGCTGACGTCTTAATAGTATATATTTTTAAAGGTAAAGAATTTATACCTGATAGTTATACTAGACGTATTTTTAGAAAATTGGGATATCAACATACAGAAAGTTATCATCAATTGAAGCAGGAATTAACACTTCCTGAATCATTTTCAAATCAAGATGCAAATGAGTTTCACGCTTTATTAGATAATTTTGGAAAAATTATTTTAATGGTAAAGGGAAACAACGCTATACCTTTTTAGATACCTATTTTAAAAAATAAGTATTGACCTTAACGTAACGTCATACCTCATACTTTAATTCAGGAGGTGAAATGATGAAAGAACGCTTCAGTCCCAAAATGCTTTCTGACATTACCGGAGTTAGTATACGTACGCTTCATTATTATCATGAAAAGGGGTTACTCGTACCACAACAAATGAGTGCTAATGGGTACCGATATTATAATGTTCAAGATATTTCAAAGTTACAATATATTCTCTTTTTAAAGGAATTAGATTTAACACTAAAACAAATACAGATATATTTTGAAGGTGATAGTGATTTTAGAACTAAAATATTACATGATAATTTTTATCACATTGTTAAAAAAAGAGATCGCTTAAATGATATTATCTGTACGTTAGAACATCATTTTCACCAAGATAATGAAGAGATTGAGGTAACTACAATGCAAAATTTCAATTTAAATGAACAGTATGAAAAAGAAGCAGCAAGTAAGTATGGAGATACCCATTATTATCAAGCATATAAAGATAAACAAAAAAGTAAGGATGAATCAGAACAGCAAAATCATTTTGAAGAAATTAATAAGCAATTAAATATGTTTTTTGACGATATGAATCAGCTATATTTAAACAAAGTTTCTATACTTGAAGCAAGTGGAAAAATTAAGAAATTACAATGTATTTTGAAAGAACAAGTTCCTAATTGTGACAATCAATTTTTAGAATATATAGCTCAGATTTATATTGAAGACGAGCGATTTGTAAAGTTTATTAACAAGCAACGTGAACGTGGTTTGAATTTATACATTTCTGATGCGATAAAAACGTTTATTAAATTATAAAATATTATGTGTCTGGGACATCGTTGATTGTCTCAGACATTTTTAGCATTTTACCGATTGATACTTACATTGTAAAACTGATACCAATACAGAGAAATTCAACGAGAAATTCTACAGACAAAGCAAGTTGGGGTTAAATATATTAATTGATTTAATTCAAAGTTGTCTTTTTCTCATATTTTGTGAAAATCAAATAAAATTGTATCTACAAATATTGGTATATTTTGATATGATGAATAGGAACATTAAAAATAATTTGTGAAAGGGTGATGCTCCAAATGAAAAGTAAACTATGGATAGTTATATGCGCATTGATTGTAGTACTGGCTGCATGTAGTCAAGATGCCAACCACTCATCTAATAATAAAGACACTGAAAAAAGCGATAAAAAATATCATAGAATTGTTTCGCTCATTCCTAGTAACACAGAAATTTTATATCGCTTAGGAATCGGAGAAGATATAGTAGGTGTATCCACTGTGGATGATTATCCTAAAGATGTAAAAAAAGGTAAAAAACAATTCGATGCGATGAATTTAAATAAAGAAGAATTAATAAAAGCTAAACCGGATTTGATTTTAGCGCATGAGTCACAGAAAAATTCTGCAGGTAAAGTGCTAAAGTCACTTAAAGATAAGGGAGTAAAAGTCGTTTATGTGAAAGATGCACAATCGATTGATGAAACTTATGATACCTTTAAATCAATTGGAAAATTAACGGATCGTGAAAAACAAGCTAAAGAACTTGTTGATGAAACAAAACATAATGTAGATAAAATCATTAACTCCGTTCCTAAACATCATAAGAAACAAGAAGTGTTTATGGAAGTATCATCTAAACCAGACATTTACACTGCCGGAAAAGATACATTCTTTAACGATATGTTAGAGAAACTAGATGCTAAAAATAGTTTTGATGATGTTAAAGGTTGGAAATCAGTAAGTAAAGAAAGCATTATTAAACGTAATCCTGATATTCTGATTTCCACAGAAGGTAAATCAAAATCAGACTACATAGAAATGATAAAAAAACGTGGTGGTTTTGATAAAATTAATGCTGTAAAAAATACACGTATTGAAACAGTAGATGGGGATGAAGTTTCTCGACCAGGTCCTCGTATTGATGAAGGGCTAAAGGATTTAAGAGACGAAATATATAAAAAATAATTATTTGAATACGATGTATTGTATTTTGCTTAGATAATTATTTTTCTTAATAAGCTGACAAAGATGTATTTCAAACGCCTGGGACAGTAGTTATTGTCTCAGGTATTTTTAATATTTATGATAAACAGGGATTGAATTAAACTGATGCAAATGCCCTTTGATTCAACCTCATTACTCGATGACTAAATCGTCCAACGAATGGAAGACAGTCGTTTTACACTTTTTAAGTATTGTTTTGTTAATATAGTGATTAAGAAAGTATTGAAAGAGAGAGTTATGAATAAATATAGAAGTGTTATTATATGGTTATTTATTTTAATATTAAGCATGAGCTTAAGTTTATGCTGGGATGTAGGAAAACTTGATGATGTTTTTAATCAAACCATATTATTCCAGGTTCGTTTACCTAGATTGCTTGAAGCCATGCTCACTGGTGCAGTACTTACATTAGCTGGCCAAGTGTATCAAATCGTGTTAAATAATCCACTTGCAGATAGTTTTACATTGGGATTAGCTAGTGGTGCATCATTAGGATCTGGAATTGCTTTATTTTTGGGACTTAGTTTTTTATGGTTCCCTATATTCTCCATTATTTTTAGTTTAATCACACTGTTACTTGTTTTAAGTGTTTCAGCGATGCTAGCCAAAGGATATCCTGTTCAAATGCTTATATTAACGGGATTACTACTTGGTGCACTATTGAATGCATTATTGTATTTGCTTGTTTTGATTAATCCTAAGAAGATGAATCCAATTGCTAGTTATCTGTTCGGTGGGTTTTCATCAGCTGAATATCAGGACGTTATGATTATTAGCATGATAGCATCTGTCGCAATCATAGTATTATTTTTAATGCAAAAAGGAATTAAATTATTGCAAGTTGGTGAATTGAAAAGTCAGTCTTTAGGATTAAATGTACAACAAGTAACGTATATTGTTCTTATAGTAGCTTCCATCATGACAGCAGTTGTGGTCGCATACGTTGGAGTTATTGGTTTTATAGGAATGATTATTCCACAACTGATTAGAAAATTTTATTGGCGTTATCAAATAGGATTACAAATGTTATTGAATATAATCATAGGTGCTGTAGTCATGATAATGGCAGATTTTATAGGAAGTACAATGATACAACCTATTCAAATTCCTGTAGGCATCGTGATGGCATTGCTCGGCGTACCAGTCCTATTTTATATTTTAGTTAAACAGACTAACATATGACGTTCACACTACTCTTTTGCTACAATAGTATTATTAAAAAGTTAAGAGGTCATTGAAAATGAATTTAAACTGCATTAAGGCTATCGTCTTTGATTTAGAAGGCACGCTATTAGATAGAGTTAAATCGCGTGAAAAGTTTATAGAAGAGCAATATGAACGGTTTCATGATTATTTTATTCATGTGCAACTAGCAGATTATAAGAATAAATTTATTGAATTAGACGATGATGAAGACAACGATAAACCTGATCTATATAAGGAAATCATTAAACAATTTCATATCGACCGTCTTAAATGGAGAGATTTATTTAATGACTTTGAAATGCATTTCTATCGTTACGTTTTCCCTTACTATGATACTTTGTATACATTAGAAAAGTTATCGAAACATCATTACATGATTGGTGTGATTGCAAATGGAAAATCCAAAATTAAACAATTTAGATTGCATTCATTGGGGATTATGCACGTTATTAATTATTTAACTACTTCTGAAACTGTAGGTTATCGTAAGCCGCATCCTAAAATCTTTGAAGATATGATTGATCAATTGGGGGTTAAACCATCTGAAATAATGTATGTCGGAGATGATGCATTAAACGATGTTGCTCCTGCACGTGCAATGGGGATGGTAAGTGTGTGGTATAAACAAGAAGATGCAGAATTGGAGCCATTAACAGAAGAAGTAGATTATACGATTACTACCATAGAGGAATTGCTTAAAATTTTACCAGATAATTTTGAAACAGAAGGAGAAGAACAACATGGCAATGGATTTAATTACTAAACAAGACGGTACAACATTACACTATAGTACTATGGGACAAGGTTATCCTGTCGTACTCGTGCATACCGCTTTTGATAATTATGCTGTTTTTAATGATTTAGCTAAGGTATTAGCAAAGTCTTTTCAGGTTGTGCTCATCGATCTGAGAGGACATGGTTATTCTGATAAGCCTAGAAATATAGAGTTTTATGACTTTGCTGACGATATAAAATTTTTATTAGATGCTATATATATTGATGAAGCAGCATTTATTGGGCATGAGATGGGGGCACTTATTGCTGCTGATATGTCTGTTAGAAATCCAGGCTATGTATCCTCAATCATATTAGTTAATCCTACTTCAATAGAAGGTGAATTGCCTGAAGAACGCTTGTTCAGAAAATATGCACATAAAATACGTAACTGGGAAGATGATAAGCAAGAAAAATTTTTGGATAAACGTAGATATTATAAAGCACGTAAGATGAATAAATTTTTAAAGCATGTCGTTGATACAAATAGTATTTCTACTAAAGAAGAAATTCAAGCTGTTAAAGATGTTTTCAAATCCGAAGGTATTGCAGATGTTTTCAAGCATGTTCAAGTTCCTACGCTTATTGTTGCTGGAGAACACGGAGAACGTACAACTACACTAGAAGCTAAAGAAGTCGCAGATTTGATTCAACACAGTGAATTTAACGTCTATCAACATTCAAGTGTATATCCTTTTGTTGAAGAACAGGCTCAATTTACTCAAGAGTCAACAAACTTCATTCACCAATATGCACCTAAATAAAAGAGTTCATACTGAAATTTTGTAAGGTAATAATCAATGAATTAAGCAAGATATGTTTTACTATAAGCGCTGAAACAGTTGTTAAAAGAAAGTTATCTACACAATTTACGTAATCATTTTGTAATATTATTGTTATTTTAGTAATATTTATAGTACAATTAACATGAGCACAGAAGACATAAAGAATCAAAGGAGTGAGTGCTTATGAAAAAACTAATAACATCATTACTTGTTTTAGGATTAGTTTTAACAGGAGTAAGCGTTGGAAACAACGTTGAAGCGGCAACTGGTAATTCAATGAAAACAGTACAACAATTAAACAAAGGTGATAAATCATTAGAAAACGTTAAGATAGGCGAATCAATGAAGAGTGTATTAAAAAAGTATAGTCATCCTATCTATTCTTATAACCCAAATAGTAATGAAAAGTATTACGAATTTAGAACTGATAAAGGTGTTTTGTTAGTAACAGCTAATGGTAAAAAAGAAAGAGGAAATGTTACACGCGTATCAATGACGTATAATAATGCAAACGGCCCTTCATACAAAGCCGTTAAACAACAACTTGGTAATAAAGCTATAAGTCGTGTACATTATAATAATGTTACAGGTAACTTTGGCTATATTCAAAAAGGCCAAGCAAGTTATCAATTCAGTTCAAATTCACCAAAAGATAAAAATGTGAAGTTATATCGTATAGACTTAAATAAATAAGAAGAATTGGATATACGTTTTATAAGATAAAATAGTTTGAAATTTGAAGAGTTTAAAGATGAAATCATAATTTGTAAAATGGATTTCACTTTAGCTCTTCTTTTTATTTTAGTTGCTAATGATGATATGATTAATCATTATGTTCAAGTAAAATTGTAAGATGTATGATAAAATTTTAATTTGAAAATAATTAACTTATGAAATCTACAATTTACATCAAGATTTAAATGAAAAGGAGTAAATCATGCGTACGAATGATAAAGTATTACTCGAAAATATTAATGATTATTTTAGTCACAAAGGAATGTCACCACACTTAATTGATGATATAAAAGAAAAATATCGACAAGATATTAAAAAGTCTGAAGAAAAAGATCAAGATTACATTGAATATAGAGGTAAATCACCTGCGCAATTAATATTAACAATTCAGCGTAATTTGTTTGCATTACAACTCAATCCAATGATTTTCTTTATCATTAACTTTATTCTTATTTCATATTTGTACGATAAACAATATGTACCTTTTCAAGCAATTACCGGTATAAGCTTATTTTATTGCTTAGTCATATTTCCAATAACACTCATATTATATGTGCGTATTGCCAAAAAAAACTATTTATACAGTAATAAGTATGAAATGAGAACTGGAATAATCATTGGTATTATTGCTTTAATTCTAGTAATTATGCAAGGATTTCACTTTAATTGGGCTATTATTCCTATTTCTATCTACGGTCATCAGTTTGTATTTTTCGCTGGAATCATTCTAAGTCTTGTTGGTATATTCTTTAAACGTATAGAATTTGTTGGAGTTGGCTTACTATTTTGTCAAAAAACAATAGATGCAATGGTAACTAATCCGGAAATTGCACAGTTTTTCTCTTTAGCAATATGGATTATACTTGTTGTGCTAATCATTTTTTATACGATACGTTTATCTGCACGTACTAAATCATCATAATACAAAGATTTTAACTCAGAAAATATGCTAGACATATCTTTCTGAGTTTTTTAATTTATTAAAATATATCATTTGTTTACCATAAATCTTGTTTTAGAAAATGAATCACCATTTTAATCTAAAAATAATTTAATTAAACTGAAAATAACCTGAAAGCGTAACACTATTTTAATATGGGTATATAAATGACTAAAGGGAGGTGCCAATATGAATAAAATTCAAATTTGTAATCAGATTGAACTTAACTATATTGATGAAGGCGAAGGCATCCCCATCATTTTAATTCATGGATTAGATGGAAATTTGGCAGGATTTAAGGATTTAAAAAATGAACTCAAGAAGCAGTATAGAGTAATTACTTATGATGTCAGAGGTCATGGGAAATCTTCACGAACAGAATCATATGAATTAAAAGATCATGTTGAAGATTTAAATGATTTAATGAGAGCATTAAACATCGATTCTGCACATATTTTAGGACATGATATGGGGGGCATCATTGCAAGTGAATTTACTGAAAAATATCAATATAAAGTGATTACATTGACAATTGTTTCGGCTAAAAGTGAGGACATTGCAAATGGTTTCAACAAATTAATGGTTGATTACCAAGAAGAATTAGCAGGGTTTAATAAATCTGAGGCAATGATTATTTTATTTTCTAAATTATTTAAAGAGAAAGATAAAGCAATGAAATGGTATCAAAGCCAAAAATTATACAATAGACCAACTCCGGAAGAAAGTGCAATTGCAGTACGTGCATTGCTTAATATTAAAGATTTAACTCGTGTTCATCATAATGTGTCTATACCTACTTTAATTGTGAATGGTAAGTACGACCCACTCATACAAAATAAAAGTCATTATGATATGGATCAATATTATGATCAAGTTACAAAAATTGTATTTGATAATTCAGGACATGCACCACATATCGAGGAACCAGAAAAATTCCTGAAACTCTATTTAGATTTTGTTAGTTAAAAAATAAGAACATAAATAAAAACCCTTAAATGATTATTGTCGGAAAATCATTTGAGGGTTTTGTAGTAGCAGTAAAGTTTGGACTCAGATCACTATCGTATTAACTTAATAAAAGAGTAAAACAGTCTTATCTTTCATAAGTGAAAGAAATATCTGTTTTACTCCCTAGCCATTATACTTCATTTTCATTATTTGCTTCTTTGATACGGTTGTTTACTCGTTTAAGTAAATCATCGATTTTTTTACGCTGCTTAGAATCTACTAAGATTAAAACAGTTCTTTCATCGTGTTCATTACGTTTTTTATTAAAGTAATTTTCTTGAGATAAATTTTTAACAGCTTTAACAACTTGAGGTTGTTTATAATTTAAGTGATTGATAATATCTTTAAGATAATATTCATCTTCTTTATTCTCACTAATATAAGTTAATACTGCAAATTCTTCAAAGCTGATTGAGAATTCTTTTTTAATTATACCTTTTAATCTGTCAGCATAAGTGACCATAGCTAATAATTCAAAGCAGTCATTGATTTTTGAAATAGCCATTAATGAAACCTCCCTATTTATATCATATCCATAAATCTTAAAACCCATCTTTTTAAATTTAAAGATAGTTAATTATATTATTGAATTAAGATTACTTGGATACTATACCCTAATTTATTAATTTATATCTATTTTTCTTATGAAAATACGAAAGTGTCTGTCATAATATAGTATTAATTTAAATTTAAAGAATATATTTAATGCTATATTATTTAGTTAATTATAACTAAATAAAAATAAGAAGTAAACAAATAAGTGTTTATAAAACAAATTATCTTTTAAAGATTATACTTGAATTAGCAATGTAGCATTTGCTATATTCAAAAAAAATAAGATTGTTTCTAATTTCCCTTAATTTAATAAAAATTATACTAAAAAGAATACTTTTTGGAAAGAATTTTACTAACATTTTTATATATAAATGTTTATTAATTTAGAAGTAGGATTTTTAACAACTTTTTCATCTATCAATAAGCCTTTAGTTATATTGATATACCCACTTTTTAAACTCTTTTTGTATGTTACTTCTCTTTTTTTAATTTTCCCGTTTTTTAGAATTAAAACATAGCGTTTTTGAATAATAGCTGTCGTAGGTAACTCTATGTCATTTGAGGCTAATTTGATTTTAAAGTGTGTTCCAATTCGATAATTGGGTTGTGTAGAAAGTGAAATATCGTAATATGAGACGCCATTTTTTATTTTTGATGGTATATTCGAAATTTCTTTAATTTTACTTGTGAATTGAGTGTGGTCACTAGATGTTACAGAAATATTTTGATTAATTTTTAATAAATTTAGCTCAGATTCTGATATATTAGCACGAATAATACGTTCGTCGCTATTAATTTGCAGTATCTTTTCGTTTGGTTTTGAAGGGATAGAATTAATATATGAAATATTTCCGTTAATTGGTGAAAATAAAGTGGACTTAATTGAGGATTTAGTTTGAATCATTTGTAATTTAAGTTGATTATTGAATGAATAATAATGTAAATCATTTTTAGAATTGAAAGTTTTGTTGTTACGTTCATTACTAAGTGTATTTTGGAGTTGCTTATATAAATGATCTTTCTCATAATTGTAATATTCTAACACTGGAGCGTTTTTTGATACTTTGCTATGATTTTTTACTAAAAGCTTTTGGAGTTGTCCTAAAGTGGGAGTGTAGTAGAAAGTGTAGCTGTTAAGAGGGGTTTGTATACCAGTTGTTGAAAGGAGTATTTTGGGCTTTGCTTTTATAGTTTTTATATTTTTAATATCTTCTGTTTCAGAAGTCAATTTAGAGAAGGTAATGTAACCAAAACTACAAGTTGTGACAATAAAAATGAATAGTAATGAAGAAATAACGATGCGTTGCTTGGTCATGGATGTTCACCTCTTGATATTATTGTAATGCTATTATACACGATTGTTTTAAATAAAAATATATTAATTTTAAAATATGCATTAGTTTATGTTTATATATTGTTTTATTTCGAAAAATAAAGTGAATAAATTTAATAAAATGAAAAATAGAAGGCCATCTTTAATTTTAAAATATAAGGTTCTACATAAATGTTACTATAAGAAGAATCACTCATAAAAACTGCCAACAAAGACAAAACCTTTGCTGGCAGTTTGAAATAGAAATCTATTTGTGTGATGAATATACATTAATATAAGCGGAAAATTTTTATTCAGAATAAGAGGATTAAAATAATCGTAATAAAATAATACCTATAGCTATACATAATAATCCGCCTAACTTACGTGATGTTATTTTGTTTTTAGGTGAACCCAACAAACCGAAATGATCGATAATAATCCCCATAATCATTTGGCCCATCATAGCAATTATAGTAGTTAAAGCTGCTCCTAAGAAAGGCATTAAAATAATATTAGATGTTACAAATGCCATTCCTAGTATCCCTCCAATAAAATAAATAGGCTTAATCTTACCTAGTGTTTTATGAGTAGATGATATTTTCAGACTACGATTAAATACTAATGTTAATATAAATAACGCTATTGTACCCACGCTAAATGATATGAGCGAAGCAAATATGGATGAGTGTGTGTGTTGAGCTAGTGTGCTGTTAATTGTTGTTTGGATTGGTGGAGCGAAACCAAATACGAATCCAATAAGCAACCAGAATACTATTGGTGTATTCTTATGTCTATTAACAGGATGTCTACGAACATAATTCATAAATATAATTCCAGTAATTAAAAATATAATTCCAACACCTTTAAATATTGTAAAAGATTGTTGATGGGCGCCCAATAATCCAAATGTATCAATGATTACACCCATAATAATTTGCCCTGTAACCGTAATAACAACAGTAAGTGCTGCGCCTAATCTTGGTAATAATAATAAGTTTCCAGTTAAATAGATAACACCTAATAGTCCTCCTAGGACCCAAGTATAGTTAAGTGTTTGTTTAGAAAAGAATTCTGGTGTTAATACTTGTGGATGAACAATAAGATTAAGCACAAGTAAGCATATTGTTCCGACAGCAAAAGATATGGTTGAAGCATAAAAAGATGAACGGGTAAATTGGCTTAGCCTTGAGTTGATTGAAGTTTGAATAGGAAGTAACATACCAACAAAAATTCCTAAAAGATATAGAAAAAACAATGATAAAAACCAACTTTCTCAATTTAATATGATTATCATACCATTCATAATCATGTTTCTAAAATGATTGAGCCATAAGCAAAGTATAGAAATAAGTTGTGAATGTTCCAAGGTGTCATACAGCCGATACTAATGTGATGATTCATTATAATAAAATGTACATTAAACAAGTTTTAGAATAAAAAAAAGTGAGACATCATTTTGAATTTGATATCTCACTTCATATTAATAAAATAATATTGTAAATTAAGTTCTTTTTTCTATATTTTTAGACTTGGACAATTTAAAAAATTTGTTCTTTCATAAAGTCTTATTTATGATTTTAGTACTTTAAATTAAGCGTCAAAAATAGTATTTTATGAATTAATTTTTATCTTCAAATATAACAGTTGTACTTTTATCAATAAGTTGTGCAGCATATATTTTGACAGGCTTTCCCAAACTAAATCTTAAAATGTCTAATTCTAAAAGTTGGTTCATACTTTCTTTAATTAATTGTTCTGTAGTAATAGCATTAAAATCGGGTAATAGTAGTTTGACGGGTTTATTAAGATTTGATTTGAATATGAGTTCCAAAGTTTTTGACATACTGATGTATCCTCCTTAAATTAAAGATTCTGTTTTAACGATCTCGACTTTGTCATACTCTTCGCCACTAATACGTTCAATGATGGAACGAAAAGATTTGATTTGATCATTAGAAACAAGCGGATTAATGTTAGAAAAACGACGCTTATGTTCGACTACTTTACCCTCAGAATTATGTTTGATTTGAGTAAAGATAATCGTCACTTGATTGACTTCATTCATAATAAAACCTCCTTTCACTATATATATCGAAATAGATTGAAAAAAAGGTCACTTTTTTTGAAAAATTTAGGCAAATGGCTTTGATGTGATACATGCGTCATTTATCATTAATTATGAAACCTGTTTTTGAAGGTATATGAGTTAAGTAGAATTGTTAAGTAGTAAAAGAGAAAAGTGGAAATTGATATTTAAAATAACCAACTTAAAAGATTGATCAGTGTCTAAACTTGCTATTTATATAGGATTAAAATATTAAGAACTCTTAATATGAGAATGAATTAGTTCAAGTTTATCGATGATTGAAAAATGATAGCCTCATGGATTCTTTCTTATATAAATAAAAGTTTTATTACCTTTTGGATATAAATAAGAATAGGTTACCTTTTGTGATATGACCATATAGGGAGAACGCGTTAGTGCTTGAATCAATGTATGCTCAATAAACTCATTCAAATCAACTATCAATATCAAATCATGTTGCACTATAATAAGGATTAAAACTTGCTGATTTAACTAATTTAATAAAAAATATTTGATTATCATTTCTTTCAATCGGGAATATCAATTTCTATCATTTAACTATATTTTGGATATCAGATAACTTTAGAAATATTGAGGTTTATTGAAATACGATATGTTTCAAATCGCCATACAATGATTACACTTAATATAAATGAAAAAAGAAAAGGAGGGGTTAAATGAGTTTAGTCTATCTTATGGCGACTAATTTATTAGTCATGTTCATAGTTTTATTCACTCTGAGTCATCGTCAACTTAAAAAGATTGCGGGCTATGTTGCATTAATAGCTCCTATTGTGACATCTACATATTTTATTATGAAAATACCAGATGTGATTCGAAATAAATTTATTGCTATTCAATTACCATGGATGCCTTCAATTGATATTAATTTAGATTTAAGATTAGATGGTTTAAGTTTAATGTTCGGTTTAATTATTTCACTAATAGGTGTGGGTGTATTTTTCTATGCCACGCAATATTTATCTCACAGTACGGACAATCTTCCTAGATTTTTCATCTATTTACTATTATTTATGTTCAGTATGATTGGCATTGTAATATCTAATAATACCATTCTAATGTATGTATTTTGGGAACTCACAAGTATTTCCTCATTCTTGCTTATATCCTATTGGTACAATAATGGTGAAAGTCAATTAGGCGCCATTCAATCATTCATGATTACAGTGTTTGGTGGGCTAGCGTTATTAACAGGATTTATCATTTTATATATCATTACGGGAACAAACACAATTACTGATATCCTTAATCAACGCAATGCAATTTCACGACATCCTTTATTTATACCAATGATTTTAATGCTTTTATTAGGTGCTTTTACTAAATCTGCACAATTTCCGTTTCATATTTGGTTACCAAAGGCCATGGCAGCACCTACACCAGTAAGTGCTTATCTTCATTCAGCAACAATGGTAAAGGCTGGAATCTTTTTACTATTTAGATTTACACCTTTATTGGGACTTAGTAATGTTTATATTTATACAGTGACATTTACTGGTCTAATAACTATGTTATTTGGATCTTTAACTGCTTTACGTCAATACGACTTAAAAGGTATACTCGCTTATTCTACAATAAGTCAATTAGGTATGATTATGACAATGGTAGGTCTAGGTGGCGGTTATGCTCAGCACACATCAGATGAATTGTCTAAGTTTTATATTTTAGTGTTATTTGCTGGCTTATTCCATTTAATGAATCATGCGGTTTTTAAATGTGCATTATTTATGGGCGTTGGTATCATTGATCACGAGTCCGGAACACGTGATATCCGTTTGCTAAATGGTATGCGTAAAGTCTTCCCTAAAATGCATATTGTCATGTTGATCGCTGCATTATCTATGGCAGGTGTGCCTTTTTTAAACGGATTCTTAAGTAAGGAAATGTTTCTAGATTCGTTAACTAAAGCAAATGAACTTGATCAATATGGCTTCGTATTAACATTTGTGATTGTTTCAATAGGTGTCATCGC
Organism: Staphylococcus sp. HMSC068G11; assembly: GCF_001815825.1. Lineage (NCBI taxonomy): Bacteria > Bacillati > Bacillota > Bacilli > Caryophanales > Staphylococcaceae > Staphylococcus > Staphylococcus sp. HMSC068G11. The sequence goes on from NZ_KV822090.1 coordinate 111,289, forward strand.
GAGTATATTGACCTTTACTTATGCACTTTACATGATAAAAGAAACATTCTGGGGAAAATACAATATAGAAAAGTTTAAACGTAAACAAATACATGAACCATGGCTATTTAGTTTACCAGCTGTGATTTTAATGTTACTCATTCCAGTTATCTTCTTTGTTCCAAACGTTTTTGGCAACTTTATTATTTTGCCCGCAACCAGATCTGTATCTGGGATAGGTGCGGAAGTTGATGCATTTGTACCACATATTTCTCAGTGGCATGGTGTGAATCTTCCATTAATTTTAAGTATAGTTGTTATTATTATTGGACTTATTTTAGCTCTAGTTGTGAATTGGAAAGAGGTTACGCATCAAATAATCAAAAGAGCTTCGATTACAGATGGCTATCGGAAAATTTATAGAGAATTTGAATTATACTCAGCTCGTGGTATACGTGCATTGATGAATAATAAATTGAATTATTACATCATGATTACATTATTTATTTTTGTAGCTATTGTAGTTTATGGATATTTGACTGTGGGTTTTCCACATGTACATCAGCTTCATGTTAGTTCTTTCGGACCGTTGGAAGTTATCCTATCAGTTGTAACATTGATTATCGGCATTTCATTAATCTTTATTCGTCAACGACTAACGATGGTGGTATTGAATGGAATGATTGGATTCGCAGTTACATTATATTTTATTACAATGAAAGCTCCGGATTTAGCTTTAACACAGTTAGTTGTTGAAACGATTACGACAATCTTATTTATTGTTAGTTTTTCGAGACTACCTAACATCCCTCGAGCTAAGGCAAATTTAAAAAAAGAGACCTTCAAAATCATTGTGTCACTTGTTATGGCATTGACGGTGGTATCACTTATTTTTGTTGCTCAACAAGCAGATGGTATGCCTTCAATTGCTAAATTTTATGAAGATGCATATGAACTTACAGGTGGAAAAAATATTGTCAATGCTATACTTGGTGACTTCAGGGCTTTAGATACTATGTTTGAAGGACTAGTGTTAATCATAGCTGGATTAGGTATTTATACATTACTTAATTACAAAGATAGGAGGGGGCAAGATGAAAGAGAATGATGTAGTACTTAAATCAGTTACAAAAATCGTAGTGTTTATTTTGTTAACATTTGGATTTTATGTATTTTTTGCTGGCCATAATAATCCAGGTGGTGGCTTTATTGGTGGCTTGATTTTTAGCTCGGCATTTATCTTAATGTTCCTTGCCTTTGATGTAAATGAAGTGTTGAAAAGCTTGCCTATTGATTTTAAAAAATTAATGATTATAGGCTCACTCATATCTGTTGCAACTGCATCAGTGCCTATGTTTTTTGGAAAGCCATTTTTATATCAGACTGAAGCAAATGTAGCATTTCCATTACTAGGACATGTTCATGTAACTACTGTGACTTTATTTGAGCTTGGCATCTTATTAACAGTAGTAGGTGTGATTGTTACAGTTATGCTATCTATAAGTGGGGGTAGATCATGAATTTAATATTACTCCTTGTGATAGGATTTTTAGTATTTATTGGAACTTATATGATTTTATCTATTAATTTAATTCGTATTGTTATTGGTATTTCTATTTATACACACGCCGGTAATTTAATTATTATGAGTATGGGGAAATATGGACCTCATATGTCTGAACCGCTTATTCAAGGTCATGCTCAAAACTTTGTTGATCCTTTATTACAAGCCATCGTTTTAACAGCTATTGTGATTGGATTTGGTATGACTGCGTTTTTATTGGTGTTAATATATAGAACTTACAGAGTAACTAAAGAGGATGAAATAAGTGCATTGAAAGGTGATGAAGATGATGAGTAATTTAATAATATTGCCTATGTTGTTGCCTTTTGTATGTGCTTTAATTTTAGTATTCACTAAAAATAAAAATCAAATTTCAAAAATTCTATCCATTACAACTATGATTGTTAATACAATTATTTCAATTGCTTTACTTATTTATGTCGTTAATCATAAACCAATAACACTTGATTTTGGGGGATGGAAAGCACCTTTCGGCATTCAATTTCTAGGTGATTCACTGAGTTTGCTTATGGTGTCAGTATCATCTTTTGTGGTTACGCTAATAATGGCATACGGTTTTGGTAGAGGGGAGAAGCGGGTCAATAGATTTCACCTTCCTACATTTATCCTTTTATTAACAGTAGGTGTTATTGGTTCGTTTTTAACTTCTGATTTATTTAACCTATACGTGATGTTTGAAATTATGCTTCTTGCTTCGTTTGTACTTGTTACATTAGGACAATCTGTTGAACAATTACGTGCAGCGATAATATATGTTGTTCTGAATATTTTAGGTTCGTGGTTGCTTTTATTAGGAATTGGCATGTTATATAAGACAGTCGGAACACTTAATTTCTCACATTTAGCGATGCGATTGAATCATATGGAAAATAACCAAACAATAACGATGATATCTTTAATATTTTTAGTTGCTTTTAGTTCAAAGGCAGCACTAGTAATTTTCATGTGGTTACCTAAAGCATATGCAGTGCTTAATACGGAACTTGCGGCGCTATTTGCAGCATTGATGACAAAAGTTGGGGCTTATGCACTTATTCGTTTTTTCACCTTACTATTCGATCATCATCCAAGCGTTACGCATACATTGCTCGTGTTTATGGCTTGTATCACAATGATTATCGGTGCGTTTGGTGTCATCGCTTACAAAGATATTAAGAAAATTGCGGCTTATCAAGTTATTTTGTCTATCGGATTCATTATTTTAGGTTTAGGTTCTCATACTATACCAGGTGTAAATGGTGCTATCTTCTACTTAGCCAATGATATTATCGTTAAGACATTATTGTTTTTTGTAATTGGTAGTCTTGTTTATATGTCGGGCTATCGAAATTATCAGTATTTAAGTGGACTGGCAAAAAGAGAACCATTCTTTGGTGTTGCATTTGTCGTGGTAATTTTTGCTATAGGTGGCGTGCCTCCATTTAGTGGTTTTCCGGGTAAAGTCTTAATATTCCAAGGGGCTATTACAAATGGTAATTATATTGGTTTAGCACTTATGATTGTGACAAGTTTAATAGCTATGTATAGTCTTTTTAGAGTGATGTTTATAATGTATTTTGGTGATGCTGATGGAGAACAGGTACAATTTAGACCACTACCTATTTATCGTAAAGGTTTACTTAGTGTTTTAGTTGTTGTGATATTAGCGATGGGTATTGCAGCCCCTGTTGTTCTAAAAGTAACAGAGGATGCAACAAATCTTAATATGAAAGAAGATGTCTTTCAAAAGAATGTAAATACACATTTGAAGGAGGTTAATCGTAAGTGAAGCAAGTTGTTTTAAATATTGTTATCGCGTTCCTTTGGGTACTCTTTCAAGATGAAGATGAATTTAAATTTACAACCTTCTTTGCTGGATTTTTAATTGGTTTAATTGTGATTTATATTCTACATCGCTTTTTTGGTGAAGAATTTTATTTGAAAAAGATATGGGTGGCTATTAAATTTTTAGCTGTATACCTATACCAGCTTATTACTTCTAGTATAAGTACCATAAATTACATCTTATTTAAGACGAATGAAGTTAATCCAGGTTTGCTCACATATGAAACTTCATTAAAAAGTAATTGGGCTATTACTTTTTTAACGATTTTAATTATTATTACTCCAGGATCGACAGTTATTCGAATTTCTAAAAATACTAATAAATTTTTTATTCACAGTATTGATGTGTCAGAAAAGGATAAAGAAAATCTTCTAAAAAGTATTAAGCAGTATGAGGATTTAATTTTGGAGGTGACACGATGATTGAAATGTTCACTCAAATATTTATTATAAGTGCATTGGTGATTTTTGGTATGGCACTACTTGTTTGTCTAGTCAGATTAATTAAAGGTCCCACTACTGCTGATAGAGTTGTATCATTTGATGCCTCAAGTGCTGTTGTTATGTCTATTGTTGGCGTGATGAGCGTTATTTTTAATTCGGTATCTTATTTAGACTCAATCATGTTAATTGCAATTATTTCGTTTGTCAGTTCGGTCTCAATTTCAAGATTCATCGGGGAAGGACGTGTCTTCAATGGAAATCATAAAAGACATCGTTAGTCTCATTGCTGCGATATTTATTTTCTTAGGAAGTATTATTGCATTAATTAGTGCAATAGGGATTGTAAAATTTCAAGATGTCTTTCTAAGAAGTCACGCCTCAACGAAAAGTTCTACATTGTCAGTATTACTAACTGTAGTTGGTGTACTGATCTATTTTATTGTGAATTCAGGTTTTTTCAGTGTCAGATTATTATTATCACTAGTCTTTATCAATCTTACCTCTCCGGTTGGAATGCATTTGATAAGTAGAGCAGCCTACCGTAATGGTGCATATATGTACAGGAAAGACGATGCACCTAGACAATCTACTATCTTGTTAAGTCAAAAAGAGTTTAATACGCCAGAAGAATTAAAAAAACGTGCAAAACTACGAGAAGAAAGACGAGAAAAATTATACTATAAAGAAAAAGAATATATTAATAAAATAGACGATTGATTGTTTAAGTTTTTAAATTACTAGCATATAAAAGATATATCTTATATGCTAGTAGTTTTTTGTATATCTGAGGTGAAGATATTAATGATATAAAAGCTATTTATTTAAGAATTTGGTTAATAAATGATAAAATTGTAAGCAAGAATAATTGTGAATGACAGTTGTCACTAATTTTTCAATGAAATTACACATAAGCATTTTCTCGTTCGAAGAAGCGAGCTTTATAATTTAAATGTTCATGTTTGATTTCACTGATAAAGTAAATAATTGAGTTTTGAATAGTATATTTGTGGCATGATTGAGTGTTAATAGTTATGTCCTTATAGGAATGACTTTATTGTTATTATTTCACTTCTTCAGTGTTGCAGTAGATAACCTTGCAACTTTTTATTGTTTTGATGACTAAGTTTGCAATTAAAAATTAATAAAGAGGTGAAAGTGTGGAGATATTTGAAACTCTACTCATATTTGTCGCACTAGTTATTGTGAGCTCCTTTGTACATACTTTCATACCTAAAGTACCTCTTGCATTTATCCAAATTTTTCTTGGGATGATTTTATACCTCACTCCCATTCCAGTTGAATTCAATTTTGATTCTGAATTATTTATGGTTACATTGATTGCACCACTACTTTTCGTTGAGGGTGTTAATGTTTCAAGAGTACATTTAAGGAAGTATATCAAACCTGTTATGATGATGGCTCTAGGTCTTGTCATAACTACTGTTATAGGCGTAGGATTGTTTATTCATTGGATTTGGCCTGAATTACCTATAGGTGCTGCTTTCGCAATTGCGGCTATCCTTTGTCCTACAGACGCTGTTGCTGTACAAGCGATTACGAATGGTAAGGTTTTACCAAAAGGTGCAATGACCATTCTTGAAGGTGAATCTTTACTTAATGATGCTGCAGGTATCATTTCATTTAAAATTGCCGTAGGTGTATTGATTACTGGAACTTTTTCCATTTTTGATGCGATTCAACAATTTTTGATTGCCTCAATTGGAGGTGCTATTGTCGGCCTACTTATAGGCATGGCTTTAGTTAGATTTCGTTTAACATTAATGAGACGTGGCATTGAAAATATTAACATGTTTACATTTATACAATTGCTGACGCCGTTTGTCACTTATTTGATTGCTGAATTATTCCATGCATCAGGGATTATTGCAGCAGTAGTTGCGGGACTCGTGCATGGATTCGAACGTGACCGTATAGCTCAAACGAGAACACAGCTACAGATGAGCTATAATCACACATGGAGTATTTTAGGCTACGTTTTAAATGGTTTTGTATTTTCAATCTTAGGTTTTTTAGTACCAGAGGTAATAGTGAAAATTATTAAAACTGAACCGCATAATTTATTATTCTTAATCGTCATCACATTGTTAGTCGCTCTTGCAGTGTATCTCTTTAGATTTGTGTGGGTATATGTATTGTATCCTTATTTCTATTTATCTGTCAGTCCATTCCAAAAAATGATTTCTAAAAATGATGAAGATAAAGTTACTGAGAGTAAACCTAAGCGTAGCTTATATGCACTAATCATGACTCTATGTGGTGTACATGGAACAATTTCACTTGCAATCGCCTTAACCTTGCCATATTTATTAGCAAATCATGAAACATTTGCTTATCGAAATGATTTATTATTTATTGCTTCCGGAATGGTAATATTAAGTTTAATTATTGCGCAAGTCATTCTGCCTTTAGTAACGCCTGATAGCCCTAAAGTGAAGATAGGTAATATGTCATTTAAAGAGGCGAGAATCTACATTTTAGAACATGTTATCGATTACCTAAATCAAAAATCGACGTTTGAAACGAGTTACCGTTATGGAAACGTCATTAAAGATTACCACGATAAACTCACATTTTTAAAAACGGTTGAGAAGGAAGATGAAAACTCCAAAGAACTAGAACGACTTCAAAAGATTGCATTTAACGTAGAAACAAAAACGCTAGAGAAATTGGTTGATGATGGTGAAATTACTGAGAGTGTTCTTGAAAACTATATGCGTTACGCTGAACGAACAGAAGTGTACAAACAAGCTTCGTTATTAAGACGAATTATTGTTGGTTTAAGAGGAATGCTATTGAAACGTCGTGTAAAAACAAAAATTAATTCAGCATCATCTCTTAGTGTTACTGATAACTTATTAGAATTGGGTAAAATCAATAAGCTTGTTCATTATAACGTCGTAAGTCGTTTAGCCAAAGAAGCTACTACTGATAATAAACTAGAAGTAGGTATGATTTGCGATGGATATCTGATGAGAATAGATAACTTAACACCGAACAACTTCTTTAATTCCAGACATGAAGATACACTTACCAAAATTAAATTAAATGCTTTAAGAGAACAACGTCGTATTCTAAGAGAACTAATTGAAAATGATGAGATAACAGAAGGTACTGCATTAAAATTAAGAGAATCCATTAATTATGATGAAATGGTTATTGTAGATAGTATGACATAATGAATAAAAAATAATATATAAGCAAAGCTTCCAAATGACTTCTTAAGCTAAAGTTGATTTGGAAGCTTTTATCATTTTAAATGATATGGTTGCTTAGAATGTATTGTTCAGTTAAACATATTTGTATAGATCGCATTCATGTAGTTTGAAATTTTATTTAAAATGAAAAAGTTGCACTAATATCAATTGATTAGTGCAACTAACGTCTCCATGGGGAGGATAATGGATACCACGGAGATAACTGAGTGATTATTTGTGGCTTTAGTAACTATTCAAAAATTGAATAGAACTTATAAATACTAATTACAATTAATGACACATGTAATTAGATATTCATTGTATATACATTATTCATACTTATCGCTCAAAAATATGAAGTAATGTATTGGTACATCATCATTATTTAAAGCACCATTTACGGAGAGGGTGGGGCTTCAGTTTATTTATGATAATGTACAGCTAACTAATACCACCATATCGTGTGTAAAAGATGTTGTTTATATTATAGGAGGGTAATATAAAACCACACGATATGGGACTACTAGTTATATAGTATGATGAGTATAAAGAAGTAATCCTCTGCTCAAAATGTTTAAATATAATGGCAGACGATGACTGAGTTGAAAGTTGGCTTGAAATAAGTTGTTTCAACTATAGTCTTCGTTGCCATTAACGACCGAATTCAAAACGAATCCGGTCTTATTAACATATCATTTAGGGCTATTTTTACCATGTTATTTCATACTACCATGTATTGTATCAATATTAGATTTCATCATTTTATAGTATGAATCCCCTTTAGTACCTTTCTTACCTATAGAGTCGGTAAATACTTCACCATAAATATCTTTCTTAGTTTCTTCTGATAAACTTTGCATAGCTTTTTTATCTACGCTCGTTTCAACTAATAAATGTTTTAAATGATGATCTTTAACAAATTTAATAGCTTGTTTCATTTGACCAGGTGTACCTTGTTTTTCTGTGTTTATCTCCCAAATATAACCTGGTTTAACATCGAATTGTTGAGCAAAATATTTAAATGCACCTTCACTTGTCATCATGGCACGTTGATTTTGGGGTATGTCATCAAATTTATTTTTACTATCTTTATTAAGTTCTTCTAATTTTGATATATATGCATTCCCTTGCTTTTCATATGTAGACTTATCTTTTTTATCATGATGTTCTAGTGATTTTTGTATTGTTTTTACGTATTTAATTCCATTATCTAAACTTAACCATGCATGAGGATCTTGTTTGTTTTTGTTACCTTCCTCACCATTTAAGTATATTGGTTTAACATTATTTGATGCTGCTATCACACTTTTATCTTTTGTTGATTTTCCTGCTTGGTCAAGTGCTTTTTCAAACCAACCATTTCCAGTTTCTAGGTTTAAACCATTATAAAATACAACGTCAGCATCTGTTAATGCTTTAATATCTTTAGGCTTAACCTCATATTCATGTGGGTCTTGTCCTACTGGAACGATGCTATGAACATCGACCTTATTTCCACCGACACGTTTAACCATGTCATAGAGAATAGAGTTTGTAGTTACAACTTTTAATTTTCCTTCATGTGAGTGATGTTCATGGTTACTTTGATTCCCACACGCGGCAAGGATAATTAAAAATGCTATTACTAAAGCGAGAATTTTTTTTACGTTAAAGCGCTCCTTTTTTGTTTATTTTTAATTCTAGTGATTGATAGCGTTACAATATAAATCATAAAGGTACAGATTACAATAGTTGCTCCACTTGGAATATTATATATATAACTAAAATATAGACCGATAATCGAACTTATCACGCTGATTATGCTTGCAATTACCATCATGGTATAAAGTTGTTTACTGATTAAAAAAGCTGTAGATGCTGGAGTAATTAGTAAAGCAACTACAAGGATGATTCCAACTGTTTGTATGCTCGCAACAGTCACAAGTGCGAGTAATAACATGACAAAGTAGTGAATTATTGTTGTGTTCAGACCGCTCATACGACTAAAAGTTGAATCAAATGTTGAAATCATTAAAGGTCTATAAAAGATAATAATAAGTAAAATAACTAATACAGTAATGACAATTGTTGTCCAAAATGATTGATGCGTAATTGCTAATAAATTACCAAATAAAATGTGATATAAATCTGTTGTACTATTGATTAAGCTAATAATTATGACGCCAGATGCTAGGAATGCAGTGAAACTAATTCCTATTGCAGCATCTGGTTTTGTTTTACTGTTTGAAGTAATAAAACCAATAAACAAACTTGCAAGCATTCCTGTTACAAGTGCCCCGATAAACATTGGAATATTAAATAAGAAAGATAAAGCAACACCTGGTAAAACAGCATGACTCATGGCATCACCCATTAAAGAAAGACCGCGTAAAACAATAATGCTACCCATCGTCCCACATACAATCCCAACTAAAATAGATGTGATTAATGCACGGTTTAAAAATTGATAACTAAGTAAATGGTTAAAGAAATCTAACATCTAATTCGTACTCCCTTGTGAGGATAGTGTTAAAAGCGAATCATCTTTGTAATTAATGAAAGTTGCATTTAATCGTTTAGATGATAGGGCTTCTTTTGTTGGCCCCAAAAATTGCAACGATTGATTTAATAATAAAATGCGATCAAAATATTGATCCGCTTTTGATAAATCATGATGAACAATTAAAATCAATTTACCCATATGTCTTAAATGTTTAATTTTCTTCATAATCAGTTGTTCGCTGTAAATGTCGATGCCAACAAAAGGTTCGTCTAAACAATAAATATCACTATTACTCATAAGTGCTCTTGCTACAAGAACACGTTGTAATTGTCCACCACTTAATTCTGCAATTTGCCGATGGCGTATATGGTCGAGTTCTAAATCATTCAGTAATTGGTTAAGTTTCGTTTTTTCAACTACACTTGCTTTTTTAAACCATCCAATGTCTTCATAACATCCTGATAGTATCACTTGATCCACTTTTATAGGAAAATCTAAATCAATATGTGCTTTTTGTGGGATATATGTAATATATCTAAGTTGTGTATGTATAGGGTGATCATATAATGTATGTTTACCAGTCGCTTTAAATTCTCCAATAAATGCTTTGAGAAGAGATGATTTACCGGCACCATTAGGTCCTACAATACCAATGATTTCACCATTTATAGGTAATGAGAATGTAATATCTTTAAGAATGTGCTTTTTTCCCAAAAATAAATTCAAATGATTCACTTCGAGCAATAATTAAAACCTCCTAATAAAAAGTTTAGGTTAACCTAATTTATTTTATAATATACCCTGAAGTTTTAACATGTCAAGTTAATTCATGGTACAATAAAGTGAATGTGTGAGGTGAAACGATGTTAACTGAAGAAAAAGAGGATTATTTGAAAGCAATTTTGACTAATGATGGCGACGTGTCCTTTGTATCAAATAAAAAACTATCGCAATTTTTAAATATCAAACCACCATCAGTAAGTGAAATGGTGGGTCGTTTAGAAAAGGAAGGCTATGTTGAAACAAAACACTATAAAGGTGCCCGTTTAACTGAAGAAGGATTAAAGCAAACGTTAGACATCATTAAGCGACATCGATTACTAGAATTATTTTTAATAGAAATTTTACAATATAATTGGGAAGAAGTTCATCAAGAAGCTGAAATACTTGAACATCGGATATCAGATTTATTTGTAGAACGTTTAGATAAGATTTTAAACTTTCCGAAAACATGCCCTCATGGAGGCGTCATTCCTAGAGGTGATCAATATAAAGAAATTTTTACTACGTCAATTCTCAATTTTGAACCTGGAGAATGTGTTACTGTACGACGAGTTCGTGATAAGACAGAGTTGTTAGTTTACTTATCAAGTAAGGATATTTATATTGGAAATACAGTTGAAGTTGTATCCAAAGATGATACCAATAAGGTTATTATTCTTAAGAGGAATGATATTGTAACAATTTTAAGCTATGAAAATGCGATGAATATTTTTGCAGAAAAATAAACGATAAAAAGAGCCTAGGATTAATTTCCTAGGCATTTTTAAGGTATTGGAATTTCGTGAAAAAATTTAAATGTGTTTGTAATAAGCGTTTTAAGTCATTGCCTCGTTGTTAGAATGTGATTACCAATTCAATGTATAGAATGATGAAATTTATGTATCGTATTTATAGTATTGTGTATTTGATTAATAAATACACAGTATAGAAATTGAATAATATCCATACTAAACTAAAGATAAAGGTGGGTACTCGAGTAATCTCCGTTAAAGCACTGCCATCCCAAGAAGGTTTAGGACGTTGAAAGGTAAGACGAAAAATCGTCCATGATGATTGTAATATTTCACCTAAAAGTACGCCTAAAATAAAATGGTAACTTAATGTGACGATGTCATAAATGAACCATTGATGGTCTTGCCTAAATACTAAATAGAGTAAACTTGAGATGAGTATAATGACAATCAAAGGTGATAGTTTACGGGAAGTAATAAAGAAATAATATATAAAAATAAGTAAATATATAGTGATAAATATACTTGGATATTGATAGTGAATAGATACCAATCCAGTTAAAAACATCAATGGTGGCATAAGATAACCGCCTATAGTTGTAATGAACTGACCTAAGTATCCTTTAGATTGTGTAATGGCATAGCCATGTTGTGAAGTGACGTTTCTTTCTCGAGGGCTTGTCACAATGACAAGATCTTTGGCCTTCCCACCAACGAGTTTGTTAAATAAGACGTGTCCAAATTCGTGTGTAAGTACCGGTATATAATTTAAATAAATATCTAAGAAAGCGTTAAAGCCTTTATATCTATAATAGTGTATGATTAAGTAAAGCAGTCCAATAACTAAAATAAGATAGATATTTAATTGGATAGTTGTAGTAATAAAATTTTGTATATAAATCATAAGTGGACCTCGTATTTTTAAAAGTTAAAATCATCTTTATTTAATTATATATGAAAAGACTATGGATATCCTTTAGACTTTAGATGTAAATGATTAGAAAATATTTTTTGTTTAAATTTTCATGTGTTAAAATATTCATGCATTTTAAACGTGTTGTAAAGTGGGGATTGAATATGTATCAAAACCAAAGAATAAAAAATAAAATTAACATATTAGGTGTAAATTTTGATAATACTACAATGTTGGAAATGGTAGAAAATATTAAACAGTTCATATCTAGTAATACAGATGATAATTTATTTATAGTGACTGCTAATCCTGAAATCGTGGATTATGCAACTGAACATGAGCAATATAGGAATTTAATTAATCAAGCTGATTATGTAGTTCCAGATGGTACAGGAATAGTAAAAGCTTCAAAGCGATTAAAACAGCCCTTAAAACGGCGTGTGCCAGGAATAGAACTTCTTGAAGAATGTTTGAAAATAGCACATGTCAGCCATCAGCGTGTATATCTGCTTGGATCTAAAAATGAAATTATTGAGACAGCAGAGAAAAAGCTTCAATCTCAATATCCTAATATTCACTTTGCACATCATCATGGCTATATTCATCTAGAAGATGAAACAGTCATAAAGCGTATAACAAGTTTTAATCCTGATTACATTTTTGTAGGAATGGGATTTCTAAAGCAAGAACAATGGATTCAAAAGCATAAGGACAAATTTAAACACACTGTAATGATGGGCGTAGGTGGGTCGTTTGAAGTATTCAGTGGCTCAAAGAAAAGAGCACCTCAAATATTTAGAAAGTTAAATATTGAGTGGGTATACCGTGTACTTATCGATTGGAAGCGCATTGGGAGAATGATAAGTATTCCTAAATTTATGTTAAAGGTAGCAATACAAAAATATAAAATGAAATCAAAATAAGTGTGAAAAAGGGAGGCAATCAATTCGGATGAATTTTATTGCACTCCCTTAATGTTTTAGTTTTACTTTCTTCAAATTTATTTTACGACAAAACGTGACTCATCTAATTTATTTCTAAATTCCTTTTGTTCTGCTTTAGATTTTTTCTTAAAAGTTTTAAGAAATGCCTCATAATCAGGTAATACTTCTTCAAGTTCGCCGAATTCTTTTAGTTTACCGCCCTCTATCCAAGCGATTTTTGTACAAAATTCGCGCACTTGTCTAATATTATGACTAACAAAAAATATTGTTTTTTTAGCCGCTTTAAATTCATAAATTTTATCTAAACATTTTTGAGTAAATGTTTGATCGCCTACTGACAATGCTTCATCAATAACTAATATGTCAGGATTAACAGTAATATTAATTGAAAATCCAAGTTTTGCACGCATACCACTTGAATATTTTTTAACAGGTTGATAAATAAATTCGCCGAGTTCACTAAATTCTATAATTTCCGGCATTAATTTTTTAATTTCTTTCCTTTTAAAGCCCATGCAGAGCATTTTAAATTCAATATTTTCTACACCTGTCAATTGTCCGTTTAAACCTGCATTAATAGCGATGACACTCACATCACCATGTCTTGTTATTTCACCGGAACTTGGTGAAATTGAGCCACCAATCATATTACTTAAAGTAGACTTACCTGAACCGTTGATGCCGACTAAGCCTATCACATCTCCCTCATGCGCTGTTAAACTTACGTTATCCAGAGCGTAAAATGTTTTATTTTTGTTTTTAGGTATTAATGCATCTTTAATTCTATCTTTATTATTTCTATAGATACGGTATTCTTTTGTCAAATTTTCAATATTTACCGAAACGCTCATTTTTGTACCTTCCTTATAAACATTTATATAGATTATAATATACAACACATCAGTTGTTAAATTTATTAACCTAGTGTAAAGTGAATAGAAGATTTTATTGAAAATAAATTTAACACAGTGAGTTAAGAAAGAGGTTCATTTTCTAAAATTCAATCTTACACGAAATTTCTAACAATTTTTAACTGAATTGATTGTATAATATAATGAGCTTATGATAAACAGTTAAATGTTATTATTTAAGAATGGACTCAATGAATCAAATTAAAGAGAAACAATTAATGATTTACAATAGATAGATAATCTATTATAGGAGAAAGCGTGGTTAAGTTTAATGTTCGCAGTTGGAACGGTTTTAAAAGAACATATCAAAAACTTCTATTTAATTCAAAGACTAGCACAATTCCAAATTAAAATTACCAATCATAATAACTATCTGGGTATTGCATGGGAAGTATTGAACCCTGCTTTACAAATCATGGTGTACTGGCTTGTTTTTGGTTTAGGAATTAGAAGCAATGCACCAATACATGGCATTCCGTTTGTATTTTGGTTGTTAGTTGGTATAAGTATGTGGTTCTTTATTAATCAAGGTGTGTTAGAAGGAACTAAATCAATCTCTCAGAAATTCAATCAAGTGGCAAAGATGAATTTCCCACTTTCAATCATTCCTACTTATATTGTAACAAGTAGGTTCTATGGTCATTTAGGATTATTAGCAATTATTATAATAGCTTGTATGTGCAATGGAATTATCCCTTCAATTCACATTGTACAATTACTTATATATGTACCTTTTGCATATTTGCTAACATCGTCGGTGGCACTTTTAACATCAACTTTGGGGATTTTAATTAGAGATACGCAGATGATTATGCAAGCATTAATGAGAATATTGTTTTATATGTCTCCGATTTTATGGGTGCCAAAAAATCATGGCGTAAGTGGTTTGATTCATCAAATTATGTTATTTAATCCAGTATATTTTATCGCAGAATCATACCGAGCAGCAATATTGTTCCATCAATGGTATTTCATAGATCATTGGAAGTTAATGCTATATAACGTTATTATCATTCTCTTATTCTTTATAGTAGGTTCTATTTTACATAGACGCTATAGAGATCACTTTGCGGACTTCTTGTAAAAGTGTCAATCAAGAGAGTTCTATTAACGGTTTACCATAAAATGAATTAATATTTAGCTTATTATTAAAGATTTAGTTTTTTATAAAAAGAAATTTTTAAATAACTGTTTGTTAGAAATAGTTCAAATTTAATATATGCCATATTGACATTATGAGGTAGGACAATGGATTCAAGATGAATTCGTAGTCCTACTTTTTTTAATAATATCGAGACTTTTAGTAGAATTTTTGAGTAAATTAAAAATTATTTGCTTTTATTTTCTTTGAAAGTAAGTATCGTTTATAATTTGATATAATGATTGGAAATTTAAAGATGGTGAAAAAATGAGATTGATAATTAAAAAGATTTATATCTTAGCTATTGTGCTTTTAAATATGATTTTTAAACCGTTTAATGTTAATTCGAAGCACATTGTGATAATGATGACCTTTAAGCAAGATGTTTTGCCTATTATAGAGGCCTTATGTAGTGAAGGATACTATGTAACGGTTATTGGTAAAAAAATATACCAGAAAGATATTAATAACATTAATCATGCATATTTTATACCCGCCGGAAATAAATATATTATGAAACATATGAAAGTATTAAGTAAAGCAAAGGTTATTATTTTAGATACGTATTATTTAATGATGGGTGGCTATCAGAAGAAAAAAGGGCAAATTGTTATTCAAACATGGCATGCTGCCGGTGCGCTTAAAAATTTTGGTTTAACTGATCATCAAGTTGATTTAAAAAACAAGGCTATGGTAAGACAATACAAAAAAGTTTATGATGCTACCGATTATTATTTGGTAGGTGGGGAGAAAATGGCTCAATGTTTTATACAATCGTTTGATGCATCTCCATCGCAAATGTTAAAGTTTGGACTTCCAAGACTGACCCAATACTTTAGAAGTAATCTTAAGTTAGAACAACAACGATTAAAAAAGAAATATCATATTACAAATAAACTCGCAGTATATGTTCCGACTTATAGAGAAGGTCAAGTAGCACAACGTACTATTGATAAAGAAAACTTTGAACGGCACTTACCGAATTATACGTTATTGAGTCATTTGCATCCCTCGACTGTTGATTGTCAAACTGCTCATTCAATCGACGTTACCTCAATGTTAATTATGGCGGATATTATTATAAGTGATTATAGCTCATTACCTATTGAAGCAAGCGCACTTAATAAACCGACACTTATTTATAATTATGATGAACAGCAATATGAAAAAGTAAGAGGATTGAATGAATTTTATTATGCAATTCCTGAACGGTACAAAATGAGTAATGAAGAGTCAATTATACAAGCGATACATGATAACGATGAGCAATTTCAATCTTTATTTAATGATTGGCATCAATATAATTCAAAAGATAGTCTTAACCAGTTAGTCCATTTTATTAATAAGTTGGTGAAATAATGAAATTAGCAATAATTATTCCAGTGTATAACGCTGAAGAAACGATTAAACGGGCCATACTCTCAGTTGATACTAGTGTGCCTTATGAGATTATTTGTATCAATGATGGTTCAACTGATCAAACACAACATGTACTAACAGAACTACAACAAAAACATCCTCACATCAAAGTCATTCATCAGAGTAATCAAGGAGCAGCTCGAAGTAGAAATGTTGGCTTAGAAGCTATGTCTGAAGATGTTGATGCATTTTTATTTTTAGACGCAGATGATGAGTTTTTACCTAGTAGGATTGATTTAATGGTGGATGCTTTTAAGAAAAACAAAGAAACCGATATTGTTATCGGTCAAATGGCCAGAGAAGTTAACGGCGAATGGCAAGTCATTTCGACCCATCAATCTATGGTGAAAGATGCGATTGTCACACTTGATCGTAAACCGGATATTTTACAATCGATAGGACCTGGAGCAAAATTATTTAGCACGAAGTATGCCGGATTACGTTTTGATGAAGATGTCGTTTTCTGTGAAGAACATACCTTTATTGTCAAAGCGTTCTCTAAAGCGCGAGATATTCAACTTATACCTAACATTGTATATGGCTATAATGAGAGAGAAGGATCAGTAACAGCGCAACGTGCTGATACATTTTTACCTTATATGAGTGATGCGTTAAAAGTTCGTCAACGCGTGATGGAATTACTATTATTATTAGACGAAAAAATCTATTATAGTTATCGAATGGATAACCTCATAGTAAGTTACTTAATACAGGCGCATTTAAAGAAAAATAACAAAATGACGCAATCTTTGCTTGAAAGTGTTATAGCTTATATGAAAGCTATGCAGCATACACATTACTCGGGAGAGGCTATGTTTCGAATTGTTAGAGCTGTTGAACAGAGTGCAACACATTGGACAAATCCTTTATACTTACAATGGAAAAAGGCACTTAGTGAGGTTGGAATTGGCAGACCAGGCTTAATTCGTTTTAAACTTCAAGTTATACCTAAAAAGTTATCATTTTCTGGTAAAGAATCACTAAAAAGAATTTTTAAAAAATAACTTTTCTTTGAAGTAAGTTTTAAATTTATTTATGTTTAGTATCTAATATAGTATTAATGGCATGCTCAAAATATTTATGATACATTAAGATTATAAATTTTTATTAAATTTTTAGTTAAGGAGAATTTCGTATCATGAAAAGAGTCATTACTTATGGTACATATGACTTGCTTCATTATGGTCATATTGAATTACTTAGAAGAGCTCGTGAGATGGGGGATTATCTTATCGTTGCGCTTTCTACTGATGAATTCAATCAAATCAAAAACAAAAAATCATATTACGATTATGAACAACGTAAGATGATGTTAGAGTCTATTAGATACGTAGACTTAGTTATCCCTGAAGAAGGATGGGGACAGAAAGAAAAAGATGTTGATCGTTTTGATGTTGATGTTTTTGTGATGGGTCATGATTGGGAAGGGGAATTTGATTTCCTTAAAGATAAGTGTGAAGTCATTTATCTTAACCGCACAGAAGGCATCTCAACTACCAAAATCAAGCAAGAATTATACGGAAAAGATACAAAATAACTAAGAGTATTTATGACACTATTGAACATTTAATCTCGAAAAGAGAGATAAGAAAGAATTGTTCTTTAAATTAATGTGAACTAGAGTTGGAAAAGGTTGATATAAACTTATTTTTATCTAGTCATCGATTGCTAATATGTAAATGAAACCTGAGATAATGATAGATGTCTCAGGTTTTATATTTAAAATCAAACATTCTGTAATTCGAGATGCTTATATATTATTTAATAAAGTTGAAGACATAAATCTATGAGAACAGTAGTAAGATATTATTTAATGAGAAAATATCTTGCTACTTTTTTCTATATTGATAATATATCAACCTCATCTTTCTCGAATGTATGTGGATGTAAGTGCATTAGTTAATTTTGTATCAATAAAGTCATAAAACATATACATGATAGTGAGTTTGATAAATTGAATCCTCATATTGGTATCACGTATTATCATTTTTAAATATGTTAAATTTCATCACATATATTTTAATATTTTTAGATCTTATGTGTAGCTGATTCGGATAAAATCGATTATTCGTAGAAATATTGAACCATAGTAAATATTTCGTTAGTACTTTTCAACACAGAACGGTGACAGAAAATAAAAATAAGATGACGTGCAATTTTTTGTACTATTAAATAATCTTTTGCGTGTGTTCTGATAAAAAATGTTATAATATCAACTACGAAGAACATAGTTACGTACATGAGAAGTTGAATGTTAAAATTACATAGTTTGCAACATTTTGGGTATCATATAAATTTGCTTAAAAGACTTATAAATAAGCAATCGTTATATATTTTGTGAATTGGGATGAAGTGAAATTTTACAATATTAAGCAAGATCAAATATGAATATAAAGACGAGGTATAACTATGAAAGAACAAAACCCTTTGTTTTTCTTATTTAAAAGACTCTCATGGCCATATGGGTTAATCATTGCAGCGGTTATCATTACTTCGTTGGGAAGTTTAAGTGGTTTATTAGTACCATTATTCACTGGACGTTTAGTTGATAAATTTTCCGTCAGTAGCATTAATTGGGGAATGATAGCTATATTTGGCTCGATTTTCTTAGTTAATGCATTACTTAGCGGTATAGGCCTATATTTGTTAAGTAAAATTGGTGAAAAGATTATTTATGCGATTCGTTCATTATTGTGGGAACATATTATTCAATTAAAAATGCCGTTCTTTGATAAAAATGAAAGTGGCCAATTAATGAGTCGTCTAACAGATGATACAAAAGTGATTAATGAATTTATTTCACAAAAGCTACCTAATTTATTGCCTTCTGTTTTAACTTTAATAGGTTCATTAGTCATGCTATTTATCATGGATTGGAAATTAACTTTATTAACATTTATTACTATTCCTGTATTTATTTTAATCATCGTTCCTCTCGGACGTGTGATGCAAAAAATATCTACCAATACGCAATCTGAAATTGCGAACTTCAGTGGATTATTAGGTAGAGTGCTTACCGAAATGCGTTTAGTTAAAGTATCTAATACTGAGCGTTTAGAGTTAGATAATGCGCATACAAATCTTAAAAAAATATATAGATTAGGATTAAAGCAAGCTAAAATATCAGCAGTCGTACAGCCCATTTCTGGTGTTGTTATGCTATTAACTATTGCGATTATTTTAGGTTTTGGTGCATTAGAAATAGGTACTGGAGCAATTACTCCCGGAACACTTATTGCTATGATATTTTATGTAATCCAGTTATCTATGCCACTGATTAACTTATCGACACTAGTTACGGATTATAAAAAAGCTGTGGGTGCGAGCAGTCGTATATATGAAATTATGCAAGAGCCTATTGAACCTACTGAAGCTTTGTCAGAATCTAAAGACGTTACGATCATCGACGGCGAATTAGTATTTGAGCACGTGGATTTTAAATATGACGTTAAAAAGATTTTGGAAGATGTGTCATTTAGTATTCCACAAGGTGAAGTGAGCGCGTTTGTAGGACCTTCTGGTTCAGGTAAAAGTACGATTTTTAATTTAATTGAGCGCATGTATGATATTGAACGTGGAGATATTAAATACGGTAATCAAAGTATTTTTGATATTCCACTTTCAAAGTGGCGTACAAAAATTGGTTATGTTATGCAATCTAATTCGATGATGAGTGGAACGATAAGAGATAATATTTTATATGGTATTAATAGAAAAGTTGATGATGAAGAGTTAATAGAGTATGCTAAGCTTGCTAATTGTCATGATTTTATTATGCAGTTTGACGAAGGTTACGACACGATGGTTGGTGAGCGTGGACTCAAATTATCAGGTGGTCAACGACAAAGAATAGATATCGCTAGAAGTTTTGTTAAAAATCCTGATATTTTGTTATTAGACGAGGCGACAGCGAACCTAGATAGCGAAAGTGAATTAAAAATTCAAGAAGCACTTGAAACCCTTATGGAAGGCAGAACTACTGTAGTTATTGCTCATCGACTTTCGACTATAAAAAAAGCTGGTCAAATTGTATTTATTGATAAAGGTGAAGTTACCGGTAAAGGAACACATCATGAATTGATGGCAAGTCATGATAAATACAGACATTTTGTTACATCTCAAAAATTATCAGATTAATATTAATCACGCCCTAATAAATGAGTGGAAGGGCGTGTTTTTTTATGTAAGTTTTGTAAAAATGTCATTTTAACCCTATTTTTCACGTGGTATAATAACTTTTGTAAGATTAAAAGAACTTTTGGGGTTTGTATAGAAACATAGTACGTAAAACAAACGCTTTCATTTTTTTGTTGTTCATCATTGTTCACCATTAACAAAATACATAGAATGACATATTGATAGTCTTACAGGATTGCATAATCAATGCATGAAAGTATAAAAATACATATAGGTAGGTGCCAAATGTTTTTATTAGTTAATATCATTGGGTTATTTATTTTCCTAGGTATAGGAGTTATTTTCTCTAGAAATAGGAAGAATATACAATGGAAATCTATTTTTATTTTGGTTATTTTAAATTTGTTTTTAGCTTGGTTCTTTATATATTTTCCATGGGGAAGAACAGGGGTTAAAGGAGCAGCTAACGGTATAGCATGGGTTATAGAATCCGCACATGAGGGTACTGGATTTGCATTTAAAAGCTTCACGTCTAATAAAATGATGGACATGGCAGTAAGCGCGCTCTTCCCTATTTTATTAGTTGTACCATTATTTGACATTCTTATGTACTTTAATATACTTCCAAAAATCATTGGCGGTATTGGTTGGGTACTTGCTAAAGTTACACGCCAACCTAAGTTTGAATCATTTTTTGGTGTTGAAATGATGTTCTTAGGTAATACTGAGGCTCTTGCTGTTTCTAGTGAACAGCTTAAACGCATGAATGAGATGCGGGTACTAACTATTGCAATGATGTCTATGAGTTCAGTTTCAGGAGCAATTGTGGGCGCTTATGTGCAAATGATACCTGGAGAACTTGTATTGACGGCAATTCCACTAAATATTATTAACGCAATTATAGTTTCTTGTATTTTGAATCCTGTATCAGTTGAAGAACAAGAAGATGTCGTGTATAGCATAAGAGATCACCAAACTGAAAGACAACCATTTTTCTCATTTCTTGGAGATTCAGTTTTAGCAGCTGGAAAGCTTGTATTAATTATCATTGCATTTGTCATTAGTTTTGTAGCTTTGGCTGACTTAATTGATAGATTGATTCATTTAATCACACATCTTATTGCAAATAGTATTGGTGTCAAAGGTAGCTTTGGTCTTGATCAAATCTTAGGCGTTTTCATGTATCCATTTGCGTTACTATTAGGTTTACCGTTTAATGAAGCGTGGGAAGTAGCACAACAAATGGCGAAGAAAATTGTAACAAACGAATTTGTTGTGATGGGTGAAATTTCTAATCAAGTTAATGCAATGACGCCTCATCATAGAGCAGTTATATCAACATTTTTAGTTTCTTTTGCAAACTTTTCAACTATTGGAATGATTATAGGTACATTGAAAGGTATAGTTGATAAGAAAACGTCGGATTTTGTTTCCAAATATGTACCGATGATGTTGTTAGCAGGAATTTTAGTATCCTTACTTACTGCTGCATTTGTTGGAATATTTGCTTGGTAATTTACTTTTTAGATTTTTAATTTATATAGGCACGCTACTCATTCTATTTTGTAATTAGATGAGTCGTGTGCTTTTTAATTTTGTAGAAAGCTGACGAATTGATTTACGAATTTCTAAAATGATAAAAACCAAGCATAAAAGTGAGGAGACACTTTTTATACTTGGCTTTTATGGGAAATGAATATTAATGTACTTGTAACGGTAAGGACTAGGTACTGTCACAGTACTTCGAGCAAAATTTGTTTTGTTACTATAAACAACACAAAGGAGATAACTTCTCTTTCAAGAAGTTAAAGTTATTATAGCAGACCTAGGCGTATAAGTAAATTAAAAATTCAGAATATTTAAATTTGTTCGAAAGCGGATGTGTTGAATTTCTATTTTAGTACGTTTAATATGACATATTTTTATAATTACGAATATTATGATATGTGAAGTTGTTTTTTTAAATCATATATTTATTTGAAATTTTATTGTAGTAAGTAGTTACCTTATGCTAACATTTTAATAATTAAACAAAGTTTTAGGGGTGATTGAGTGAATAAAACTATCAGAGATATCATTTTAGTTATTATAGGTTCATTTATTTTCTCTGCAGGTATCAATGCATTTGTTATTTCAGGGAATTTGGGTGAGGGTGGTGTCACTGGTATAGCCATCGTATTATATTATGCTTTTCATATTTCACCGGCAATAACCAATTTTGTTTTAAATGCTATTTTAATTATTGTGGGTTATAAATATTTGAGCAAACGTAGTACATATTTAACTATTTTTGCTACAGTACTCATTTCAATCTTTCTAAGTTTAACTGAAACATGGCATGTAGAAACTGGGAATGTTGTAATTAATGCTGTGTTTGGTGGGACTTGTGTTGGTTTAGGAATTGGTATTATCGTTCTAGCAGGGGGAACAACTGCTGGAACGGTTATTCTTGCGAGAATTGTTAATAAATATTTAGATATTAGTACGCCATACGCTTTGTTATTCTTTGACCTTATCGTTGTGCTTATTTCATTGACAGAAATTCCTTTGGCGAAGTGCTTAGTTACAGTTATGTCTTTATATATAGGTACAAAAGTGATGGAATTTGTTATAGAAGGATTAAATACTAAAAAAGCAATGACTATTATATCTAGTCGCCCGAATGAGGTAGCAAAAGCTATTGATCAGCAAGTTGGAAGAGGATTAACAATATTAAATGGACACGGTTATTACACTAGAGAAGAAAAAGATGTACTTTACGTCGTCATCTCTAAAACACAAGTTTCCCGTGCTAAACGAATTATCAAAAATATTGACGAAAATGCCTTTTTAGTTATTCATGACGTTCGTGATGTATATGGTAATGGTTTTTTGTTAGATGAGTAAAATTTCAATATGTTATAAAGTTAGAAAGTTGCTAAAATGTAAGACACTTTTTAAAGTGAAGCCTAAAATGGTTACTTAGTTAAAGCCATTTTGGGCTTTTTATTATTATACTGTTCCCTACTTATCTATTATGGTCAATACTACTCACTTAATTCACTGCTGCTCATTTACGAGTATGATATATAACATAGTGAAAATAATTGTTAGTCATAATATAGAAGAGATGTTATAATGAAAACTATGATAATGATTATCAATTACCAGTTTATGACTGATAATGAGTGAATAACTTAATCAATAACAATGTTTTTACTATATATAAAGCAAGATTTTAGAGAATGAAAGTAGGGGAATTATTATGAGTCGTTTAAGTGGTGAACAAGTGAAAATTGGCTATGGTGATTCTACGATTATTAATAATTTGGATGTCGCAATTCCTGATGGAAAGGTTACTTCTATTATTGGACCTAACGGGTGTGGGAAATCAACTTTATTGAAAGCGTTATCTAGACTGTTGTCAATTAAAGAAGGTAGAATTAATTTGGATGGTAAGAGTATTCATGCCACATCAACGAAAGAAATAGCTAAAAAAATAGCAATTTTACCACAATCACCAGAGGTCCCAGATGGACTTACTGTGGGAGAACTTGTTTCTTATGGACGTTTTCCACATCAAAAAGGATTTGGTCGTTTAACTGCAGAAGATAAAAAAGAAATTGACTGGGCACTGTCAGTTACAGGTACAAGTGAATTTCGTCATCGTACTATAAATGATTTAAGTGGTGGACAAAGACAACGCGTGTGGATTGCAATGGCACTAGCTCAACGTACTGATATTATTTTCTTAGATGAACCTACAACTTATTTAGATATTTGTCATCAATTAGAAATATTAAATTTAGTCAAAAAGCTCAACGAAGAAGAAGGTTGCACTATTGTCATGGTTTTACATGACATTAATCAAGCAATACGCTTCTCAGATCATCTTATTACGATGAAAGCTGGAGATATTGTTGCGACTGGTCAAACTGAGGAAGTGTTAACTAAGGACATTCTAGAAAAGGTATTTAATATTGATGGTGTTTTAGATATAGATCCGAGAACAGGGAAACCAATTTTAGTTACTTACGATTTATTCTGTCAGACCTATTCATGATTAAATGAATACAGTCTTATTGAAAAAATATGATTATAATAAAAAATGCTCAAAATGATAATTGTTTTGAGCATTTTTTTATATTAATAAGCCTATAGAGTATTTTAGTATCATAACCATAGTTTGAAAAATTTTAACACGTGAACCATAATAATTTTTAAAGTTCACCATTTTATACATTTATTATTGCTATTATAAGACGTATACATATAAAGAAAAGGTGTTTGAAAATATATTGTAATTTTACGGTCCAAAACGTTGAGAATCATTTTTTAAATGAAATTTAAAGGTAATTATGGTATTATAATAATAATTGTTATATAAAATCTGGACAATAGGAGGACATTGCCATGCAACATCTTATAAAAAAACATGTATTGAATGGCGAGTTTGAACTAGTTAGACAGTTAATGTCCGAAACAGATTTTATGGAATTTGAAGAAGCATACATCTCTAGTGCTCATGAAGTAGAGAGTATGATGTTTTATACATGTATTCTAGATATGATTAAGGTAGAAGAATCATCAGAATTACATGATTTAGCATTCCTTTTACTTGTTTATCCTTTAAGTGAATATGAGGGCGCACTAGATTCAGCATATTATCATGCAGATTCTTCCATAAAACTTACTGACGGAAATGAAGTGAAGAGTTTACTACAAATGTTATTACTTCATGCTATTCCTGAGCCAGTTATTTCGGATAAAAAAGCGTTTGATGTCGCTAAACGTATTCTAAAACTCGATCCAAGTAATAATGTTGCACGAAATGTACTTAAAGATACAGCAAAACGTATGGATAATGTAGTTGTAGACATTAATGAATTGAATAATCAAAGAGATGCACGCTAAAAAATGAGTTATAGTCGCTCAAGTTTATTGAAACTTTTGCGACTATTTTTTATACATGATTACGATTGATTATGCATTTTTGTTTATATTGAAGTCCGAAAAATCGTTTTCTAAAATGATTAAAAATACAGAATAGCTAAATTTATACATTTTTTTAGGGTTGCAATAAAAAGTCAGTACGTTATAATGCTCACTGTGCAACTCTAAGGAGGTAAATATTCACATGGGGCTGAATAAAGAAGCTATAAAAATTGGTTTTGCCTATGTTGGCATTGTTGTCGGCGCAGGATTTTCAACAGGACAAGAAGTGATGCAATTTTTCACACCATTTGGTTTATGGTCATATATTGGAGTGATTATCTCAGGATTTATACTTGGGTTCATAGGAAGACAAGTAGCTAAGATAGGTACTGCATTTGAAGCGAAAAATCACGAGTCCACATTGCAATATGTTTTTGGAAAAAAATTTAGTAAAGTTTTTGATTATATTCTTGTCTTTTTCTTATTTGGTATAGCTGTCACTATGATAGCCGGATCAGGTTCTACTTTTGAGCAAAGTTTTGGAATTCCTACTTGGTTAGGCGCATTAATCATGACAGTTTTGATTTACTTAACATTATTATTAGATTTTAATAAAATTGTAAGAGCTTTAGGAATAGTTACACCATTTTTAATCATAATGGTTATTCTTATTGCTGTGTTCTACCTATTTACAGGTAGTATTTCATTAGGGGAAGTAAACAGTGCTATGCCTGAAACGAGTGCTTGGAAAGGTATCTTTTGGGGATTAGTATACGGCGGATTAGCATTTGCTGTAGGATTTAGTACGATAGTAGCTATCGGCGGTGATGCTTCTAAGCGAAGAGTTTCAGGTGCAGGAGCAATGTTTGGTGGTGTGCTATACGCTATCTTACTTGCGTTAATTAACTTCTCACTTCAAACAGAATATTCAAAAATTAAAGATGTAGCAATACCTACGCTTAACCTAGCGAAAGGTATACATCCTTGGTTAGGTCTTGTACTCACAGTCATTATGTTAGCTGTGATGTACAACACAATTTTAGGTCTTTGTTATTCTTTTGCAGCGCGTTTCACAGAACCTTATAGTAAAAAATACCATATATTCATTGTTATCATGATGGTGATGGCATTTATTTTAAGTTTCGTAGGATTCGCTGATTTAATCAATGTTTTATACAAATTTATGGGTATTGTCGGATTATTTATTGTAGTAGCAGTGTTGATTAAATATTATAAACGTAAAAAAGATGATGAAGAGCATATCGCGTAGTCATTGCTTCACACTTTTATGATTAAAAATGTTTATTTTAATCGTGAGAAGTTTAAGGTTAAAAAATACATGAACAAGTATATATGTTCATCCGAGTTGACTAAGTTAAAGATGCACACTTATATTAAATAATTTTAAATTGAGTCAGCTTTGAGGGGTGGGACTTCGAATTCATCAAAATGGATTCTGTCCTACCCCTTTGTTTAATTATATCGATATTTGTTTTATTATATTAATAGCAAGACAAGTAGAGTAATTATTTGAAAGGGTTAGCCATGATGAAAAAAAAGCTAAAATGGATATGGATAACAACACTAATCATACTTGTTGTCTCACTTATATTGGCTTTTAATTTGAAGAGTCATTATAACCATGTTCATGATAAACAGAAGAGCAAGACAAATGTTCAAATTAATAACAAAAATGTAAAATTATATAGAGATATCTCATATGGTAAAGGTATGCCCAACAGCAAATTAGACATTATTACCCCAGCAGATATGAGCAATGATACGAAATTACCGGTAATTTTTTGGATGCATGGTGGAGGATTTATCGCTGGAGACAAACAATATAAAAATCAATTATTGTCAAGAATTGCAGAACAAGGATACATCATTGTCAACGTAAATTATGCGCTAGCTCCACAATATAAATATCCCACGCCGCTAGTACAACTCAATCAAGCTGTAAAGTTTGTAAAAGAGAATAAGCATGAGTTACCTATTGATTTTGATCAAGTTGTTATTGGGGGAGACTCTGCTGGTGCTCAGTTAACCAGTCAATATGTAGCTATGCAAACCAATGAAGACTTAAGAGATGAAATGCATTTTGAACAGCAGTTCAAGCCTTCACAAATAAAGGCTGCCGTATTTTTTGGTGGTTTTTATAATATGAAAACGGTTAGGGCAACCGAGTTTCCAAGAATACAATTATTTATGAAAAGTTATACCGGAACAAGTCATTGGGAAACAGATTTTAAAAACTTATCTCAAATGTCAACGCTCAATCAAGTGACTCATGAATACCCGCCGACATTTCTTTCGGTTGGTGACGCTGATCCATTTTACAGTCAAAATAAAGAATTTGCACAAGGTTTGAAAGCAGAAAATATACCAGTAGATACATTATTCTATGATGGTTCGCACCACTTACATCATCAATATCAATTTCATCTAGATAAACCGGAATCAAAAGAAAATATCAAAAAAGTGCTGTTATTTTTAAGTCGAAATACATCATCTTCTGGAGTGGAGAGTAACGAGTCATCACAAAATCAGCCAACTCAAAATACTAATGAAGTATCCTTATACCCTTTTGATTCTTAAGTTTATTAATCAAGTATTTCAATGGTTTTGTGCATTAAGGTACGTCATTGCGAGAAGTACTGTATATGTTGGAAGAATACGATTGCATAATTAAATATCATAACTACATTAAAGAGATATCATTCATATTTAATGTACAATCACTATCAGCATCAAACAATCCTAAAGTCGTTATCTTTGTAATTTCTGTAAGAAATTCTACTCTGAATTATTGATAAAGTAAGCTTGATATAATTTTTTAATTCAGTCATCGACGCATAACATATTGAAATTCTCAAGACAATAATGTGCACCCCAAAAGCAAGACTAAATTTAGCTTTTGGGGTGCGTTTTTATGACTAAACAGTATAGATTTGATTTTAAAATTAAAGTAGTTTAAGAATAATTTAAAGATATACGAAACGATGATGGAGTAGATTCATAATAAGTAAAGAATAAATAATCTTAAACTTATAAGTAGTAAAGATAATTAAAATACGCCTCAATATGAAAGACGTATAATGATATTATTTAATATTTTAAATATGTGGTAAAATTTATAGTGACATACTTAGTTAATTTAATATTTTAGCCATTACATATTCGTTATAATATTTTTGGTTTATAAAAAGCTTATCTTTAAGTTCACCTTCGATTTGAAAGCCCATACCTTTAAACAATTCTATTGCGTTAATGTTTTCAGTAACAACCGTAGCTTCAATACGTCGAATATGATGATTTAAAGCCCATGCTTCAATTCTATTGATAAGTGCTTGTCCAATACCTTGATGTTGGTAATATTCTCTAACTCCAAGGTACACGACAGCTTCGTGCTGTGTACGTTCATAGGTTTCAGTATTAACAAATACGTATCCAACAAGTTGCTCATCACTTTCAGCGACATATATCGCTTTGGTAGGTGAAGTGATGTATTTTTCTAAGTGTTGACTTGCGGAAGATATCGTTGGTGAATATTCACCTGGATTGTAGAATGTAAATTCTGATTCATCATATATTTGGCTTAATAGACTGATAAAGTTTTCAACGTCTTTAATACTAATTTCACGAATGAGATGTGTCATATCAACACTCCTGTTTTGTTAAATCAATTGTCTTCCTTATTATAATACACTTTACTTAATTACGCTTGATATAAAATTATCTAAAAGAAAGTTTAGGAGCTGATATTTATGAAGCCTAAAGTATTGTTAGCAGGTGGCACCGGCTATATTGGTAGATATTTAAGTCGAGTCATTGAACATGATGCTCAATTATATGCTTTATCTAAATATCCCAAACCTGATAAAGGATCTACGAACAAAATCACATGGTTAAAACGTGATATATATAATTACAAAGATGTAGTTGAAGCTATGGAAGGTATAGACATTGCGGTATATTATTTAGATCCAACTAAACATTCTGCTAAATTAACACATGCAACAGCACGAGATTTAAACTTTATAGCGGCAGATAATTTTGGTAGAGCTGCATCAATAAATAAGCTGAAAAAGATTGTGTATATTCCGGGGAGCCGTCATGATAATGAAGCCATTGAACGTTTAGGCGCTTATGGAGTACCAGTTGATTGTACGGATGTTGAAGTGAAACGTCCTCATATTAACGTAGAATTACAAACAGCTAAATATGATGATGTTCGAACAGCGATGAAGATGATTTTACCGAAGAAATGGACGCTCAATCAACTTGTAGATTATTTTAGTAGATGGTTAGATGAGACAAAAGGAACTTTTGTACATACTCAAAAACAAGGTCATCACTACATCATTTACAATAAGAACATTAAAAGCCCTTTAGCTATTTTCAAAATGATTAATACAACAGAAGATATAATTACATTACATCTTATTGGTGGTAAATTGATGAAACCAAAATTAAAGAAGCAAGCAAAATTAGAATTTAGACTTCTTAAAGGAACACGTTTAATTATGGTTCATTTATACGATTATATCCCTAGATTATTTTGGCCAATTTACTATTTCGTACAAGCACCGATTCAAGGACTTCTTATGAGAGGCTTTGAAATTGATTGTAGAATTAAGCATTATCAAGGGCGCATTCAATCAGGTGAGAAGATTAAATATACTAAATAATATATTAGGTGATTCGTTATGCAAATATTATTAGTCGAAGACGATAATACGCTTTTTCAAGAATTAAAAAAGGAATTAGAACAATGGGATTTTAATGTCGCTGGTGTCGAGGATTTTAGTCATGTGATGGAGACATTTGAGACATTTAATCCAGAAATTGTTATTTTAGATGTTCAATTACCGAAATACGATGGGTTTTATTGGTGTCGAAAAATGAGACAACAGTCGAACGTTCCTATTTTGTTTTTATCATCAAGAGATAATCCAATGGATCAAGTGATGAGTATGGAACTTGGGGCAGACGATTATATGCAAAAACCATTTTATACAAACGTCTTAATTGCTAAGTTACAAGCTATATATAGACGTGTTTATGAATTTGGAGTTGAAGAAAAGCGAACATTAAGTTGGCAAGACGCTACTGTGGATTTATCAAAAGATAGTATTCAAAAAAATGATAAAACTATCTTTTTGTCTAAAACAGAGATGATTATTTTAGAGATGTTAATCAATAAACGCAATCAAATCGTGACGCGAGACACTCTCATTACTGCTTTGTGGGATGATGAAGCTTTTGTTAGTGATAATACTTTAACAGTTAATGTTAATAGATTAAGAAAAAAATTATCAGAAATTGACATGGCTAGCGCAATAGAAACCAAAGTTGGTAAAGGATACTTAGCTCATGAATAATTTTCGATGGTTTTGGTTTTTTATAAAATCTCGTAGTAACTGGATATTGTGGATATTATTTCTCAACATTATTTTATTAGGTGTTGCCTACATAGATTATGAGATTTCAGTTGAAAGTGTATTTTATATAGTGATATTAAACATAGGCTTGAGTATACTTTTCTTATTATTTACGTTTGTTAAAGAAGTCCGTCTATCCAAACATTTTTATGAAGATAAAGAAATTGAAGAAATTAAGCATAAAGATTTGGCAGAAACCCCATTCCAACAACAAGTCATAGATTATCTGTATCGTCATATAAACGCTCAAAAAGAGAAAGTAGTCGAACAACAATTACAAATTAAAAATCATGAACAAACAATTACAGAGTTTGTTCATGATATAAAAACACCTGTTACGGCTATGAAATTATTGATAGATCAAGAAAGTGATGATCAGCGTAAGCGAGCGTTATTATTTGAATGGTCTCGTATTAATGAGATGTTAGATAAGCAATTATATTTAACAAGGCTTGAATCACAGCATCGTGATATGTATTTTGATTATATTTCATTAAAAAGAATGGTTATAGATGAAATACAAGTTACTCGACATATCAGTCAGGCAAAAGGGATAGGTTTTGAATTAGACTTTAAAGACGAACAAAAGGTTTATACAGATGTTAAATGGTGCCGTATGATGATTAGACAAGTTCTGTCTAACTCTTTAAAATATAGTGATAATTCTACAATAAATTTGAGCGGTTATACCATAGAAGGACATGTCGTTTTAAAAATTAAAGACTACGGTCGTGGAATTAGTCAGAGAGATTTACCACGTATATTTGATAGAGGATTTACTTCTACAACAGACCGCAACGACGCAGCGTCTTCTGGTATGGGATTATACCTTGTACAAAGCGTGAAAGAACAACTTGGGATTGAAGTTAAAGTTGATTCAATAGTGGGGAAAGGAACAACGTTTTATTTCATTTTCCCACAACAAAATGAAATCATTGAGCGCATGTCTAAGGTGACAAGATTGTCATTTTAAACGTGCGTTTTGTTACTTACTATTATCACAAGTGTAATTAATAATCGATATAATAAATGATGTAAATTAAAGAAGATATGATAGTCTACATTAAGTTTGTCTTCGTAAAAGATAATTTGATTGAAGTATGACAGGAGTGATTATTTGTCGATATTAGAGGTAAGGCAGTTGTCAAAAGTTTATGGTGATAAGCAAGCTTTCCAAGAAGTTTTGAAAGAAATTAATTTAGATGTTGATGAAGGTGAGTTTATATCAATCATGGGACCTTCTGGTTCAGGAAAGACAACTTTATTAAATGTACTCAGTTCGATTGATTATATGACTAAAGGATCTATTACAATCAATGGGAAACAACTTGAGAAGTTATCTAATAAGCAATTATCTGATATTAGAAAAAAAGATATTGGATTTATTTTTCAAGATTATAATCTTTTAAACACTTTAACCGTTAAAGAAAATATTATGCTTCCACTATCAGTTCAAAAGTTAGATAAACAAATCATGCATGAACGTTATCAACGTATAGTAGAGGCTTTGAATATTAGTGATATTAGTGATAAATATCCATCAGAGTTATCAGGTGGACAGCGTCAACGTACCTCAGCAGCAAGAGCATTTATTAATTTACCTTCAATTATATTTGCAGATGAGCCTACAGGTGCTTTAGATTCTAAAAGTACACAAGATTTACTTAAGCGTCTTAAATATATGAATGAGGAATTTAACACAACTATACTTATGGTGACACATGATCCAGTAGCTGCTAGTTTTTCAAACCGTGTTGTGATGTTAAAGGATGGACAAATCTTTACTGAGTTGTATCAAGGTGATGATGATAAACAAACGTTTTATAAAGAAATTATAAGAACGCAAAGTGTACTTGGTGGCATCAATTATGAGCTTTAATGAAATTATCTTCAAAAACTTTAAACAAAATGTGACGCACTATGCTATTTATTTATTATCTCTTGTTATCAGCGTTGTATTATATTTTAGTTTTGTAACTTTAAAATATGCGCACCATTTACACGGTAATCAGTCGTTCCCTGTCATCAAAGAAGGCTCACAAGTAGGAAGTTATTTTTTATTTATCATTATTTTGGTCTTTTTGCTTTATGCTAATTTTTTATTTTTGAAAAGACGAGGGCGTGAACTATCGTTATTACAAATCATTGGTCTAACAAAGAAAGATATCATGAAAATGATTATGTTGGAGCAATTGATGACATTTATGATGACAACTATTGTAGGTATCATATTGGGGATCTTTGGTTCGAAAATTTTACTCATGATTGTATTGCGATTATTAGGAATCAACGTGAGTGTTTCTATTATCTTTAATTATCATGCCATTTTAGAAACGTTATTATTAATAGCTGTGTCATACGTACTTATAGTCTTTCAAAGCTATGTATATTTGCTTAAACGTTCTATTAAAGAGTTAGCATCTGATGTAAACAAAAAAGAGTTCAGTCATACGCGCACAACACTTGGTGAAGTTGTATTAGGCGTGCTAGGGATTATTATGATAGTTAGTGGTTATATAATGTCGACTAAATTAGTAGATAACGTAGAAACAATTATTCAACCGTTTGCTATTTTATTTTTAACTGTTATAGGATCATATTTTTTCTTTAGAAGTACAGTTTCATTGATATTTAAAGCGATACAGCGGTTGAGAAATGGAACGGTAAGTGTCACAGATGTTATGTTCACATCACCTATTATATATCGTGTAAAGAAGAATGCATTTTCTTTAACTATAATGACTGTTGTGTCAGCAATAACCGTTTCTGTATTATGTTTTGCGGCGTTAAGTCGTAGTACGTTAACAAATGAAGTGTTACTGAGTTCACCACATGATGTTACGTTAAAGAATCAGAGACAAGCAAATGAACTTGCTTTTAAATTAAATAATCGTAATATTGAACATTACTATAATTATAAAGAGGTCGTATATGCAAAAGTTTATAAAGATCATCTTTTTAGCGAAGGCGTATATAGACCGAAAGAAATCACAGTAACGAGTGATAAATATATTCCAAATGTAAGTACGAAAAAAGGGCAGACAGATATTATTATACCTAGAGGATCTCTCAAAGATGTTGTTAAAACAGACAAAAAAGGGACGGCTTATGTAGGAAGTAAGAAGTTTCGTTTAAAAGTAAGTTTGAGAAAAGGGATAAATAAAGTCTATTTTATGTCTGATGTCGATCGTGGTAGACCGACACTTATTTTAAATGATGAAGATTATCAAAAAATTAGAGAACATATAAAAGAAAAGAATATTGTTTCCCAATATGGTTTTGATCTTAAAAATAAAAATGATTTACCAGAATTAGAACAATTAGTTAGTAGTATCAATGAAGATATAGAAACAAGAAGTGAAGCGGCAAGTGAAATTTCTAGTTTAACTGGTATTTTATTATTTGTGACATCGTTTTTAGGAATTACGTTTTTAATCGCAGCAGGATGTATAATTTACATTAAACAGATTGATGAAACGGAAGACGAACTTGAGAATTACACGATTCTTCGTAAGCTAGGATTTACGCATCAAGATATGTCTAAAGGTTTGAAACTTAAGGTAATATTTAATTTTGGTTTACCTTTAATTATTGCATTACTGCATGCATATTTTGCTTCACTTGCTTATATGCATTTAATGAATGTGACAAATCAAATACCTATTTTTATAGTTATGGCGGTTTATACAGCAACTTATGCAGTATTTGCTATTATAGCTTATAATCATTCTAAAAGAACAATTAAACATTCGATATAAATTTATACTTATTGAATTTGTGTTATTTAATTTATAGACTTTAATATATTTTCAAAACTCCAACGAACAATACGAAGCGACACTTTAATCATTGAAAATAACAAGTGATTAAAGTGTCGCTTTATTAAATTGAATAAAAATTACAATTAATATTTGAAATTGATTTAATAAATCGTTATTTTAAAGTTGTAGTGGATAAAAGTGTTTACATAATTTTATCGCTCATCATTTTTAATAAGCCATGAGACGCTTATGTAAAAATTTAATATCTAGTTTGTTAAGAATTTGTAAATAGAATTGTAGTTATGTAAATTTTGTGATATTTTCAAGTAGGGACAAAACTGGATGTTGGCGAACATCAATAAATGATAACTATATATTAAATTTACACAATTTTTACAATATAAGAATTGCTAGTTACTTTTTATAATAATTGTAAATCAGTTCCTCAACTACTTGTCTTACACAAATAAAATTTAATAATGTGATTGATGACAATCGCTCAAAATGGAGGATTTTTAATGTTTAGTAAGAAAAAGGATAAGTTCATGGTTCAATTAGAAGAAATGGTATTCAATCTAGACCGTGCAGCTATTGAATTCGGTAAAATGGATTTCAATACACATTTAGATTTGAAAGCTTATTCTGATAATATTAAAACGTATGAGTCACATGGTGACGAACTTATGCATCAAGTTATTTCTGATCTCAACCAAACATTCATTACACCAATTGAACGTGAAGATATCTTATCTTTATGCAATGCAATAGATGATGTTCTAGATGCTATGGAAGAGACATCAGCAATGTTTGAAATGTATTCAATTGAATATACGGATGAGTACATGGCTGAATTTGTAGAAAACATACAAAAAGCAGTTGCCGAAATGAAGCTAGCTGTAGGATTACTTGTAGACAAAAAGTTATCTCACATGCGCATTCATTCTATTAATATTAAAGAATTTGAGACAAATTGCGACGGTATCTTAAGACAGTCGATGAAACACATCTTCAACAGTGAAACAGATCCAATCACATTAATTAAAATAAAAGATATTTATCAAAGCATGGAAGAAATAGCAGATAAGTGTCAAGCTGTTGCTAATAATTTTGAAACTATAATCATGAAAAATAGCTAAGGGAGTCTTTATTTATGTCATATATTTTAATTGTCACGATAGCTATAGTTATATTTTCATTAATATTTGACTTTATCAATGGTTTCCATGATACAGCTAATGCTGTAGCTACTGCGGTTTCTACTCGAGCATTAACACCAAGAAGAGCTATTTTATTAGCAGCAGTCATGAACTTTATTGGGGCATTGACCTTCACAGGTGTTGCTGGAACTATTACAAAAGATATCGTTGATCCATTCAAATTACAACATGGTTTAGTTGTTGTGTTAGCAGCTATTATTGCTGCCATTATTTGGAATTTGATCACTTGGTTGTATGGAATACCAAGTTCATCTTCTCACGCACTTATCGGTTCTATAGCGGGTGCAGCCATTGCATCGCAAGGTTCATTTGCAGTATTACACTATCAAGGTTTTACAAAGATTATTATCGTATTAATCATTTCACCAATCATAGCTTTTTGTGTAGGTTATATGATGTATACGATTGTTAAAATCGTTTTTAAAAATTCAAATTTAACACGTACTAATCGTAATTTTAGGTTTTTCCAAATCTTTACTGCAGCATTACAATCATTCTCACATGGTACAAATGATGCTCAGAAATCTATGGGGATTATCACATTAGCTTTAATTGTAGGTAACTTACAAGATGGTAGTAATGTTGAACCTCAAGTATGGGTTAAAGTTGCGTGTGCAACAGCTATGGGATTAGGTACAGCGGTAGGTGGTTGGAAAATCATCAAAACTGTCGGCGGAAATATTATGAAAATTAGACCTGCTAACGGTGCAGCCGCTGATATTTCTTCAGCATTAACGATTTTCGTAGCGTCATCATTACATTTCCCATTATCTACTACACACGTTGTGTCTTCATCTATTCTAGGTGTAGGTGCTTCAAATCGTGCGAAAGGTGTTAAATGGAGTACTGCTCAACGTATGGTTGTAACATGGGTGATTACTTTACCTATCTCAGCTATTTTAGCAGCAATTATTTATTTTGTTATTCATCTGTTCTTAAAATAAAAAAGGCTTGTATAAATAGGTAAGTACATATAGCTAAAGGCCACACAAAGACTGACATTTTTAGTCAACTTTGTGTGGCCTTTTTATTTGAATTGCCTAAAATATAAAATAAAAAAAACTACAAGGTATGTCCGCTTACCTTGTAGTAAAATCATTGATCATCAGTGATTAGTGGATAAATGCATATGAAGATACTTCTGAAGCTGGGATAGTACGATAGTTCATATTATATGGACCATTTGCATAATTCATTTCTGAAATTAAAATACTACCATCACCATTAATACGTTCAACGTATGCTACATGGCCATATGGTCCAGGTGTACTTTGCATAATTGCACCAACAGATGGAGTATTATTAACTTGATAACCATCATTCGCTGCATTTGATGCCCAGTATTTTGCATCAGACCAGTAAGTACTGATAGGTTTACCAGCTTGAGAACGTTTATCGAATACATACCATGTGCATTGACCTTCAGTGTATAAGTTTTGATGATTGAATGAAGGTGAAGTATAATTACCGCTAATTTGAGTTGCTGTACCACCTGATCCTGAACCAGAACCACCATTAGGGATAGTTAATGTTTGGTTAGGCATAATTAAATAACCATTTAGATGATTTGCTTGCATTAATGCATCAACTGAAACACCGTATTTATTAGCTATGATATTTAATGACTCACCTGCTACTACAGTATGTGAAGATGCTGAACTTGAAGAAGTGTTTGAACTAGTACTTTGTGAAGCACTTCCACCTACATTAATAACTTGTCCTGGGAATACCATATTGTTGCTAAGATTATTATTCTGCTTAATGCTTTCTACTGAAGTATTGTATTGTTGAGCAATAGTCCATAAAGATTCTCCAGATTGAACCTTATGTTGTGTAGAAGCTTCAGCATCATGATGTGATAGAACTGCTGCTGCGCCTGAAGCGGCTGTAATTGCAAAGGCTAACTTTTTCAAAGTAACTCCTCCTTAAATATAACAAAGATTTAATTGATTTAAGTTTAATGATTTAGATAATTGTCCCGACAAGTCTCCGTACATTAACTTTTTGTTTTTTTATTACGTACCCCATACTAACAAAAATATTTGACTTTGTGGGCTTTGTTATTATCTTGTAACATTGTTAAAATAATGTATTGTTCTGAACATTTATTAAAGAAAGTTGATATATCGCTATTTATAAGACATATTTCGTTACTTTTCTTAATATTTATTAGATAAATTGTAATAAAGTAAAGTTCATTGTAATGAGTTTTCTAAAACTTCTATATATTTAGAATTTATGAACTTAAATACTTTTGTAATTCTTTATAGTATTGTAAAATTTTTATTACCCAATTATTTAATATAGAAAAGGAGTTATTATAATGTCACAATCGACACACCAATCAACTGATCATAAAAGACAATCTCAAGATAAGAACCAAACACATGCCTATGCAAAAGTATGGTTATATTTTATGTATTATTGGATAATTTTTGGGATTGGTTGTTATTTTGGACAATATCTTCCCATGTCATGGAGAAAACCATTGTCTCTAGGATTGTTAATTCTGATATTAGCAACGTTATTTATTAAACGTGCGCGAAAATATGGTTTAGTGATCTCCCATATATACGCCATTATTGTAGGGTTGCTTTCGTATGCTCTTTTTACGACTTACTTACAAAATTTAGGAGCAGAAGTATTCTATAAAAATATTATTCTTGCTATTGGTGCATTTATAGCTTTTGGTATTGTGGGTTACTTTTTAATAAAAGACGCTTCGAGTATGGGAAAATATCTGTTTGTGACATTAATTGCGCTAATTATAGCTGGGATTATAGGGATATTTATTAATAATCCAATTTTTCATACTGTTATTACAATAGTGAGCTTATTATTGTTTCTCCTTTATACTTTATACGATTTTAATAGAATGAAAAGAGGTCAATTCTCACCAAGAGAAATGGGATTTAATTTGTTTATCAACTTATTAAATATCATTGAAGATATACTTAGTTTAGCAAATCGCTTTAAAAACTAAAGAGATCATGAAGGAATTAAAAGATGTGATCGTGTTTCTCTATCAGAGAGTTTCTGAGTTTTTCATTTAATGTTGAACTCTCAACACGACACATCTTTTTTGTATCTAATAGAAAAGGCAAAGAACAAAAATAAAAAAATGATTAAATACATCATTTTTCTTTTTGATTTATTTTTTATGTTGTGTTAGATTGTTTTCTGATACTTGTGAAAATTTACACGAATTGGTATGGGCATAAAAGACTGAGGGAAAGAGGTAAAGATATGGCAAATTCTTGTTTGCATATACTTTCAAAAAAAGAATATACGGCAACACGATGTCAAGACGGCATTTTATTATTTTGGCCTATCGAAGGGAGTATGTACTTTCAACAATTTATGAAAGAAAGGATACTCACAGATGAGTTATATATTGTGAATAATATGGATGTGTTTAGTATCAGTGACAATGGCATCACACTAGAAGTATATATTTCTAGTGATTGGTTTACAGAGTTAGGCTATTCTTTTTTCAATTACCATTATACTTCGGATTTAATACAATCTAAGAACGAAATTAAAGAACTAGTTGCTCAACTTACGTTGAATTTTTTAGATGGTAATGTGGATAAAGAACAAGATATTATCAATAAAATTGTTCATATTCTTGCTAATGAAGTTATTATTGACAAAAAAATTGCTGAAGACCAATATATGTATGATTATTATGGTGAGTTAAAGGATGAATTGAATTATATATATAATCACATCGAAGAAAGACTGACCCTAAAAGATATTTCCAATAAGTTGTATGTTTCTAAGTCCAATCTTTCTACGCAGTTTCATTTGTTATTAGGTATGGGATTTAAAAAATATATAGATACACTTAAAATTAGTAAATCTATAGAGATGCTACTTACGACAACTAAAACGATAAGCCAAATTAGTGAAACGCTAGGATTTAGTAATGTATCTACATATTCCAGACAATTCAAAAATTATTTAAGTGTAACACCCAATGCATATCGTGCAATGAAAAAATATGATAAGTATAATGGATGTTCTGATGATGATGTTTCAGAACACTTAAAATCACGTGTCCAATCATTAATATGTTCTAAATTGTCAACGAATGAGTTAGATAATTATGATGAAATTGTTATTGACCAATATCCAACTTCTAATG
Organism: Staphylococcus sp. HMSC068G11; assembly: GCF_001815825.1. NCBI lineage: Bacteria > Bacillati > Bacillota > Bacilli > Caryophanales > Staphylococcaceae > Staphylococcus > Staphylococcus sp. HMSC068G11. Next base: position 151,280 of record NZ_KV822090.1, read on the forward strand.
TTTCAACGTTTTATTCTGTCGTTCAAATTAATTCAATTGACGAAATTAAAATGTTGTTTTTGCAAGGTATTCATAAAAAAATAGGGTATGAAGGTTCAAAAATTATTTTTTGTATTATGCCTAACTTATGCCAATATAAAAATACGTTCTCTCAAGAAGAGATGAATGATATCATTAAAATTATTATTGAATATCACTTGCACGTTGCATTTAGCATCGATAAAATCGAGCAAATATATGAACTCAATCAACTTTTTACATATCAATATGACAACTTAAAAAATATGAATAAACGTTTTGTTTCAGATTACAATGTGCAATTTATATTTAATTTGGACGAAAAAAGTATTCGAGAAATTTATCGTAATATATTGAAGATACAAAACATCAAATTGGAATATAAAATAGGTTTAGATATTAGTTGTATGTTTAATGACACTGCACAATTTAAATCATTAGCTTCACAAATAAAGCGTTTAAAATTTGACTATCTTTATATTGATAATGCTAGATTAAAGTTACCCTATTTACTTGATAATGAGGAAGGTTTATTACTCAAAAATATCCTGCAACTTAAGCATTTAATAGATGATTTAAAGCAGTTTGACTTTAGTAGTGAAAATTTAATTTTTCTAAATTTATACAATCATCAATTACTGAATAATAATGAAATTGATTTAAGTAATAGTGCACCATTACTATTTCAAGCAATTTCAAAACTAAAAAAACATTTTAAAGGCTACGGATTAAATGTATTTTCAAATCCTAAAGTCTTTAACGCTGTACATTTATTTGATGAGAATGGGTTTAAAACAACTTTTGGCCTGATTTTTAATCATTTGAGTTGGATGATTAATCAAAATCAAATTCAACAACGATTCTATAATATTATTGAAAATACTGATCAATATTATCTCTACTTATATGATTGGCGTGTGATTGAAAGTGAATCGAATGAGAGCGACTTTAAAGATGTTGATATATGGATTAATTTTGAAGATGAAGCGTTAATAGATGAATATATTTGTGTGATTGTTAAAGTTGATGATGAAGGTGGCAATATTAATCATATGATTTCTCAAAATTTACGTCATAAATATGTTTGGTCTACACCGTTCTTGATGAGAGTTGAGGAGAACTTTAGACCATACATGAACATTATGGAACATGACTTCAAAAAGGGCCCGTTGAAAATCAGAATGAAATATAATGCAGTATATTTAGTTGAAATATATAAAAAAGGTAAAATAAATAAAAGGCGTAGCACAACTTAAATTGTGTTTATTCGTAATTTTGACAATTGTTTAAAAACAAATGTCAAAGACAATTATCCAAATATTTAAGATAATGATATATGCATTGTCACTTATATTTGGAGGTGCAGATTTTGAATGAGCAGAAATTAATTAAATTACTAGAATTTTACAAACAATATAAAGCATTATCTGGATATATAGATAAAAAATATAAGTTGACGTTAAACGATCTTGCTGTACTATATTTAGCTAAAAAATATTGCTTAGATGAGCGAATTCTTATGCAAACTTTTCTAAAACTGGCTACTGGAGAGTTAGATATTAGTAGAACTAAGATTTTGATGTCTATTAGAAGATTGATAGACAAAGAAAAGTTAAATAAAGTAAGATCGAATAGAGATGAAAGAAAAATTTTTCTATATATGGATGAAAATAATATGAGTGAATTTGATGCTTTATTTGAAGATGTTGAAAAATTCTTAAGTTGTTAACGACATTTTAATCGATATACAAAATGTATAGAGATGTGTCGAAATGAATCAAGCTACATAAAATGAGTTTGCTGTCGTCAAAAGTTTTATTTTGATGACAGTTTTTTTATTAAGAATGTTTATTGTATTATGCTGAACAATAGGTATCTATAATGATTGATTTAACAATGTTTGTAACATATTCACAGATTTTACAAAGGCGGTAGCTAAATATATAATATGGTACATAGATGATGAAAGTGAGATGACATTATGGGACGTAAATGGAACAACATTAAAGAGAAAAAAGCCCAAAAAGATAAAAATACTAGTAGAATATATGCCAAATTTGGTAAAGAAATATATGTAGCTGCAAAATCTGGTGAGCCTAATCCAGAGTCAAATCAAACTTTAAGATTAGTATTAGAACGTGCAAAAACATATTCAGTACCTAATCATATTATTGATAGAGCTATTGATAAGGCTAAAGGCGCTGGTGATGAAAACTACGATCACTTAAGATACGAAGGTTTTGGTCCGAATGGCTCAATGCTTATTGTTGACGCATTAACAAACAATGTAAATCGTACAGCATCAGATGTACGTGCTGCGTTCGGTAAAAATGGAGGAAATATGGGGGTATCTGGTTCGGTAGCTTATATGTTTGACCATACTGCAACCTTTGGTGTAGAAGGCAAATCTGTAGATGAAGTCTTAGAAACACTAATGGAGCAAGATATTGATGTCAGAGATGTAATTGATGACAATGGCTTGACTATTGTTTACGCAGAACCAGATCAGTTTGCACAAGTTCAGGATGCATTACGTGAAGCTGGCGTTGAGGAATTCAAAGTAGCAGAGTTTGAAATGTTACCTCAAACTGATATTGAGTTGTCTGAAGAGGATCAAGCTACTTTTGAAAAATTAATCGATGCACTTGAAGACTTGGAAGATGTTCAAAATGTTTTCCATAATGTAGATTTAAAATAATGATGACTGCTAATGATTGGATAAATCGGTTGGGATTAATTTCGCATCCAGAAGGCGGATATTTTAAAGAGACAATGAGAGGCGACAGTAATGGAAGAGCGTCTTTTAGCAGTATTTATTTTCTATTAACACAGCACGATATATCACATTTTCATAGAATAGATGCAGATGAAGTATGGTATTATCATGCTGGCCAGACGTTGAAGATTCATATGATAACCCCAAAAGGTGAATATCAAACTGTTAAATTAGGTAGAGATATAGATTGTGGTGAGTGTTTACAATACTGTGTGCCTAAAGGGACAATTTTTGCCTCTACATTAGATAACGCAGAAGGATATAGTCTAGTTGGATGTATGTGTCAACCTGGATTTGAATACGAGCATTTTGAACTTTTAACACAAGAATCTTTGATTCCTCAATATCCGCAATATGAAAACATAATAAAAAGATTAGCTATATCTCAAGATGATTAATAGAATATATATTAAGTAGAAGAACCTGAGACATCGGTAATAGTCTCAGGTTTTTTAATATATTGACAGTCGATAACTAAATTAAAATATGACAATTTCAATTTTTTTAGAACCCAACATAGAGAATTTCACCGAGAAATTCAACAAGCAAAGCAAGTTGGGGTTCGGGGCCCCAACACAGAGAATTTCACCGGGAAATTCAACAAGCAAAGCAAGTTGGGGTTCGGGCTTCTGGACGTGTGGCAACGAATTCAAATTGAATTTTGACATGTGCACGCAGTTAATTAAATGAAGCCTAAGTCTTAATTAATTAACTTACCTTTTTAAATAACACATGGTTTTCAAGATGTACATGTTGATGTGTTTGATGTTCGATATTTTGTAATCTTTGGTAAACAAGCTTCCATGTTTCACATGCTTCTTCTGGTGCTTGATAATCAGAGGTTAATTGATTCATAACCTTTAATAATTGTCCAGTATCTTCGTGGTCATTAATTAAATCTTCTAATATGACTTTAATATTTTGTACATCTTGTCCTTGACTATATTGAATGAGTTTAGGAAAGTCCTCCTCATCTTCTTTACGTATATGATCCAACATACTATCACGAAACTCGCGATATAAGTCTTGTAATTTTAATAAGTATGGGTGACTAGGACCATGTACTTTTGCTAATTTAGTCACGTAGGGTGTAAGGTTCTTAAATTCTTCTTTAAGCGTTTCGTGATAAGCTGATTGTATATATTGTATAAGAGATTCAACATTTAAAAATTTAGGATTAATGGTACTGTTACCTTCTGTATTATCAATATGATTCAACTTATTTAACAAGGAATTTAAGTCAATATTTGGTTTATGATTGACAGCAGAAGCGATACTCTCTTGCCCGCCACAACAAAAATCTATTCCGGCATTTCTAAATATATCTGCACTTTTAGGAAAATCTGTTACAACATCTGCAACAATATCTTCTTTTTTAATCATAAAAACTCCTCCTTAATATTTAGTATAAATGAAAAGTAAAAAATTGAATCAATCATAAAGATAAACTTCATAAAATATTCAAATAATAATAAAAAGGTTGCAATTCATAAATTTATACTTTGAAAAATAGCATAATAACTATCATAATTAGAAGAGAGGGAGGAATGAATCATGCTAACTGAAAAAGAGCAAGATATTATCAAACAAACTGTACCATTATTACAAGATAAAGGAACTGAGATTACTTCAATTTTTTATCCAAAGATGTTTGAGGCTAACCCAGAGTTATTAAATATGTTTAATCAAACAAACCAAAAGAAAGGTATGCAATCTGCTGCATTAGCACAAGCAGTACTAGCTGCAGCAATGAACATTAATAATTTAGGTGCAATTAAGCCTGCAATTATGCCTGTGGCACATAAGCACTGTGCTTTACAAGTTTATCCCGAACATTATCCAATTGTAGGTGAAAATTTACTTGCTGCAATTCAAGATGTGACAGGATTAGAAAGTGACGACCCAGTAATTCAAACGTGGGCAAAAGCATATGGAGAAATTGCAGATGTATTTATCAAATTAGAGCAAGAAATTTACAACCATATGTTATGGAAAGGTTTTAAACCATTTAAAATCACAAACATTACACAAGAAACAAGTGACATCAAATCTTTCACAGTTGAATCTGACGAATATGATTTAAGTCAATTCGAACCGGGTCAATACATTACCGTAGATGTTTCTAGTGAAAAGTTACCATATAGAGCTAAACGTCATTATTCAATTATAGATGGAGATGAAAATCACTTAGTATTTGGTGTGAAACGTGATGTGACTACTGAACATGAAGGTGAAGTTTCAACAATTTTACATGATGAAATATCAGAAGGTGACATGATTAATCTATCTGCTCCTGTTGGTGGTTTTTCAATAGAAAATACTGAAAGACCGCAATTGTTTATTGGTTCTGGCGTAGGTATGACACCATTAGTTTCAATGTTTAAAAAAGCTGCTTCATTAAACGTTCCAACTCAAATGATTCAAGCGGTTGTAACAGAAGATGAACGACCATTTGCTCAAAAACTTGATAGTATTACAGCTAATCATGAGCAAGCACAGTTACATTTACACGTGAAAGATAAAGAAGGTTATTTAGAAGCTAAAGAATTAGAACAATATTTAAGTGAACAACCTGAAATTTATATTTGCGGTGGTACGAATTTCTTACATTCAATTATAAATTCCCTTAAAGAATTAAATTATGATATGAATCATGTTCATTTTGAAACATTTATTCCTCGTTTAAGTGTTCAAGTATAGTTTTAAAGAAGGTCATATAATGAAAATGAATCCAAGATATGTCAAAGTGTTTTTTCTTTATTTAGTAAGTACATTTATTTCTGATCGCTTAACAACGAAGAAATCTTTGTGCAAAACATTAATGCAAGGCATTTTAGGTTATGGTTTATTTGCATTAGGGTTAAAGTACTTAACTATTAAGAAAAAACAACATCAAGCGCAATAGAATTTTAATGATTGTTTTACCATTATATAAAATAGGTATTTTATCAAGCAACGAGTAACAGTGTTTATGACTCTGTCACTCGTTGCTTATTTTTATGTTCACATTTGTTTTTTTTAATTTCAATATTCATGTGATAAAACCTAGTATTTCTATCTATTTTAAGTAAAATACATCTATTTATAGTAGAATAGTCTTAATGATTTAATAAGAACATTTATGTAAACAGCATTTATCTGAGACTTAAGATGACATTGACACCCTAGTTTAATATAATAAAAGCAAGGAGTTGGTGACTGTGAAAGTAAAATATATAGACAAACGTCACTGGCGTCGCCTGGTAGAGAGAGAATATACAGAGGTTAAAGTTAATAATAATAGATTTAAAGGTATTATAGGCTTGGTCACGATGAAAAAGGTTCGTGAGCCTTTAGAGGTGACGGTAGTTGGACAAAACATAATAGTTGCAGATGACAATTATAAATGGTTACAGATACTACCGGATAAGAAGCGGTATAGTATAACTGTCATGTTTGATAATAAAGGTAATCCATTAGAATATTATTTTGACATTAATATAAAGAACATTACTCAAAAAGGAAATGCACGTACCATCGATTTATGTTTAGACGTTCTCGTTCTACCTAATGGTGAGTATGAACTTGTAGATGAAGATGATTTAATGTACGCACTACAAAATAAACAAATTTCAAAGAAGCAATATCATGAGGCTTATATTATCGCCCATCAATTAATGATTGAAATAGAAGATAATTTTTCAGAAATACAAGATAAGGTTATGCGTTGTTATCATAAAATCAATCATAAAGCACAGAAAATGAAACATAAACGTCCCTATAAAGCTAAAAAGAAATCACACCGACGACATTAACTATTTTAATCAATTTATCGATGATGGTAAGTTAAGTCGTTTCACTAAGATTAAAGTATAAACATATGTAGGGGGACGCTATGAAAATAGATGATTATCGTTTGCTCATTACTTTAGATGAGACAAAAACTTTGCGCAAAGCAGCAGAAATTCTATATATATCTCAACCTGCAGTTACTCAACGTTTAAAAGCAATTGAGGCAGCATTTGGAGTTGAGATTTTTATTCGTACAAAAAAACAGCTCATTACTACGACTGAAGGTTCAATGATTATTGAACATGCGCGTGATATGCTCAAACGTGAGCGTTTATTTTTTGATAAAATACAAGCACATATCGGTGAAGTGAACGGTACAATTTCAATCGGTTGCTCTTCGCTTATTGGACAAACATTACTTCCTGAAGTATTGAGTCTTTATAATTCGCAATTTCCTAATGTGGAGATTCAGGTTCAAGTAGGATCTACTGAACAAATAAAAGCGCATCATCGAGACTACCATGTGATGATTACACGTGGAAATAAAGTAATGAATTTATCGAATACACATTTATTTAACGATGAGCATTATTTTATATATCCTAAGGATCGTAAGGAAGATGTAACTAAACTGCCTTTTATTGAATTTCAAGCAGATCCAATTTATATTAATCAAATTAAACAATGGTATAACAATCATTTGGGACATGATTATCACGCGACGATCACAGTTGATCAAGTTGCCACATGTAAAGAAATGTTGCTTAGTGGTGTAGGGGTAACAATACTACCAAAAATTATGATAAAAAATATCGACAAGAACATGTTTGAATTTGAAAAAGTCACTATTGATAAAAAGCCGCTTATTCGGTCAACATACATGAGTTATGACGCAAGTATGCTACAACTTCCTCAAGTAGACGCATTCGTAAATTTAATGTTGAACTTTATTAGGTAATTGAGGCTAAATTTTGTTGTGTAACTGCAATCTAAAAATAGGATAGAGGTCGAGAAGATGTTTACAGCATTATTGCAAATAAAGAATTATAAATTGTTTGTGGTCAATATGTTGTTACTAGGTATGGGAATAGCAGTGACTGTACCTTATTTAATTTTATTTGCTACAAAAGATTTGGGGATGACGACGACACAATATGGACTGCTACTTGCACTTGCTGCGATAAGTCAGTTTATAGTCAATTCCATTATTGCAAGGTTTTCTGATACACATCACCTTAATAGAAAGATTCTAATCATCACTGCTTTGTTTATGGGGGCAGTGAGCTTTTCAATTTATTTCTACGTTCATCAAATATGGTTGTTCATCGTGCTATATGCGCTGTTTCAAGGTTTATTTGCACCAGCAATGCCACAATTGTATGCCTCTGCCAGGGAATCAATCAATGCTTCAAGTTCACGTGATCGTGCTAAGTTTGCTAATACTGTTTTACGTTCAATGTTTTCACTTGGTTTTTTATTTGGGCCATTTATAGGTGCGCAACTTATTGAGTTAAAAGGTTATTCTGGATTATTTGGTGGCACAATAGCTATTATTTTATTTACTTTAATTTTACAAGTGTTTTTTTATAAAAATTTACCGGTGAAAAATCAAATTTCTGAACAACAGCATATTGAGAAAATTGCACCAAATATGTTTAAAGATAAATCATTATTTATTCCATTTATAGCGTTTATATTACTTCATATTGGGCAATGGATGTATACGATGAATATGCCACTTTTTGTGACAGATTATTTAAATGAAAAGGAAAGATATGTAGGCTATTTAGCGAGTTTATGTGCGGGTTTAGAAGTGCCGTTTATGGTTATTTTAGGTATATTATCTGCTAAATTGCCAACTCGAACTTTATTGATCATTGGCTCTGTATTTGGTGGCGCATTTTACTTTAGTATTGGTGTATTTAAAAATTTTCATATGATGCTTGTTGGGCAAATATGTTTAGCCATCTTTCTAGCAATATTACTAGGTCTTGGGATTAGTTATTTTCAAGATATTCTTCCTGATTTTCCAGGTTATGCATCAACACTTTTTGCCAATGCCATGGTAATAGGACAACTTGGTGGTAATTTGCTAGGTGGTGTGATGAGTCATTGGGTTGGTTTGGAAAATGTATTCTTTGTCTCAGCAAGTTCTATCTTCGTAGGGATGATACTCATCTTGTTTACGAAAGATCAAAAAATTACAATAGAAGATGTGGAGTAGATAGAGATGACAGCGATATTATGGATTTTAATTATTATAGCCTTTGCATTAGCATTTATTGGTTTAATTAAACCGGTGATACCATCACTTTTAATGCTATGGATTGGGTTTTTAATTTATCAATTTGGTTTTCATGATGGAAGATTATCGTGGATTTTTTATGTTGCAATGATCATCTTTACCATTATGATATTAGTAGCAGATTTTGTGATGAATAAATATTTCGTCAATCGCTTTGGAGGAAGTAAAATAGGTGAATACACAGCGCTCATAGGTGTGATTGTAGGGTGTTTCGTTTTTCCTCCCTTTGGTATTATCATTATTCCTTTTGTTGCTGTGTTCATTGTTGAATTGGTTCAAGGATTTAACTTTCAACAAGCTATAAAGGTGAGTTTTGGCTCAGTGATTGCATTTTTAGCGAGTACAGTTGCTCAAGGTCTAATAATGATTGTGATGGTTATTTGGTTCTTTTTAGATGTCTTTCTAATAAATTAAATTGAGATCAAATAAAGACTTACACTCAAAACGTTTATTTTGAGTATAAGTCTTTTTATATGCGTGTATTTGCTTCTTTATTATAAAAGTGATGATTCACATAAAATGAAATAGGGATGATTATTATCGCAATAATGATGAAAGTCCAATTACTAACTTTAATATATGGTCCAAACGCTAAAAAGGATTGTGGTATAAAAAAAACATAAAAAAGAGTGATTAATAATAATGCGATGACACCATAGGTAAGCCACCAGGTCCAATAAGAGTTGTTAAAGCACTGTAATTGTACCGTTTTAAAGTTCATCCAAATAAATAAAAATATAATTACTAAACCAATAATGACAGTTAGGGGAAACGTATATAAATATAGTAAATTACTATCGCCCCCTATAAAAAAGCCAATCAATCCTTTAAGAAAACAAAAAATACCTATTAAAAGAATGAAGTTATGACTTATATATTTAAAAATGTTTTTAAATGTTTCATTTGGGAGTGCTCTTATCTCTTTTTTAGCATGTGCTTTAGGATCATGGTTGAAAAACTCCATCGCAAGCATTCCAGTGTCACCTGCACGAATTAAGTGTTTCAAAGTACGGTTTAACATTAATTCTGAATCATGAGGGTTAACACGTAAGTCAGCACGCACATATGTCATGTAATTTTCAAATATTTCACGATCGGTATTGTTCAGTCGTAAAGCTTTGACATTATTCTCCTTTGTTAATTGCGCAGTGGATTTCATAATAAAATACTCCCTTAAATTTTAAATTCATAAATAAATACTACTTTAAAAAGGATAACTAAGCTAAATTATCATTTAAAAACATGATGATTAGTATGATAAACACAATCATATCATAATTATTACCTGTATATCATTACTCTTATATAAGTTCAAACGGCTATTGCACAAAATGATAAGAATTGTAAATCTTTTTTCTATTTCACACAAATATCGTTTAATTTTGATAAAAAAGCGCGAATGATATCATAACTAAAAATATAGCTTTAATAAAGTAAACTTTTATAAATAAAGAGTAAATAATTTCCCATTAAATATATATGTTACTTTGTGAAATTAAATGTAATGAAATGAATTGATATTTTATGTTAAAAAATGATTAAATCAAAAAACCATGTTAAAATAAAGTGTATCGATAAGTAACTACAAAGGAGTCTATCATGAAAAAATGGTTAACCTTACTATTAATTACAACATTGGTGTTAACTGCATGTGGTAAAAGTAACGAAAAAGCTTCTTTAGAAAAAAGCATTGACCAATTAAAAAAAGAAAATAAAGATTTAAAAAAGCAGAAGAAAAAGTTACAAGAGCAAAAGGATAAGCTTAAACACAAACAGGATAGTCTCCAAGAAGATGTAAACGAATTACCTGCTAAAAGCACATCCCGAGATAAGAAAAATAAAGATAATCATGATGCAAAAGAAAAGTCTTCAAATAATCAATCAACATCTGCTAATCATGATGATCAAACTAACAAAATAAAAAGCAATCAAGATGAACATGACGGTCAATCCTCTAAACCACATACACAGCAGAAGCCATCAGAGGATAATAGAAAAAATAATCATCGACAAGAATGATTGTAGTTATTCCTAACGTTTGAATACGAAATGAGAAGGGTATTATATGTGGCGAATAGGTATTAGTGAGTTTAACAAGAAGATAGCGAATAGTTGATAGCTTTAAGAGGAGAGAAGAACGATGCATGAACAAGATTTTAATATTTTAGAAGGTAAAAAGATGACATTAGTAGAGTTAGGTCGTGAGTTAGAGAATCTGACTGGTCGAACTATTAAAGATACAACAGGTGATATTAAACGAGTCATTGCACATATGCCTAACTTTGAATCAGATACAGATACATTTGTGGCAACATACCACCTTAATCACCAAAATGATTTTATTGATGCGACGTTTGTTGCACCTAAAAATCAAAGTGATCGTTTGAAAGAAATACCGGTACACATTAAACTGATTAGTTATATTTCTAAAAACTAATAAATATAAAAAAGAATATATGTTTAAATAACGCGATATGAGTAGAGTTAAAAACTTCATAACGCGTTAATTTTATATTAAAATATAGGCAAAATAAACATTTTCGATTAAATGGAGTGTTTAAGATGGTTATTTATATTGAAACTGAACGTTTAAACTTAAGAGATTGGAAAACCGAAGATTTATTACCCTTTCAAAAAATGAATGCTAATACGCAAGTACGTAGATACTTCCCTAGTTTACTTAGTTATCGTCGTTCTGAGATAGACATGGAAAGTATGGATAGCATAATACAAGAAAGTGGCCTAGGTTTATTTGCTGTCGAGTTGAAAGAGACGGGAGAATGGTTAGGTTTTATAGGTGTGAATTACGTATCAAAAGATAGCCATTACCCTTTTAAAGAGTTACCGTTTTATGAAATAGGGTGGAGGCTAATTCCAGAAGTATGGGGAAATGGTCTAGCTACAGAAGGGGCGGAAGCCGTAATGAAATATGCTAGAGATAAAGGAATTAAAGAATTATATAGTTTTACTTCTGAAAATAATTTGCCCTCTAGAAAAGTCATGGAAAAATTAGGAATGACTTTTTTAGACAATTTTGAATATCCGAATCTTAGTAAATACCATCCCCTTAAACGTCATGTAAGATATTATAAAGAGCTACTTCCTTCTTGAAAGGAAAGTTAGTAGTTCTTGTACAAATGAAAATTATGACTCATAAAAGCGCCTACATGAAATGGGATTTGTAGTTTTTGTATAATTGAAAATGATCATCCATATAATAAAGAACTGAAGAATAATAAGTTAATAATATAAACTACAAAGTTATTAATTACCAAATTTCTACTTAAATAAGATATGATTATGTTTATTTGATACTTAATTTTAAGATAAATTTTAATAAAGATGAAAGAGTTTGATACTTTTATTGAAAAATACCCACAAATGTTTCTTTAGAGGAAATCATTTGTGGGTTCTCTACTTTTTACGTTATTAATCGTATGTACGTACACCTAACGGTTTGTAATGTTTAAGTCCTTCGATGAGTGATTCTTTAGTATCATATAATGGGGCAAGTTTTTGATATTTCTCATCAATAAATCCTTCTTTAATCATATGGTCGATTAAGTGTTGTAGTGGCTCAAAGAATCCATTTAAATTAAATACACCAATAGGCTTTTGGTGTATACCAATTTGAGCCCAACTATACATTTCAAAAAATTCTTCTAATGAACCAGCGCCACCTGGAGCCATAATAAAAGCATCGGCAAGTTCAGTCATTTTATTTTTTCGCTCATGCATAGAATCTACTAATATAAGCTCACTTACTTTTTGACTTGTTATTTCTCGTTCATCTAACATTTTAGGCATGACGCCGATAGCTTTACCACCATGCTCAAGTACGCCATCTTGAATCGCTCCCATAATGCCGACTGATCCTGCTCCGAATACAAGCTCGTATCCTTGTTCAGCCATATATTTTCCTAATTCGTATGCCTCTTTAACGTAAGACGGGTCTTTTCCTTTACTTGCACCACAATAAACAGCAATTCTTTTCATATTATGCCTCCTAGATTTGATTAATGATTTTTCTAAAAGCCTGCTCGAATTTAAGTCTATCTTCTGTTGTGAAGGGAGGAGGGCCTTTGTGACGACCACCTCGTCTTCTTATTTGAGCATTTAGATATCTTTGATCTAATAAGCTTTGGATGTTGTCTGAGTGATAAATATTTCCTTTATGATGCATGACGGTATGTACTTTATCTATCAGTAGACTGGCAAGTCCATAATCTTGTGTGATGACGATATCATTATTGCTAGCAAGTTCGACTATTTTATAGTCTACCGCATCGGGACCGTCATCAACATATACAGTTTTTACATGTTCGGGTTGTATTTGTTGTGAAAAATGGCTAAAACTTCTTAAAATCGTAACAAAAATGCCTGTCCCTTTCGTCAATTCAATGACAGAATTAACAACAGGACAAGCATCTCCATCTATAATTACGTTAGTCTTCATGGTTAAGAATGATTTGATTCCTTATGTTGTTTTACGACACTGTCAGCCACGTAATTTTCATATTTTTTAAATTCTTTTTTTCTAGCTTTTTCTGCTTCTTCACGCTGTTTTTGCTCTTCTTTATGACGTTTTTCAATATTCTTTTGAAGCTTTTTGTCCATTTTGTCTGCTTCTTTACGATTTTGTTTAGCTAATTTTTCGCCTTTTTTCTCAATGTAAGCTGGATCATTTTCCTTCGCAATTTTCTTCAATTCACGCTTATTATCAAATTCTTGCTTTTTATCTCCTACGTACTCTTTGACGTCTGAAGCTTTATTTGAAATTGCAGATGTTGTTTTTGAAGTTGCTTTAGATGTAGCATTAGTTACTTTCTGTACATCTGGATGTTTTTTAATACGCTTACGTTCAGTTACTAATGGTACGATAACGATTGGTAATACATTGATAAGTGTTTTAATGAGTTTCTTTTTGTCCATACACGTTGCCTCCATAACTTTTACTATTCTTTTTCATACCCTATGATACATGAAAATAAACGATTGATACTAGTTGTATGGTTGAAAATGAATTTTTCATATTAACATCATAAAGCGTTTTTTGTATAACAAAATTTTAAAATTCATATTGCAAAAAATTTTAACTCGGGTTACTTTCTCAGTGGAGGCGATAATATGAAATATAAGATTGAAAAATTGGATGACAGTAGCGTCGTTTATATGAGAATGATAGGTACTTATCAAAGTGATGAAAACTTTGAAATGATGAAGACCTTTAAGCATTGGATTCATACTCATCATTATTGGAAATATGTTGAGAAATACGGTGTGTTAGGTATAGCAAATCCTCTCCACGTTCAAAGTAATCAATGTAGATATGACGTTGTTTTGAGAATAGATGAAACAGTAAATGAGCAGACAATATCTAAAAGAAATTTTATAGGTGGCATTTATGCTGTGTTTAAAATTAGTCATACAAAAAGAAATATAGAGAATTTCTTTAGTCATTTAGAAAATATTTTAAATGAAACTCATTTGCGTATGAGAAATGAACCAATTATAGAGAGATACATTGAGGAAGAGGGAACAGATAAAGTGTGTGAAATGTTAGTGCCTATCTATGAAGTAAATTAAAAAAATAGACAAATTCGATATTTTTTAGTACTCATACTAAAAAACCTTTATAGCAACAAAGTACATTTTATTTATAATAAAGAAAATATAAGGAACAATAAGTTTAATAAAAAACTCTCACCTGTCTGGCGAGAGTTTAATGATAGGTAACTTTCATTACCTAGTAAAACCTGAAACATCTTACAATATTTCAATTTTATACGTAATGATGGTAAACATACTGAAAATAAGTTGATATACAACCATTTCTATATTGTTGAAATAGACTAATGTATTTCATACGTGTGTTTTATTAAATTCCTTTGCCAATACCGAATCCGAAGTATAGGATTGCTATAAAAATAACTAAGACAATTCTATAAATGGCAAAAGGGACTAACTTAACTTTATTAATTAAGTGTAAGAATGTTTTAATTGCAATTAATCCAACAATAAATGCCGCTAAAAATCCTAAAATGTAGAATGGTATATGTGCTAAATGAATGTACTCATAATGTTTTAGTAAAGATAACCCACTTGCAGCTAACATAATAGGTACCGACATAATAAAAGTGAAATCAGATGCAGCTTTATGATTCAATTTCATAAGAACACCAGTTGAAATCGTTGAACCAGATCTACTAAATCCAGGCCACATAGCTATTGCTTGAGAGATACCAATGACAAATGCTTGGAAATAATTAATTTGATCTACTGTTTGAGGATGCTGAACAGTTTTAGAATATTTATCAGCTATAATCATATAAATGGCACCTATAAATAAACCAATTAAGACTGTTGGTACACTAAATAAGTATTTTTCAATTAAATCATCAAATAAAAATCCTAAAATCCCTGCTGGGACCATACCTACTAATACATGTATTAAATTCAGACGTCGTGGTTTTGAACGTCTATCTCCCGCAGTGGAAGGTTCAGGTTTATGTTGACCAATGTGTAAAATTTCTAAGAAGCGTTCTCTAAATACCCAAGCAGCCGCAAATACCGAACCTAACTGTATAACAACTTTAAATGTGAATGCTGATTGAGAACCGAGAAAATTAGTTGACTTTAACCACATATCATCGACAAGTATCATGTGCCCAGTAGAAGAAACAGGGGCGAATTCGGTAAGTCCTTCTACGATACCTAAGATGATGCCTTTTATTAATTCAAGTAAAAACATACTTTACCCACTTTCTTATCTCTATTAATTTATTACTAGTACTCAAAATACCATATTATCATAGCATAGAAAATCATATTGATGGTGTTTACAATCTAAATACTAGACCAAAGTCTTATAAATGTATTAAGTTATGACTAGAATTATTCTGTGAGCGAAATGATTTTAATTTTTTGTAAACACTCTATAATATATGTAGGTGAGATTATTGTGAAAAAACTAACAAAAATGGTTTTAAGTTATAAATTATACCCCGCACTCATGTTAATCATGAGCGTTTTTTTATCTTTTACGGTCGTTGTGCAAAACATTTCAATTTCACACTTTTTAAATCACTTACTGTATTACCAACAACAATCTTTATTATTATTGTTATCAGTTATTTTTATCTCCCTTATTTTAAGGGCAACATTTAATATGCTGATTCAATTTTTAGGAGATCATTTGGCATTTAAAATAAAACATATGCTTAGAGAACAAATGATTTTGAAGAAAAGTGTCCGTTCAATTGGTGAAGAAATAAATATTTTAACTGAAAGTATTGATGGTATCGGTCCGTTCTTTCAGAGTTATTTACCTCAAGTCTTTAAATCAATGTTAATTCCCATCGTTATTATTATTACCATGTGTTTTGTTCATTTACCTACTGCTATTATTATGATAGTTACCGCACCTTTTATTCCATTGTTTTATGTTATTTTTGGACTTAAAACAAGAGATGAGTCGAAGGATCAAATGACATATTTAAACCAGTTTAGTCAACGTTTTTTAAATGCTGCTAAAGGTCTTATTACATTTAAACTTTTAAATCAAACGAAACATTCTGAGCAACAACTTTATAAAGACAGTACACGTTTTAGAGATTTAACAATGCGTATTTTGAAAAGTGCCTTTTTATCAGGACTTATGCTTGAATTCATAAGTATGTTAGGGATTGGATTGGTCGCATTGGAAGTGGCTTTAAGCTTAGTTGTGTTTAACCATATCAACTTTGTGACTGCAGCGATTGCGATTATTTTAGCTCCTGAATTTTATAATGCGATTAAAGACTTAGGTCAAGCATTTCATACAGGTAAGCAAAGTGAAGGTTCTAGCGATGTGGTGTTTTCATTTTTAGAATCTGAAGATAAAGCTGACTCTCCTACATTAAAAGTGGATGAGAAACAGTTTGAACAAGTTTTAATCAAACATGTTGATTTTCAATACGCTAATAGTAATCATATGGCATTGAAAAACATTTCATTTTCGGTAAATAAAGGAGAAAAGGTCGCTATTGTGGGACCGAGTGGTGCAGGGAAATCCACTTTAGCTAAGTTGCTTAGTCAATCAGTAACACCCACACATGGAACACTTTCATTTAACCAAGCATCATTAAATATTGGATTTCTAAGTCAGCGCCCATATATATTTGCAGATTCTATCAAAAATAATATTGCAATGTATGATGATGAGATATGTGATGCGCAAGTGATTCAAGTGCTTGATGAAGTGGGGTTAAAAGAGAAAGTACTTTCATTGAAATATGGTATCTATACTTCTATTGGTGAAGGTGGGGAAATGTTATCAGGTGGACAAATGAGACGTATTGAGTTAAGTCGTTTATTATTATTGAAACCTGATATTGTTATTTTTGATGAACCAGCGATAGGATTAGATATTGAAACTGAAAAGGTCATACAACAAGTATTAGAGCATCATTTTTCTACAACGACAGTGTTTATTATTGCACACCGTGATTCAACCATTCGAAGTTCAGCACGGCGTATATATCTCGAAAGTGGTCATCTTATAAAAGATGACTCGATCATTTCTGTTTCGCGTAGTGAGGTGACGATAGATCAATGAAATCACGTATTCATTTTAGTATAGATAGAGATTTAATATGCGCTATCATGGTAGGTGTTTTAGGTGGAATTATAGCATTAGCAATGTTCTTTTTAAGTGGTTATATGATTACTCAAAGTGCGCTAGGTGCGCCACTCTATGCATTAATGATTTTAGTTGTATCTGTTAAATTGTTTGGATTTTTAAGAGCAATCACACGCTATATAGAAAGATTACTTTCACACAAGACGACATTTACAATGTTACGTAATGTACGGGTTCAATTTTTAAAAATGCTATATCCAGTCGTTCCAGATATCTATAGAAAATTTAATTCAAGTGATCTTATTACAAAAATGATAAGCCGTGTAGAAGCTTTACAAAACATATATCTGAGAGTATATTACCCACCGATTGTAATCGGATTAACTGCAATTGTTTCAGTAATAACTATGTTGTTTTTATCTCCACTACATGCATTAGTGATTACTTTAAGTATGTTATTAACTTTATGGATTGTTCCTTGGTTAAGTGCTAAGAAAGCACGTAAATTAAAGCAACAAGTGACTCAAACGCAAAAAATATTTCTTAAAAGATATTATGATTATAAAGAAGGGCATGAAGAATTAAAACGTTTCAATCGTAGCGATGACTTCAAAAATACAGTTTCCCATGCTTTACGACAATTTGATGATATGCAACTTAAGGAACGCCGATTTCTTTCAATTTATGACTACTTGTTAAACTTAATTGCAATGTTCTCAATATTTATGTGTTTAGTGTTAGGCGCGCAACAGATTCATGATGGTCAGCTCAATGCTATTTATATTACAAGTATTATATTGATGATATTAACTTTATTTGAACAAGCAGTACCTATGAGCAATGTGGCATATTATAAAGCGGATACAGACCAGGCACTTGAAGAGATACACGAGGTTATTGTACCTAATTATAAAATTCTTTCAGAACATACTAACTTAAAGCGTTCGCAAAATCATTTATTAGAAATTAAAAATGTCACATTTAAATATGAACATCAACATCACTCTATTCTAAAACAGATTAATCTAACCGTTGAATATGGTGATAAGGTAGCAATCATCGGTCCTTCAGGATCAGGTAAAAGTACTTTACTTCATGTATTACTTGGGCTATATCAAATAGAAGAGGGAAAAGTGAGATTAAATGGTAAAGATATGAACACTATCAATGACAATGAAAAATATCAAACATTTAATGCAATGCTTCAATCTCAATATATTTTTGATGGTACAATTCGTGATAATTTATTTTCTGAGCAATCAGATGATAACCTCAAAAAGGTTCTCGGAGATGTTGGATTAGAATATTTAAATTTAGATAGAATAGTTACGTTAGACGGTCATAATTTATCAGGTGGGGAAGCTCAATGTCTAAGTTTAGCGAGATTGCTATTAAGATCTTCGGCCGATTTTTGGATATTAGATGAACCTACTACAGCACTAGATATTAATAATACCCAAAAAATTATAAATTTGATTGAATCCTTATCCCAAACACTCATCATAGCTACACATGATTTAGAAATACTTCCAAGATTTAATAAAATTATAGTCATGAATGATGGAGAAATAATAGAAAATGGCTCATATCAAGAATTAATGCAGCATGACGGTTATTTAAAAAAAGTAATAGAAATGAATAGAAACGAAATGAAATTTTTTAATTAAATCATATATAACAAAATCCTGAGACACTAAATTTTGTCTCAGGATTTTGTTATATATTGGTAGTCGATGACTAAGATGAAAAAGAACTTATATTCAGTCTTCTCAGTCATAGTTCTCGTTACCACAGGAAGAACATGAATTTAATTCAAATTCTGTCCACACCTTTATTATATAATATGTTTGAGTGTACAATGTATTTAAAACTTAACCTTTAACTTTAGTTTCATGACAGCAACACATTACTTTTCTTTTGTTTCGATAAATGCATCGATGACTTTACCTAATAAACGATTAAGTTCTTTGACCTCATCTTTAGATAAAGAAGAAGCAGTTGCAACTTTCTCAGATGCGTTGCTTAATTCGGGCCTAATCATTTCACTTTTGTCTGTTAAGTGAATAAATACTTCACGTTGATCTACTTCAGAACGTTCACGTTTGATTAAATCAACTTGTTCCATTCTCTTGAGTAATGGTGATACAGTTCCAGTATCAAGTGCTAATTCTGTAACGACCTTTTTGACGTTAACAGGTGATTCATCCCATAATATTGTTAAAACAAGAAATTGTGGGTATGTTAGATTGTACTTTTTAAAGACTTTGTTTGAATAGTAGCGATTAACTTGTCTTTGAGCGTTGTACAAACTAAAGCATAGCTGCTCTTTTAAATTATGTTGTTCAGACATTAAAGTTCTCCTCCAGACATTCTATCCGTATTCTCTTTTTTTTCGGATTGGAATCCATCTATGTTGCTTGTTTTATATACAACACTATGATTCAATGTCATGCTAAAATTAAAGTATGTTTAAAGTTTAGAAGATATCTTACATTAAATCAAGTAAAAAGATAATTAAATATTTATGTTATCATATATTAAAATGTTTGTAATAGTAAAGGATATATTAAAATGAAAAATAATAAAAATGAAAAGTTGAAAATCACAATCGTTAGCGGTTTCTTAGGCAGTGGTAAAACTACGTTCCTGACACATTATATTAATGAATTATTAAAAATTGATGAGAAAATAACAGTAATTATGAACGAATTTGGATCATTTGATGTAGATGGTAACCATTTGAGTGAATTAGTCAAAGTGTATCCATTATTGAATGGTTGTGTTTGTTGTGATATGAAATCAGATTTAGTTCAACAAATTGAGATGCTCAGTCACAACCATGAAACGAACCATATTATAATAGAAGCAACTGGTATCGCGCATCCTATTGAATTGATCATGGCGTGTCAAGATCCTCGCATAGTTCAGTTTGTTGAACGCCCCCATGTTGTTAGTATTGTTGATGCACTTCGCTTTTTACAAAGACATCAGTATACTGACTCCACAAAGCGTCTCATGGAAGAACAACTCGAGGTAAGCGATGTGCTCGTCGTTAATAAATTAGATTTAATAACTGTTGATGACAGAGATACTTTAAAAAAACAACTTAACGAAGTAAACAAATATAGTTCAAAAATATATACTACTTATGGACAAGTTAATATCGATGAGATGTCACAATTTCGTGATCAATTAGTAATGACACATACACATTCTCATCACCATGGTATAAATAGTATGCAATACACATTTACAACAGCCATTGATCGACAATTATTTTACCAATTTATTTTGCGTATGCCTGATAATGTTTTAAGATTAAAAGGATATGTACAATTTAAAGATGAACCCAATGTGACATATGAGTTTCAATATTCATTTGGTATGCCAGATTATGAAGTTATTAATGGGGATTATCCGTTAACGATAGTATTGATTGGTGAACAACTTGATGTTAACAGATTAAAAAATAAACTCGATATGTTGCAATTCTCATAAATAAGGAGAGTAAGATAAAAATGAATGAAGATAATCGTAACAAACAAATTAAATTTGAAAGAAACCTAATCACTTTTCCGTATTTAGGTTTTGCCTTTGTTGTTTTATTATTTAATATCTTTTATACCGATGTAAAAATTACAATGGTCTTATTTGGTCTATTCTTTGCTTACAATTTAGGAATGCTTTTTATAGCCTTCATAAGACATTTTAAACGTACACTTATATTAACCTTAATACTAACAATATTAAGTGGTATAGCATTTTTTGTACTGCTTTATGTTTTTGGATTAAATCATGATATTTTTGGATAGTCAATCATTATATAAATATTTATTTCACATAAGTCTTCAAGCGCTTTGTCATTTCAATGTTATAATTAACATGAATTGGCAAAGCTTTTTGATTTTTAAAGAGAAAATTAAACAAGGGGGCATTGCTTATGGTCAATAGAAGAAAGATATCAATTATTGGTGCGGGACATACAGGAGGGACTCTAGCATTCATTCTTGCACAAAAGGAATTAGCAGAAATTGTGTTGATTGAACGCCAGCAATCAGAGGGGATGGCTAAAGGAAAGGCGTTAGATATTTTAGAAAGCGGACCCATTTGGGGGTTTGACACACCTATACATGGTTCAGTAAATATAGAAGATATTAAAGACTCAGACGTAGTGGTGATGACTGCAGGTATACATAGGAAATCAGGAATGACAAGAGAAGACTTAGTTCAAACTAATGAACAAATAGTACGAGAAACTGCACTACAAATTGCAACGTATGCACCTCAGTCAATAATTATTGTACTGACTAATCCGGTTGATGCTATGACATATACAGCATTTAAAGCATCAGGTTTTCCTAAAGAACGTATTATTGGTCAATCTGGAATTTTAGACGCTGCAAGATATCGAACTTTTATCGCTCAAGAACTTAACGTGTCTGTCAAAGATGTAAATGGGTTTGTGTTAGGAGGACACGGTGATACGATGTTACCTTTGGTAAATACAACACACATTAATGGGATTCCCGTTAAGCATCTTATTTCTAAAGAAAAGATTGATCAAATTGTTGAACGTACACGTAAGGGTGGTGCAGAAATTGTTGAATTATTAGGTCAAGGCTCAGCTTATTATGCACCAGCAACTGCCATATATGAAACCATAGATGCAATTTTTAATGATCGGAAACGTTTATTACCAAGTATTGCTTATCTAGAAGGAGAATACGGATGCTCAGATATTTGTTTTGGTGTTCCTACTATAATAGGATATCAAGGAATAGAAAAGATTATAGAAGTAGATATGAATAATGATGAGTATCAACAACTACAACACTCTGCGCAAGCTGTGAGTGAAGTTAAAAACTCATTAAAATTCAAATAAATAACTAGGAAGTCCTTCATCGTAAATTGTTAGATTTTTGTGAAAATTGTGTGAAGTGTATTTATCGTTGATATATAAAAGCGCTTTCTTGATATAATGAACATATATTCATAGAATAAGGAGACGATGATAATGGCTAAAGGGGACCAATATCAAGCGCATACTGAAAAATATCATGATAAAAAGTCTAAAAAAAATTATAAACCTGTGTGGATTATCATTAGTTTTATTATTTTAATTACTATCTTGTTATTACCCACACCAGCAGGATTGCCTGTAATGGCTAAAGCAGCATTAGCTATTCTAGCTTTCGCTGTAGTTATGTGGGTTACAGAAGCAGTTACTTATCCAGTTTCTGCAACATTAATTTTAGGATTAATGATACTTTTACTAGGTTTAAGTCCAGTTCAAGATTTATCCGAAAAACTTGGAAACCCTAAAAGTGGCGACATAATACTAAAAGGTAGCGATATTTTAGGAACGAATAACGCGCTTAGTCACGCTTTCAGTGGTTTTTCAACCTCAGCCGTAGCACTTGTAGCTGCAGCATTATTTTTAGCAGCAGCAATGCAGGAAACCAATTTACATAAACGACTTGCATTACTTGTGCTATCAATTGTAGGAAATAAAACTAGAAATATAGTCATTGGTGCTATTTTAGTATCTATTGTTCTAGCATTTTTTGTACCATCAGCTACAGCGCGTGCTGGTGCAGTTGTCCCAATATTACTGGGAATGATTGCTGCATTTAATGTGAGTAAGGATAGTAGACTTGCTTCATTATTAATTATCACTGCTGTACAAGCAGTTTCGATATGGAATATAGGTATTAAAACGGCTGCAGCACAAAATATTGTAGCTATCAATTTTATTAACCAAAATTTAGGACATGATGTATCATGGGGAGAGTGGTTTTTATATGCTGCGCCGTGGTCAATCATTATGTCTATAGCTCTTTATTTTATAATGATTAAGTTTATGCCACCTGAACATGATGAAATTGAAGGTGGCAAAGAGTTAATTAAAAAGGAACTTAATAAATTAGGACCAGTCAGTCATAGAGAATGGCGACTAATTGTGATTTCAGTGCTTTTATTATTCTTCTGGTCGACTGAGAAAGTATTACATCCGATTGATTCAGCTTCGATTACACTAGTTGCTCTAGGTATTATGCTGATGCCAAAGATTGGTGTTATTACTTGGAAAGGTGTTGAAAAGAAGATTCCGTGGGGAACGATTATAGTATTTGGTGTAGGAATCTCACTTGGTAATGTATTACTTAAAACAGGAGCCGCTCAATGGTTAAGCGATCAAACATTTGGTTTAATGGGGCTTAAACATTTACCAATCATAGCAACTATTGCGTTAATTACCTTATTTAATATATTAATACATTTAGGTTTTGCAAGTGCAACGAGCTTAGCCTCTGCGTTAATACCTGTGTTTATTTCTTTGACTTCAACGCTAAATTTAGGTGATCATGCTATTGGTTTTGTATTAATACAACAATTTGTGATTAGTTTTGGTTTCCTACTACCTGTTAGTGCACCACAAAATATGCTTGCATATGGTACTGGGACTTTTACTGTAAAGGATTTTTTAAAGACAGGTATACCTTTAACGATAGTAGGTTATATTTTAGTTATCGTATTTAGTTTGACGTATTGGAAATGGCTTGGTTTAGTGTAAGTAAAAGATTTAGGTATTCAAATGATAATTATAAATGTCTCGTAAAGTTTAATATTTTAACTTTACGAGACATATTTTATAAATTCGTGGCAAGTTAATCTTAATAGTTGAAATGAAGCGTATAAAAATATATGAATTTAAATAGAATTTAGTATTAGGGTATAACAAAAAATTAATGTTAGGTGGTAATTTCTAATGTCTATAGGTGTCATATTAAATAGAGTTTTTAGGATAAATAATAATCCCTTATTTGATTATATATATAGAAATAAAGAATCTATAAATCAATGTTATTTTATTATTCCAACTGAAGAGTTTGAAGAAGAAGCAAAAAAGAAAGCACAATACTATTATGGGTCCATACAGAAGTTTATGTATGAACTACAACGATATGATATAGAACCCTTTTTGATGTCTTATGATAAATTAATAGATTTTTGTAAAAAACAAACTATAGACAAGGTTGTTGTTGCAGGTGATATTATGAGTTATCATCACGAAGAATATGATATTTTACATCAAAGAAAACGGTTTAAACAAGCTGATATTCAAGTAATATCATTAAGGGCAAACCATTATTTTAAACCTTGCAAAACACATAATAAACAAGGTGAACCATATAAAGTATTTACCAGTTTTTATAGAAAATGGCGTCCTTACTTAATGATTAGAGATGAATATGACTATCATTTAGAAGATATTACAAAGGTTGCAGTGAAATCTCAACATAAACTTAAAGAAGATTATCATTCATATGGCATAAGTGAACGTGATGTTCAAAATCGTTGGTCTGAATTTTTATCTCAAGATATCGAAAATTATAAAGAAAACAGGGAATATTTGCCTGAAGTATTAACAAGCCAACTAAGTATTTACTTAGCTTATGGAATGATAGATATTATACAAGTTTTCAACGATTTACTTCAAAATTATGATAAAAATGAACAAAATTACGAAGCTTTTATACGTGAATTGATTTTTAGAGAGTTTTATTATGTATTGATGACCAATTATCCCGAAACAGCTCATGTTGCTTTTAAAGAAAAATACCAACAATTGAAATGGTCTTATAATGAAGAGAATTTTAAATTGTGGAAAGATGGGAATACTGGTTTTCCTATTGTTGATGCAGCAATGGAGGAACTTAAAACAACTGGATTTATGCATAATCGCATGAGAATGGTAGTTTCTCAATTTTTAACTAAGGATTTGTTTATTGACTGGATTTGGGGTGAGTCATTTTTCAAACAAAAATTAATAGATTATGATGCAGCTTCAAATGTTCACGGATGGCAATGGTCGGCTTCTACTGGAACAGATGCTGTACCATACTTTAGAATGTTTAATCCTATAAGACAAAGCGAGCGTTTTGATAATAATGCTCGATATATTAAAACTTACATTCCAAAATTAAATCAGATAGATGCTAAGTATTTACACGATACCCATAAATTCGAGCAACAAATAAAGGGTCAAGGTGTAGAAATAGGTAAAGACTATCCTAAACAAATGATTGATCACAAAGAAAGTAGACAACGTGTAATGTCAGAATTCAAAGCATTAGATTAAAGAAAAAAGATCTGAACAACAGTATACGTGCGTTCAGATCTTTATCTAGTTACATAAAAAAACAAACATAGATTAAAATATATTCTAACAAAGTTAAAATATACATATATTTAAGGTTTAATTTAGTTTTAAAAGGGACTTCCCAATTTGTATAACGGGTCTCATAATAAAATAATTGCATCAAATATAATCCTATCCCCAACGGTAAACACATTAATAAAATAGCTTTAGTATAGCTCCATCCTATTTGATGCCATAAATGACCTATCATGAGTTGAATCATGATGAGACATACCATTAATATTACTTCAATCATCATTGGTAAAATCTCACCCCTTTAACAAACAATATGACTGTTGCTTGTATGAGCACCATTAGAATGACAAATAGTAACGCTTTAACATCTATGATTAAAAAAACCTCTTTCACAATTTTTAAAGGTGCATTTAATAAATAGACAGTATGTAATCTTAAGAATCGACCGATGTAAATACCTAATCCATTTAAGAACATTAATATAACTATCAATAGTCGATTTAACCATACATAAGACGTAAAATGTGCAATTTCTAAAAATATAAGAATTGTGAGGTATATTGCTAAGAGTACGCCAAGTATTAGATAGGTGAAATAAATCCATTCTGTGATGTTTAATCCAGCTAAAAAGTTAAATTGAAATTGGTTTAAGTGTATGAGATCGGTAATCATATAAAATGTGTTTGGAACTAATAATAGAAATATGAGTCCGAAAACAATAAATAAGGGCCATTCAAAAGCTTTGACTGGTTTGAATAATTTTAAAAGTAGACAAAGTTCAAAAGGCACGTATGCTAAAAATAAATTTAATGTCATAAAGTTAAAAATATGTGATTCAGTCATAGATATAGCAAATAAGATAATGAAATATATTCTTGCAAAGTAACGAGATTGCATAACCACGCACTACTTTCTATAGAGTTTGATAGTCGAGAGTTAATGATAACTTTTACAGTGAGGCATTTCAAACAATTTGAGGTGCTTTCTGTTTATACAGATGAGAAAGCGAAGAAAAATTACTCCGTACATTCATTAGACTTTGGTAAATTTGATTAAGATTTTGTCGAAAGTTTAGGAAGATACAGTTTCGTTTAATTATATGTTAAATTTTTAACTAAAAAATAGAGTTTAGTGAAATTTAAATATTAAAGTTTTTCAAAATGATTGTCATGCCACGTTAAATTGTTATACAATGTAGAAACTTTTAGTAAAGTAAAGTTTTTATGCGGGACATTAAAATTAAAAAATAAACTTGCGATAAAATTCAAAATGATTGGTATGCTTACTATATTAGAAAAAGGGGGTGTCCTATGAAAAAGCAATTATTTATTCTTTATTTTAATATATTTCTTATATTTTTAGGAATTGGGTTAGTTATTCCTGTACTTCCTGTATATTTAAAGGATTTAGGATTAAAAGGTAGTGACTTAGGAATGCTAGTTGCTGCCTTTGCATTATCACAAATGATTATTTCACCATTTGGTGGGACACTAGCTGATAAATTGGGGAAAAAATTAATTATATGTATCGGTTTAGTATTCTTTTCTGTCTCTGAATTTATGTTCGCAGCCGGTCAAAGTTTTACCATTTTAATCATTTCACGTGTTTTAGGTGGTTTTAGTGCAGGCATGGTCATGCCTGGTGTAACAGGTATGATTGCAGATATTTCTCCAGGAGCTGATAAAGCTAAAAACTTTGGTTATATGTCGGCAATTATTAATTCAGGTTTCATATTAGGGCCTGGATTTGGAGGGTTTTTAGCTGAAATTTCACATAGATTACCTTTCTATGTTGCTGGAACATTAGGTGTTGTTGCATTCATTATGTCAGTTTTATTAATTCATAATCCTCACAAAGCAACCACAGATGGATTCCACCAATATCAACCAGAATTATTCACTAAAATTAATTGGAAAGTATTTATTACGCCAGTTATATTAACACTTGTATTAGCATTTGGTTTATCTGCTTTTGAAACATTGTTTTCTTTATATACAGCTGACAAAGTAAATTATACTCCTAAAGATATTTCGATAGCTATTATCGGTGGAGGCGTGTTTGGCGCATTATTCCAGGTATTCTTCTTTGATAAATTTATGAAACATATGAGTGAACTTAATTTTATTGCATGGTCATTACTATATTCAGCTATTGTTCTCGTTATGTTAGTGCTTGCAAATGGTTATTGGACGATTATGATGATTAGCTTTGTTGTTTTTATAGGTTTTGATATGATTAGACCGGCTTTAACTAATTACTTCTCAAATATAGCAGGTAAACGGCAAGGTTTTGCAGGTGGATTGAATTCAACTTTTACCAGTATGGGTAACTTTATAGGTCCTCTTGTAGCTGGTGCATTATTCGATGTTAATTTAGAGTTTCCTTTATATATGGCTATTGCGGTTTCATTAAGTGGAATTATCATTATTTTTATTGAAAAAGGACTTAAGTCACGTCGTAAAGAAGCAAATTAATACTCAATATGAAATGTGGGGCCCCAACAAAAAGAATTTCACCGAGAAATTCTACGGACAAGGCAAGTTTGGGCGGACGAGGTGGGACACAGTGTTCAAGACGGAATCTGTGCCCCACTTCTTTTGTTTTATAACTTGTAATGCAAAGTTGATCTTACCTTAAATATAAGTTTTAAAAGATTATGAATTATTAGTGGTTTATGTAACAAAAATAACAACTACATTAATGTTATTGTTACAAATATTACAATCTATTTAAATTGTAATCTACATATCTTTTATTAAAAGTTGTTGTGTTAAGATAGAATAAATCTTAAGAGAAATGTGGGTAAGGAGATGAAATTGAAAAACTTATTTTTAAGTTCTGTTGCAATTATTTTGTCAATTTGTTTAGTACTTTTATTATTTTTAGCTACAAACCAAAATGCATTAGCGAAAGTCCATAAAACAATTTGCACTTTTACTAAAGTAAAAACAGTTTCTCATAACAATATATTCCCTAACTTAAATATGAATCATGTTGCTGAAGCTTCAGAAAAAAACTCTGATTATCAAAAGAATGTTAATAAAACAAATCAACAAAGTGTAAGAACGCAAACATCTTATGATTTCAATCCACAAGAATGTAAAGTAATTGCTTTGAATTACGCTGAGAATCATTTAAGTAAAAAATATAATATAGAGCGTACCTTCAACGAGTCGCTTCATTCAGTATATGTATTTTCTAGTGAAAATAAACTTCATCAAACTAAGGTTAAAGTCAATAAAAGTGGGACTGTACATGCATCAAACATCAATTATCATTAATTAACACGCTTTCTACTATATAAGAAAGGGTGTTTTTTAATAGTGTTAGAGTAAATGAAATAAAGTTTTCATGTTAAAATGAAATGTGAATGATCATTATAAAGGGTGAGTATGTGTCTAAAACTAAAAAAACAAATGCTATGCGGATTTTAGATAGAGCTAAAATTAATTATCAAATGAATACTTACGAAGTTACTGACAAGCATCAACATGGAGAAGAAATTGCTCAACTCGTAGGTGCTAAAATAGAAGAAGTCTTTAAAACACTTGTACTAGAGAATTCTAATCATGAACACTATGTTTTTGTCATTCCAGTTAATGAAACGTTAGATATGAAGAAGGCTGCTCATGTTGTTAATGAAAAGAAATTGAACTTAATGCCTCTCGATCAATTAAAACAAGTAACAGGGTATGTTAGAGGAGGATGTTCACCTATCGGTATGAAACATTCCTTTAAAACGACGATTGATGCTTCCGCTAGAAATTTAGAAAAAGTTTATATTAGCGGAGGTCAAAGAGGAATGCAAATTATCATTCATGTGAATGATTTAATTGACATGACAAAGGCTCAAGTAGAATCTATTACACAGAATTAATCGTGTATAGACATTTAATGTTTCAACATTATTTGAATAAATTTGTAAAGACATTGTTTAATACTTAGAAAATGATCTCTGAAAATTAAAATGTACGACTTAAATTGTGATGATGTAATCCATTTTAAACACCTAATCTGAAAGGTGTTTTTATTTTTGTCACAAAATGATTGTTTTTGATTGAAAATGGAAGATTTTGATTGAAATATGTAAGCGTAGCCATTACAATATAAGTGAGTTAGGGGAGGTATAGCAGTGATATCAGAAAAACGACAGAATTTAATTTTACAAGAATTAACTCAAAAGGACTTTTTAACACTTCAAGATTTAGTTGATAGAACAGGATGTAGTGCATCAACTATACGAAGAGATTTATCTAAGTTGCAAAATATGGGTAAATTACAACGTGTACATGGTGGCGCTACAATTCATCAAAATCGAGTTAAGGAACCTAAGTTATCTGAAAAAAGAACTCAGAATTTACGTGAAAAACAAGAAATCGCTAAACGTGCTGCATGTGATATACAAGATCATGAATGTATATTTCTAGATGCGGGTTCCTCAACTTTTGAGTTAATTCAATATATTGAGGCAAAGGATATTACTGTTGTAACAAACGGAATGACACATGTTGAAGAACTATTAAAGCACGGTATTAAAACTTTAATGGTTGGTGGCCAAGTTAAACCTACGACAATGGCTACAGTTGGTGCTAACGCGTTAGAAACATTAAGACGTTATTGTTTTGATCGCGCTTTTATAGGAATGAACGGTATTGATTTAAAATATGGATTAACAACCCCTGATGAACAAGAAGCTTTGATTAAAGAAACAGCTATGAAACTATCAAATCATAAATATGTGCTTGTCGATCAATCAAAGTTTAATCAAATTTATTTTGCAAGAGTTCCAATTTTAGATGGGCTTAGCATCATAACTTCGCAAAAGGCAATGCAAAGCAAGATGACTGAAGCTTACATGAATGAATTTAATTTTATAGGAGGGAAATCATGATATATACAGTTACTTTCAATCCTTCAATCGATTACATCATTTTTACTGATGGATTTGAAATAGCAGGATTAAATCGGGCAAAAGCAACGTATAAATTTGCTGGAGGTAAGGGGATCAATGTGTCAAGAGTACTTAAAACTTTAGATGTTGATTCTACAGCTTTAGGATTTTCAGGAGGTTTCCCTGGGGATTTTATTACTCAAACACTTGAGGACAGTAATATTCAATCAGATTTTGTTCAAGTAGATGAGGATACGCGTATTAATGTGAAACTAAAATCAGGTCAAGAAACAGAAATCAATGCACCCGGACCTAAAGTGACACACGCGCAATTTGAACAACTTTTATCACAAATACGTCGCACTACAAAAGACGATATTGTTATTGTAGCTGGAAGTGTACCGAACAGTATTTCAAGTGATGCTTATGCACAAATAGCACAAATCACTGAAAAAACTGGTGCGCAACTAGTTGTTGATGCAGAAAAAGATCTTGTTGAAACAGTATTACCATATCGACCATTATTTATTAAACCAAACAAAGATGAATTAGAAGTAATGTTTAACACTACAGTCAAGAGTGATGAAGATGTTATAAAATATGGTAAAGAAATTTTAAAAAAAGGGGCACAATCAGTCATCATTTCACTTGGTGGCGATGGTGCGATATATGTTGATCAACATCAAAGTATTAAAGCTGTGAATCCACAAGGACATGTAGTTAATACAGTAGGATCTGGTGATAGTACAGTGGCAGGTATGGTAGCAGGGTTGTCCATGGGTCTTAATGTAGATGAAGCTTTTCAACAGGCCGTAGCTTCAGGAACAGCGACTGCTTTTTCAGAAGATTTAGCGACAAGAGATGCTATAGAAAATATTAAATCTCAAGTGACAATTTCTGTACTTGATGGGGAGTGAAAAAGATGAGAATTACTGAACTGTTAACTAAAGAAACAATAGCGATGGATTTAGATGCTTCTGATAAGAGTGGGGTGATTACTGAGCTAGTTAATCAATTGGATAAAGCAGGTAAGTTAAGTGACCCTGTATCGTTTAAAGAGGCAATTCATAATCGTGAATCTCAGAGTACAACAGGGATTGGTGAAGGTATTGCTATACCACATGCTAAAGTTGCAGCAGTTAAAACACCTGCAATTGCATTCGGTAAATCTAAAGAAGGTGTGGATTATCAGAGTTTAGACATGCAACCTGCACACTTATTCTTTATGATTGCAGCGCCTGAAGGTGGAGCACAAACGCACTTAGATGCACTTGCGAAACTTTCCGGAATATTAATGGATGAGAAAATACGTGAAAAATTAATTCATGATGAATCTCCTGAAGAAGTGTTAAACATTATCGATGAAGCGGATGATGAGGCAACAAAAGAAGAAGAAGCAGAAGCGAATGAAAATGCAACTGTTTCAACTGACAACTCAAATCAAGATAATAATGAGCCTTATGTTTTAGCAGTTACAGCATGCCCAACTGGTATAGCCCACACATATATGGCACGTGATGCTTTGAAAAAGCAAGCTGAGAAGATGAACATCAAAATTAAAGTTGAAACAAATGGTTCTAGTGGTATTAAAAATCATTTAACTGAACAAGACATAGAACGTGCAACTGGAATAATTGTTGCAGCAGATGTCCATGTAGAAACTGATCGTTTTGATGGAAAAAATGTGGTTGAGGTTCCTGTTGCTGATGGTATTAAACGCCCCGAAGAACTAATTAATACAGCATTAGATACAAATCGTAAACCATTCGTAGCGCAAGGTGGATCGAAAAAACATGACGATAATGAAGAAAAGTTAAGTCCAGGAAAAGCATTCTATAAACACTTAATGAATGGTGTTTCTAATATGTTACCACTTGTTATTTCGGGTGGTATCTTAATGGCAATTGTATTCTTATTCGGCGCAAACTCATTTAAACCTGATAGTTCAGAATATAATGCATTTGCTGAACAATTATGGAATATCGGTAAAAATAGTGCCTTTGCTTTAATTATTCCGATTTTAGCTGGTTTCATTGCACGTAGTATTGCAGATAAACCAGGTTTTGCAGCTGGTTTAGTTGGTGGTATGTTAGCTATTTCTGGAGGTTCTGGATTTATTGGTGGAATTATTGCAGGTTTCTTAGCAGGTTATTTAACTCAAGGAATTAAATATATTACACGTAAATTGCCACAAGCAATTGAAGGCTTGAAACCTACTTTAATCTATCCATTGCTTTCTGTTTCAATTACTGGATTATTAATGGTGTATGTCTTTAATCCGCCAGCAGCTTGGTTAAATCATTTGTTATTAAATGGTTTAAATAGTTTGTCAGGCTCTAATATTATGTTACTTGGTCTTGTGATTGGAGCTATGATGGCAATTGACATGGGCGGTCCATTTAATAAAGCAGCTTATGTATTTGCTACTGCTGCACTAACTGAAGGTAATGCAGCTCCTATTACTGCAGCGATGATTGGTGGTATGATTCCTCCATTAGCTATCGCTACAGCAATGTTAATCTTTAGAAGAAAATTCACTAAAGAGCAAAGAGGCTCAATTGTACCAAACTATGTTATGGGATTATCATTTATTACTGAAGGTGCCATCCCATTCGCAGCTGCCGATCCATTACGTGTGATTCCTTCAATGATGGTTGGTTCAGGTGTGGCTGGAGCAATAGCTTTAGGTTTAGGATCAAGTATCAAAGCACCTCACGGTGGAATTTTCGTCATTGTTGGTACTGATTTTAGCCATATACTTCAAACTCTTATTGCTTTAGTTGTAGGTACGTTAGTTTCAGCTTTACTTTATGGTTTCTTGAAACCAAAAGTAACAGACAATGAAATTCAAGCATCTCAAGCTATGGATGAATAGTAATCATATAATTAGTAATAACAATGCTTTAAATATTTAGAAAATTAATTGAATTAAACGGTGATTTCCATTTCAAAATAAATGGGAGTTGCCGTTTTTTTAATAGAAATTTATGTTGCATTGGTTAGATTGAATGTTATCGTTGTAATAAAGAATAAGAAGTTTAATAATTAAATAGTTATTGTGTATGAAAATAATATCTTAAATTAAAAATACTGTTATTAAATTAAGAATATATAGTAAAATTCATCTGTTAACCGATGAAATATTGAAAAGTGATATTCAGTACGAAGAAAGATATAATAAAATAGTTCAATCAACTACTAATAATTTAAAGAAAAGAAGGGTTCAATCATGTCAGAATATGTTTTAACGAATGGCATCGTATATACAGAAAATGAAATGATTAACAATGGATATGTTCATATTAAAGATGGGAAAATTTTGGACGTTGGTAAGTGTCCTTTTCATCCGTCATCGTCTCATAATACAATTGACATTATTGATGTAAAAAAACGACATATACTGCCTGGGTTTATAGATATTC
This sequence comes from Staphylococcus sp. HMSC068G11, assembly GCF_001815825.1. NCBI lineage: Bacteria > Bacillati > Bacillota > Bacilli > Caryophanales > Staphylococcaceae > Staphylococcus > Staphylococcus sp. HMSC068G11. The sequence goes on from NZ_KV822090.1 coordinate 185,259, forward strand.
ACATTCATGGGGGGTATGGTGAAGATGCCATGGATGCATCTGAACAGGGTTTACAACATTTAGCAGAATCACTCCTTTCTGAGGGGACAACATCTTTTTTAGCAACAACAATGACACAGTCAACGGTCAACATTGAGCGGGCACTTCAAACTATTGCTAAATATACTCAACAACAAGATGTTACAAATGCTGCCGAAATTGTCGGAGTACATCTTGAAGGTCCATTTATTTCAGAACATAAAGTAGGCGCACAACACCCTCAATTCGTACAGCGTCCTACGGTTGATAAAATAAAGTCGTTTCAGAAAGTAGCGAATGGACTAATTAAGATTATTACATACGCTCCTGAAGTTGATGGAGCAACAGAAACTTTAAAGACAATGAAAAATGATATCATTTTTTCAATCGGACATACGGTGGCAACGTTTGATCAAGCGAATGCAGCTGTAAGTCATGGTGCCAAACATATCACTCATTTGTATAATGCAGCGACCGGCTTTCAACATCGAGAACCGGGCGTATTTGGTGCAGCCTGGTTAAATCAAGGATTGCATACTGAAATGATTGTGGACGGTATTCATTCACATCCAGCATCCATCGCACTTGCATATAGACTTAAAGGGAATCAAAGCTGTTATTTAATTACAGATGCGATGAGAGCTAAAGGAATGCCAGAAGGACATTATGATTTAGGTGGTCAGGATGTGATTGTAAAGGGAAGTGAAGCACGTCTGTCTTCTGGGGCTTTAGCTGGAAGTATACTCAAAATGAACGAAGGACTTAAAAACTTAATACAATTTACAGGTGACACGATTGAGCATTTATGGAGAGTAACAAGTTTAAATCAAGCGGTGACATTAGGCATAGATGACGTAAAAGGTAGTATTAAAATCGGGAAAGATGCAGATATTGTTATCATAGATGATGCATGTAATGTTGAAACGACGATTAAAAATGGAAAATATCATGCTTTCAAATGATTTATCATTAGTTGAACAAAAAAATTATTTTGTCTACAATATAGCATTGGCATATGTTTAACATATAACAAAAGATTTATGATAGAATGAAGCCAATCACATTTTTTACGGGGAGTGTCACGATGGGAAGGTCTTAGCATGTAGTTGTCACTTATTGATTCATGATGATTTAAATACGTGTTACCTAAGCGTGACACAATATATATGGAGGTGAATCCCTAGAAATAGGGAATTAATTGGAAACTTCGACCATAATTAGTTTAGTTATATTTTTTCTTTTGATTGCATTAACAACAGTATTCGTTGGGTCAGAATTTGCATTAGTAAAAGTGAGATCAACGCGTATTGAACAATTAGTAGATGAGGGTAATAAGAGTGCAAAAATTGTCAAAAAGATGATAGACAATCTTGACTATTACTTATCTGCCTGTCAATTAGGTATCACAGTAACGTCTTTAGGCTTAGGTTGGTTAGGTGAACCAACATTTGAAAAGATGATGCACCCACTATTCGAGTTATTACATTTACCGAGTCCTTTAACAACGACGATTTCATTTGTTGTTTCATTCATTGTTGTGACATATTTACATGTTGTATTAGGCGAATTGGCACCTAAATCATTTGCTATTCAACATACAGAACAACTTGCACTTTTATATTCAAGACCACTATTTTATTTTGGTAATTTTATGAAACCACTTATATGGTTAATGAATGGTTCTTCTCGTGTGATTGTCAGAATGTTTGGATTTGATCCAGATGCTCAAACTGATGCAATGTCAGAAGAAGAAATAAAAATTATTATAAACAATAGTTATAATGGTGGAGAGATTAACCAAACAGAGCTTGCGTATATGCAAAATATTTTTTCATTTGATGAACGTCATGCAAAAGATATTATGGTGCCACGTACACAAATGGTTACGCTCAACGAACCATTTAACGTAGATGAATTATTAGATACTATCAAAGAACATCAGTTTACAAGATATCCAATCACTGAAGATGGTGATAAAGACCATGTAAAAGGATTTATAAATGTCAAAGAGTTTTTAACAGAATATGCGTCAGGTAAACCGATTAAAATCGCCAATTATATTCATGAACTACCCATGATTTCAGAAACAACTAGAATAAGTGATGCTCTTGTAAGAATGCAAAGAGAGCATGTACATATTAGTTTGATTATAGATGAATATGGTGGGACAGCAGGTATTTTAACAATGGAAGATATTTTAGAAGAAATTGTTGGTGAAATCAGAGACGAATTTGATGATGATGAAGTTAACGATATAGTTAAACTTGATGATCATACTTATCAAATTAATGGTCGTGTTTTACTTGATGATTTAAATGAAAAATTTGACATAGAGTTTGAAGATTCTGAGGATATTGATACTATTGGTGGTTGGTTACAATCACAAAATACTAATTTGCAAAAAGATGACTTCGTTGATACTGAATATGATCGTTGGACGATTACAGAAATCGACAATCATCAAATTATTTGGGTCAATTTGAATTATGAATTTAATAGTGGACGCCCTTCTGTTGATGAAGAACAAGAAGATGACGAACGTGATTAATACTTAAAAAGATAAGTTGTGGGATAGAATGCCAAGTGAGTTCTATCCCACTTTTTGTTTTGAAAAAGGATAATTAAAATGTAGAGGGTAACGAAGATACTCATCATTTAAGGAGCAATAAATTGCATTGTATTAAAATAACAAAATGAATAGATCAAATTTGTTTTATCAGTAAATAAAAAAGGTATTAAAATGATAATAAGCGAATAATATTTATGTAAATAAGGAGAGTTAATGTACTATGACAAATGATGTTCAAATTTTAAATAACGGTTATCCAATGCCTGCAGTTGGGTTAGGAGTTTATAAGATAGCGGATGACCAGATGGAAGAGGTTGTTCGTACAGCTTTAGATGCAGGATATCGCGCATTTGATACGGCTTACTTTTATGGAAATGAAAAAGCGTTAGGTAGTGCATTAAAACAATCAAATATTGAGAGGGACGAGCTATTCATAACATCTAAACTTTGGAATGATTATCAAGGTTATGACCAAACAATAGAGTACTTTAATAAATCATTGGACAATTTAGGGTTAGACTATTTAGATTTATTTTTAATTCATTGGCCTTGCGAAAATGATCAATTGTATATTGAATCATATAAAGCCTTAGAACATTTATATGAAGAAGGTAAAATAAAAGCCATTGGTGTATGTAACTTTAAGATACATCATTTAGAAAAGTTAATGAGAGAAACTAAAATTACACCACAGGTGAATCAAATTGAGTTGCATCCGTACTTTAACCAACAAGATGTACAAGACTTTTGTGATGAACATGATATTAAAGTAACAGCTTGGATGCCTTTAATGCGTAATAAAGGATTGCTTGATGATCCTGTTATTACAGATATTGCTCATCGTTATGATAAAACACCTGCACAAATTGTCTTACGTTGGCATCTCGCACATAATCGTATTATCATTCCTAAATCACAAACACCTCAACGTATTAAAGAAAATTTTGATATTTTTGATTTTAATTTTGAGTTAACAGATGTTGCAGAAATAGATAGTTTAAATAAAAATGCTAGACAAGGAAAAGATCCTGATGATGTCAGTATTGGAGATTTGAAATAAATATAATTAACCAGTTAGCGTTAACTTTTAAAAGATAATTAAATACTTTTTACTAAAAGTTAATGTGTTCCTCATAAATGATAATGTTTAAAACTATTAAGCTTAATTTAAGATTATGTAAATACACAGTATTTAACTAGAATGTATGACAAGGAAATTGATAAAATGATAGCAAATAGTTCAGAGAAAAGGATGTCATTTAATGAAAATCAGAGTCATCGTCCCTTGCTATAATGAAGGCGAAGTCGTTTTGAAAACTTATGACAAATTAACTGAAATAATGAAGAAAGATAGTTTAATCAAAAACTATGAATACGATTTACTCTTTATTAACGATGGTAGTATAGATACAACAATACATCATATCAAGAATATTGTTGCGTATGATAACCATGTTAAATATCTTTCGTTCAGTCGAAACTTTGGCAAAGAAGCTGCAATGATTGCTGGCTATGAGCATAGCACAATGCACGACGCGGTGATTATGATTGATGGAGATTTACAACATCCGCCTGAATATATTCCACAAATGATAGAGGGTTACATTGAAGGTTACGATCAAGTGGTTGCTAAGAGGAATCGTCAGGGAGAGAATTTTGTACGTAAAACGTTGTCTCGATGTTATTATAAGTTAATTAATGCATTTGTAGAGGATATCCAATTTGAAGACGGCGTTGGTGATTTTAGATTACTCAGTCGACGTGCAGTTCAAGCTTTAACAACCCTTGATGAATATAATCGTTTCTCTAAAGGTCTATTTGAATGGATAGGTTATGAAACAAAAGTATTTCAATATGAAAATGTGACCCGAGAAGATGGAGAATCTAAGTGGACTTTTAGAAAGTTACTCAACTATGGTATAGATGGACTCATTTCTTTTAACAATAAGCCTTTACGCATGATGATATACCTAGGTATGTTCACGTTTTCTATCAGTATTTTATATATAATTTATTTGTTAATAAACATTTTGATTAATGGTATAAATATACCTGGTTATTTTACTACGATTGCTGCTATATTATTGTTGGGTGGTATTCAATTAATGTCTATTGGCGTAGTAGGAGAATATATCGGTCGTATTTATTATGAAGTTAAACATAGACCGAAGTATATTGTTGAAAATTCTAATATTCAGACTGAGAATCTCGACATGAGATATAATGCTTTAAACCTGAATAAAAATAGAAATAACAAGCGTAGTAATGATTTATATAAATTAAGTTCTTTTTATAAAGTTAAAACATATAGTGATACGTATGCATCAAATTATTCTCAAGAAGAAGGCTTTAAAGAGCGTGTACATTAATGAAAACCGAATGTAGCTAGAATGTTCAAACTCATTCCAGCTACATTCGGTTTTTTATACAGTACAAATTACTTTTTAAATTGAAATTTTTTTAAGGTAAGTGTCATCGTGGTTCCAATGTCTAAATCACTTTGGACTGTGATAGAGGCGTCAATTTGTTGTGCTAACTCATTTGCAATGTATAACCCTAACCCCGAACCACCAGTCTTAGTATTTCGAGAGTCTTCAACTCTAAACGTTCTTTCAAAGATACGTGATTGAAGTTCTGGAACGATACCTATCCCCTCATCTTTTATTGCAATACTAATGGCGTCGTTTTCTTTACACTCAGAAATAATAATATCAATACGGCTACCAGAATTAGAAAATTTTAATGCATTATCTAGTAAATTAGTCAAAATACGTTCGATTGGAGGTCGATACTGGTAGAATGCATCAATATCTGTGCAGAAATTAACTTCAAGCGTACGATTTTCTTGTTTTATGTGTTGTTCGTATGGTTGTAATATATTAACAAGTAATTGATCGAGCTGTATTAATTCCAAAGGATAAGAACGTCCAGTATTTAAATTAATCACATGTGTAATGTCATCAAATAAAATTGATAAACGATTTGCTTGTTTGATTAATGTTTCATATGCTTCATGAACTTCTTGAGGATTACTAATGACACCATCTCGTAGACCTTCAGAATATGATCGAATACCAGCTAAAGGTGTTTTTAAATCATGTGCAAGGTTTTGTATAATTTCAGTTTTTTCTTGTTGCTCGTTTTTTATCATATTCATTTGATTATTAATTTCATATGCCATTTTATTAAATGAATCATTCAACTCTTTAATTTCTCTAGGAGACTGGAATGTTTCATCATCGATGAATTTTTCGTGATTTATAAATTGCTTAGTCTTAATGTTGAATTGCTTAATCTTCTGAATTAAAGGATTAATAAAAATACTACAAATCGAAAGTGTTAAACAGCTTGTTATCATAGTAGTGATGGCTAAAGTGAGTGTCATGTGACCATTAAACCACATGAGCTTATATGCAATAACCAGTATAATTGTTGTTAAAATAACGCTTGAAATGACACCGATAATGATTTGACTTCTTATTGAAAAAATAGTTATCGGCTCCTTTCAAACTTATAACCAAGTCCCCATACAGTTGTAATAGTGTAGGGTAAAAAATCATGTTTTTCTAATTTCTCGCGAATTCTATGTATGTGGACATTGACAGTGTTAGCATCTTCGTAGTAGTCATACCCCCATACTTTTTCTAGAAGTTCGGATTTAGAAATAACTTCACCTTCTCTAGAAGCAAGATACCAAAGCAATTCAAATTCTTTAATGCGCATAGGTATCTCTATGTTGTTAATGGTAAGCGTCTTGCTTAAATTTTTTAAAACTAAACCATCAAATTCTAATTGTTCAATTTTATTAGAATGATTTGACTTACTCATTCTGGCAAGAAGGTTATTAGTACGTAATACTAGTTCTCTTGGGCTAAAGGGTTTTTTAATATAGTCATCAGCACCTAATGTCAGTGCGTATATCGTGTCATGTTCTTGAGTTTTTGCTGTTAGATATATGAAAGGTATATCAAGTTGCATATCTTTCATTTTTTTGACAATATCGTATCCGTTAACTTCAGGCATCATAATATCTAAAATCATAATATCAATATCTGAAGATAATAATTTTAGTGCTTCTTTACCACATGTTGTTGTCGTAACTTGATATCCTTCATATTCGAAATACGTTTGACAAATGTCTACAATATCTTTTTCATCATCCACGATTAGTAAGTGGGTCATGCTTATCTTCACCTCTGTTATTACGGTCTCTAAAATAAGCGATGATTTCTTTAAGTGATACCTTAGCCAATAAAGAGTGACTCATGAGTAAAATAATAAAGAAAGCTAATTGTAGAGGGTACGTAAAAATCATATCTGCTAAAATATAATTTATCATAACGAAGGCTCCAAAGAAACTTGCGGCGTATGCAAATATACCTAAAATTAAACCTAAACCAATTGCCATTTCCCCTAAAGGCACGATTATATTAAATAATCCTGTTGTGTGTGCAACAATATGTTCAAAAAACCATTTATACCATTGTGGAGAATCTGTGTTATCTCTAATTACCGGAACTAGCCCGTTTAATGTAAAATCACCTGTAAATTTCTCCCATCCTTGTCTGAAAATAACAATGCCTGAAATTACACGAATTAAAAATATTATAAATAAACTTATTTTCTTCATGATTAACACTCTCTTTCTATAGTTAAAAACGTCTACATTTAATAGCTAAATTATTTTAATTTAGCGCCACCAAAAATGACATGTGCTTTTTCGCAATAAATTGTTACTTCATTGTATTTTTCTAAATCTACATTTTTTAAATCAAAAGTTTGTTTGGATTTATTGTAGTCTACTGTTGAAATCTTTTTACCGGATTTAATATCTCCGTTTTTAGTTAGGTAAACATACAGGTCTGGACCTTTTGAAGATTTGTAATTCTCTAACATAAGTTTGCCATTTTCAATTTTAGCTTTACCTTCTACTTTTTCTCCGTTTTTAGATTCAAAATTACCAGATAATTTTTTCGTTGTGTCTGTTTTTACATTACTTTCTTCTTGTTGTTTATCTTTGTGATTAGCGTGATCACTTTCTGAGTTAGAATTTCCACATGCGCCTAACGTAAGTGATGTAACAATTGCTCCGACTGCTAATAAATATTTTGTATTCATAATGTATTCCTCTTTTCTGTTTTTATTTAAGAATAGTTTAATCGGAATACGTGAACATAACCATTAACTGTTTCTTAACTACATTTAAAAAAGAATTAAATCAAAATGATTTTTATTTATAATTATAAAAATGAAAGAGTTTTATTAGAATGTAATAGGCTTGATAAATAAAAAATGAAATAAATAAAAGAGATAAAATGAAGAAAAGGTGTCAATATTGAAAATTAATATGAATTAACAGTTGGAGGACGAGGTATTCATTTTGAATTCTTTATCCTAATATGAGTTCGACACAACTTATATGACAAGTGAAATTTCTCAGTGATATTTTCTTATTGAATCAAGTCATTAAATTAGAATTTGCTATAAAGATATTCTCAATTCTGTATTAGATTGTCTAAAAAATATGCCTAACCCAATCACTTATGACCTAAGCTCAAAAGATGTTTCACATTATATTGTCTACAAATAAAAAAGCACTATGAAATTACTTTTCAACGAAAAGTAATTTCATAGTGCTATCTTATAAATCAATGTAAGGATAATTATTTTTTATCTTTTATGAAGAAAATACCTTGCCATAATATAAAACCAATGAGTAAGCTATAAATAATTAAAAAGACATACCAAAAGGGCGTTAAAATCATCGTTGATATGAGAGATAGGATAATAATAATTGTACCTGTTGTCATTGGTCTTTTAATTTTACGAAATAGTGAAAGACGTTCAACTTCGTCTATTTTGAAAGTACCTACAAAAAGTAAAATCGCGCCTATTATAAATATCGTGGGTGATAAATATGGGATGGACATATACACCGATTGTGTGCTCGATTTATCAGTAATAAATTGCAATAAGCTTATAACAATAGCTAGTATTATAGCAATAAACTTTTGGTCAGAAATTACAAAAGGATATAGCTTGAAATTTAAATATATTTGTAAAAGTGTCCATATCATAAAGAGTGTGACGGTAAACATCGTAATAAAATTGAATTGATTAATCGCAAAAATATCAATCACGCTATTGATTAAAATAGATAATAATATGGAGCTAAACTTAAGCTGTCTGAAACGATGTCGGTATAAATCGATGCCAAGAATTAGCAAGACGATGGCGATGTTAATTAATATATATATAATCATGTTGAACTCCTATTCGTAATTCTTCATCTCTTCATTATACCAATTAACATTAACTTAATCATTTCATAACACTCAGAAATATTTAACGTATTTTCAATATTAGACGCCTTTTTTATTACTCCATAATAATGTATGTAATTGTGGTAGTACATAGACATGATTCATATCACTACTTTGCATTACACGATCCACTAATTTCTCATATCTTTCAAGTAATTTATCTGTATGTTGGTCAACGTTATCATCAAGATAAGGATTGCCTACTTGTAGATAGAATGGGATGTTAGGATAACGATGATGAATTAATTTTGCAAAATCATAGTCTGCATCGTCAAAAATCACCACTTTCAAATTAAGTGAATGAAATGTACATTGATTTATAACAGAATCTAATACTTCTAGATTAGTTTTCATTCCCGAACTAGGGGGTTTTGGACTAATCGTTAAATCGTCAATTTGTGTCATCCATGATTGGAAACGACTACCTTGTGTCTCTAAAGCTGTATAAATATGTTTCTCTTCAAATAAATCTACTAATTCCTGTATACCTTTGATTAAAGCAGGGTTACCTCCAGATATAGTCACGTGATTAAATCGATGACCACCTATTTCAAGTAACGCTTCATAAATTTCTTCAGCAGTCATTAATTTGATATCTTCTTTAGCACTACCGTCCCAAGTAAATGCAGAATCACACCAGCTACATCTATAATCACAACCAGCTGTTCGCACAAACATTGTTTTTCTTCCTATTACACGACCTTCACCTTGAATTGTTGGTCCGAAAATTTCTAAAACGGGTATTTTAGCCATTTACACTTGATCTTCCTTTGGTCTATAAACTACGTAACTTGAAGGTGTTTCTCTAAGATAAACTTGAACACATTTCGGTTGATTCTCTCTTTGATCTAACTCTTTTTGAACAATGTGGTAAATCGTTTGTGCGACAATTTCTGTTGAGGGACTTTTATCCTTAAAAGCAGGCAAGTCATTAAGCAAATAATGGTCAAATTGTTCGTGAACTAGCTTTTTTAAATCTCTAAAATTAACTAAAAATCCACATTTATCTAGTGTATTACCAGCAATTGTTAAGTTGACGTAATATGTATGACCATGTGTACGAATACATTTTCCTGCTTCTTCAAAGGGAATATAATGTGCAGCAGAAAAGTTAAAATCTTTGTTAAGTTCGAATTGATATGGGTGAGTGACACTTGGATAAATTTGTTGCATTTTCTTATTCTTCTCCTTTATGTTCAAGATAATGTTTTAAACCTCTAGCTCTTAAGTGACATGCTGGACATTCACCACAGCCATCACCAATGATACCGTTATAACATGTTAATGTGTTGTGGCGAATATAATCTAACACACCTAGCTTATCGCTCAGTGCCCATGTCTGTGCTTTGTCTAACCACATTAATGGCGTATGAATGACAAAGTCTTTATCCATTGAAAGACTTAAAGTTACATTCATAGATTTGATAAAGCTATCTCTACAATCTGGATAACCTGAAAAATCTGTTTCACAAACACCAGTAATAATATGTTTAGCATGAATTTGATAGGCCAACGCGCCAGCAAAAGATAAAAACAATAGATTTCTAGCTGGTACGAAAGTATTAGGAATACCATCATCATTATCTTCAATTTTTAAATCATGTTGAGTAAGTGCATTGGGAGTAAGTTGAGATAGTAATGACATGTCTAAAATATGATGTTTCAAGTTTTGCTCTTTTGCAATTTTTTTTGCAACTTCAATTTCTGTATCATGTCGTTGTCCATAATTAAATGTAACGAGTTCAACTTCTTTAAAATGTTTTTTAGCGTAAAATAAACATGTCGTACTATCTTGACCACCACTAAATACGACAAGTGCTTTTTCTTTATTTAAGTCATTTTGCGACATTGATATGACTCCTCATCATTTTGATAATTTTGCATAAAAAAAGTCTATCTCTATAAAAAAGATAGACAGAAATATTAAAGACATATATAGTCTTAACGTTATAATATGAAGAAATTCATTGTTGAAATTTTCATGTCTAGTTTTTTATAGAGGGTTTCGGCTAGGAACCTCTGTTATTATTTTGTACGGAACATAGAATAAACGAAATGCTATATAAAATCAAGTCATGTTCTGTGATAATAGAGGGTAAGAACTATAATAATTAACAATCTTTATCGATAATTGAGGTATGAATATGATTTTAATGATAGATAATCAAGATTCTTTTACATATAACTTAATAGATTATATTAATGTACAAACTACTGAAGAAGTGAAAATCATTTCTGTAAATGATTTGATGATACAGCATCTCGATGAATTGAATCCGAGAGCGATTGTCATTTCACCTGGACCTGGGAAACCAAGTGATTATCCAATACTATCATCAGTATTAGAAATATTTCACCGTCACGTTCCCATTTTGGGTGTCTGTTTAGGTTTTCAATTAATCATTGAATATTTTGGAGGAAACATTATCCATAATGATAAACCTGTTCATGGACATATTACCAAGATAAGCCATAGCAATGAGGGTATTTTTAAAGGTCTACCATCGTATTTTAACGTAATGCGATACCATTCACTTATGGCTGACCCTTCTACAATATCTAGCGCATTAAAAGTCACAGCGCTGAACAACGAGAATGTTATTATGGCTGTTGCACATCGTAAGTATCCTATTTATGGTTTACAGTATCATCCCGAATCAATACTAAGTGAATATGGTCACGAACAATTAAATTTATTCTTAACCGAGGTAGGGGTTAAATATGCACATTGAATTTAAGTATCGCTATTATGAGAATGAAAAGGACTATGAAGACTATCAATTAGAAATGGATAACGTTCAAGATTCTAAAATTGCATATCGTCTTGATGAAGTAGGGGATGTCATTCACTTTGCAGAACAAGAACAACGTAACGGAAGTTATGTTGCACTTTATGTTACTTATGAAGCAGCACCTTTTTTTAATAAGGAAATGGTGGTCAATAACGTGGAACAATCCCATATTTTTGCTGCAGCTTATTCATTTAAATCGGTCAATTCGATAAAAAATATAAAAAAAGTAATGTCTACTAAAAATCATATAAAAACTGAAGGATTTTATTTTTGTGAAAGTGATAAAGCGATGATTAACAAGGTCAAATCGATTCATAAAGCCATCATCGAAGGGGCAACGTATCAGGTGAATTACACAACGCGCTTAAAAGCAGAAATTTTCTGTCCTATAAGTCACTTATATCATCAACTTACTATGTCACAAAATGGTAATTATACCGTTTTAATGGACACACCTGATATAAAAGTAGCATCAATATCGCCTGAACTTTTCTTTCAAAAAGGTGACTATAAAGGTAAATCAAATATGATTGTTAGCAAGCCGATGAAAGGAACCATGCCTAGAGGGAAAAATGTTAAAGAAGATCAGCTATATTATAATAATTTAAAAACTTCCTCTAAAGATATGGCAGAGAATGTGATGATTGTAGACTTATTACGTAACGATATTACAAGAATTGCTCAAAGTGGAACTATAGATGTACCTGAACTGTTTTCGATTGAGAAATATGACACAGTTTTCCAAATGACCAGTACAGTTTGTGGCCAATTACAAGATGACATTCAATTAATAGATATGATGCGAGCGCTCTTTCCTTGTGGTTCTATTACAGGTGCACCAAAAATAAATACAATGCAATATATAGCTCAGTTGGAGGACATGCCAAGATCCATTTATTGTGGAACAATTGGCTTATTACTTCCAAACCAAAGGATGATATTTAATATACCTATACGGACAATTGAGTATAATCATGAAGAAGCGGTTTATGGGGTGGGTGCTGGTATAACAATTGATTCAATACCTGAAAATGAAGTTCAAGAATTTCACGATAAAACTAAAATTTTGGAGCGGTTATAATATGCATTTATTTGAAACAATGAAATTGGATAGGGGATTCATTCCTCGGCTTGAATACCATTATCAACGTATTTCAACTTCTAGTGAGCATCTAGGATTTCAATTTGATCATCTATTATGGAAGCAGTTTATTCATAATATAAAAACCTTGCATTCAAAAGGCGTATATCGTTTGAAGGTGACGTTAAACAAAGAAGGGGAACTCAACTATGAGTTATTTCCGATACCCGATAAACCTTTTTTTACCGCACGACTAGTTCAACAAAAAAAGAATATTGATAAAGTAATCATAACTAATAAAACAACAGAACGTGATTATTTAACACATAATCATTTCACAGATTTAATACTGATCTATGATGAAGAAGGTAAAATTTTAGAGTTTGACATTGGCAACGTAATGATACAAGAAAGAGATAAATTGTATACACCAACATATAAAGAAGACATGCTCCCCGGCTGTATGAGACAATCTCTTATTGATCAAGGGGAAGTTATAGAAAAAGATTTTTATATCGAAGAATTTAAAGAAAAAATCAAATCGAGTCAAATCAACGTCTATTTAATCAATAGCTTAAGAGAGGTTGTCGGTGTTAAAGTATATGTATAATATATTTATGAAAAAGAATTTTAATGATAAAAAATAATGAGGTAGCCTATGACATTATTATGGTTAGCTATATTAATACTTCTTACTGTATTAGGTAAAAAGATGTCAAACCAAGCCATTAAAAACAATCAAGTGCTTATTGCTAAGTTAATAGCTACTATAACTACATTTTGTGCGTTTGTGTTGGTTTATTTGCTTATGCAATCTATAATGCCACATATTATTAAATTGATGAATGTGTTTTATCATCATTAATTTTGACGAGGTGATATTATGAAAATATATAGTCAAGGCGACCAAGCCATTGTTGTTTCAATAGAGAAAAATGTATCTCAAAGACTGACAGAAGATTTACTTTCATTGAGAGCATATTTAATTGATAAATCATATCCATTTATTACTGAAATTGTAGCTACAGAATCTGACCTAATGATTTGCTATGACGCAAGAGATATGATTAAACATCACCATATTCAGTCACCATTTTTATATATGAAAGCTTTAATTGATTCTATAAAATTAGAAATTAGACATCATCGGCAACAACTTCAAGCGAGATATATTCAAAAACAACAATCTGTTAATATTCCAGTTATATATGGCGGAGAATTTGGTCCTGATTTACAACATTTGTTAAAGCATCTTAAACTCAAATTAGAGGATTTTGTAAAACTACACACTCAAGAAAAATATTTTGTATCAATGATGGGGTATTCACCAGGATTTCCGTATCTTACCGGAATGAATAAAAAATTACATGTGAACCACACAAGTAAAAAGAAAAAATTCATCCCTAGTGGATCAGTTATTATTGAAGGGAAAAAATGTGGAATAGTTACTACTGATACATATAATGATTGGTTAGTTATAGGATATACACCAGTTCAACTTTTCTTTCCTGAGCAACAAAACTTTACATTATTAAAGCTAGGAGACAATGTCACATTTGAGTCTAAAGATATCAATGAAATAGAACTAGGAGATTATAAAACATGTCAATCATAATTGAAAATAGTGGTCTATTTAGTAACTTTCAAGATTTTGGCAGAAAGGGATATGAACATGAAGGTGTCATCCCTAGTGGTGCACTAGATGAATTAGCACATGAAATAGCCAACCGTCTGGTTGCAAATGACAAGAATGAAGCAACACTTGAAATGACTCAAAAAATGGCAACAATTCGCTTCACTGAGCCGGCACTAATAGCTTTAACAGGTGGAAATTTTAAAGCTGAAACTGAACATATGAAAATTTATCCTAATAAATTATATCTCATCAATGAAGGTGAGACATTGAAATTTAATGAAACCAGTCGTACATCACGCGTTTATCTAGCAGTTGGTGGCGGTTTTAAACTAGAAAAATGGCTTCATTCAGCATCTACAGATTTTAATGTGGAGATTGGTGGTTTTGAGGGCAGAAAGCTTAAGAAAGGTGATGAAATAGAATTAAAACACCATTATTCTCAACGACATCTTAAGCTATTTGAAAACTTATCTGACAAACGTACAACTGATTGGGGAATTGATGGTTACGCATTGTCTTTTAATTATGTTTCGGATGTTTTTCATGTGATTAGAAATAAGGGAACGGAAGATTTTAAAAAAGAGGCGACGCGTCGTTTTGCAATGGCTGAATATAGTGTGTCCAGTAAAACAAATAGAGTAGGTATGGTGCTTGATGGACCCCAAATCAAAGCATACTATGATGATATGCCTGCTCATCAATCAGTAAAAAGAGGAACCATTCAAGTTAAGAGAGATGGCACACCGATTGTATTATTAAACGATCATTATACATTAGGAAGTTATCCTCAAATAGGTACAATCGCAAGCTATCATCTAACAAAATTAGCACAAAAACCACAAGGCTCAAAATTGAAATTTCAATTTATAGATATCGAAACTGCAGAAAAAAACTTAATAAAGTATAGCAATTGGTTAAATCAATTGTTCCATGGTATTGAACATCGTATGCAATTAGAAATGTTAAAGTGACGTATAACTATGGAATTGTTTTCCCATAAATAAAAAAGAAGTAGTCTTGTGCACGTACATCAGATTTGTAACTTAAATTGAATCGTCCTAGAGACTGATGAACATAAGAAATACTGAGTTTATAATGAATCATTATCTATGCAAAAGAGCTCATTTATTTAAAATTTTAATAACACTTTTATGTTGACAATTTACCTGTATAGCGTGCTTTTACTTGATATTTAAGGCATAATACTATATATTTATAAATTGAACTATGTATTTTTATTACAATAAGATTACAAAGATTTAAAAATCTTAATAAAAAGTTAACAACTACATAGTCTAAACGATGACGTATTCGCATTTATGATTTATATCAAATTTTTAAATTTATATATAGAAATAATCGATTTGATCAAATGAATATAAAGTAATTTAAACAGATAGTTATAATTTGAATTAACTGAAGGTAAAGTAAATCATTTAACGTAAGAATGATTCATTACTAAAAACGGAGGAAACAAACATGAGTTTACCCAAGAAGAAAATAGGAATTTTTGCGTTCTTCTTATTAACGGTATTCACCATTACTTTGAAGACATATTTTTCATATTATGTTGACTTTTCTTTAGGTGTCAAGGGTTTAGTACAAAACTTAATATTGCTTATGAATCCCTATAGTTTGATTGCACTTGTACTAAGTGTTTTCCTATTTTTTAAAGGGAAGAAGGCATTTTGGTTCATCTTTATTGGAGGATTTTTACTTACGTTTCTACTTTATGCAAACGTTGTGTACTTCAGATTTTTCTCAGATTTCTTAACTTTTAGTACACTAAACCAGGCAGGCAACGTTGAATCAATGGGTGGTGCAGTAAGTGCTTCTTTCAAATGGTATGACTTTGTCTATTTCATTGACACTATTATCTACCTTGCCATTTTAATATTTAAACGTAAATGGTTAGATTATAGAGCATTCAGTAAAAAATTTGTACCCGTTGTAATGGCTACGTCAGTAGCATTATTTTTCTTAAATTTAGCGTTTGCAGAAACAGACCGTCCCGAATTATTAACAAGAACTTTTGATCATAAATATCTTGTGAAATACTTAGGACCATATAACTTCACTGTTTATGATGGTGTAAAAACAATCGAAAATAATCAGCAAAAAGCACTAGCTTCTGAAGACGACTTAACTAAAGTGCTGAATTACACTAAGCAGAAACGTACTGAACCAAATCCTGAATATTACGGTGCAGCGAAAAAGAAAAATATAATTAAAATTCACCTTGAAAGTTTCCAGACTTTCTTAATCAATAAAAAGGTAAATGGTAAAGAGGTTACACCGTTTTTAAATAAATTATCTAGTGGTAACCAAGATTTTACGTATTTCCCAAACTTTTTCCATCAAACAGGGCAAGGTAAAACATCTGACTCAGAGTTTACAATGGACAACAGTTTATATGGCTTGCCGCAAGGATCTGCCTATTCACTGAAGGGAGATAATACGTATCAATCATTACCTGCTATACTAGATCAAAAGCAAGGTTATACATCTAATGTAATGCATGGTGACTACAAAACATTTTGGAATCGAGATCAAGTTTATAAACATTTCGGTATTGATAATTTCTATGATGCCACTTACTATGACATGTCTGACGACAATATTGTTAATCTTGGTTTAAAAGATAAACCATTCTTTAAAGCATCAGCAGATTATCAATCTAAAATGAAAAAGCCGTTTTATTCACACTTAATTACTTTAACTAACCACTATCCTTTCACATTAGATGAAGAGGATGCTTCTATTGATAAACCTAATACTGGTGACTCAACAGTAGACGGTTATATACAAACGGCACACTATCTCGACCAAGCTTTAGAGGAATATATTACTGATCTTAAGAAAAAAGGTCTATATGATAATTCAGTCATTATGATTTATGGAGACCATTATGGTATTTCAGAAAATCATAATAATGCTATGGAAAAATTATTAGGTGAGAAGATTACACCAGCTAAATTTACAGATTTAAACCGCACTGGTTTCTGGTTAAAAGTTCCAGGTAAATCAGGGGGCGTAAATAAAGAGTATGCTGGACAAATGGATGTAATGCCTACATTACTGCATCTTGTTGGTATTGATAGCAAGAATTACCTAATGTTTGGCTCTGACATGTTCTCTAAACAACACAATAACGTAGTACCGTTTAGAAACGGTGATTTTATCACTGAAGATTATAAGTATGTGAATGGTAAAATTTACTCAAATAAAGATAATGAATTGCTTACTGAAAAACCTAAAGACTTCGATAAAAATAAAAAACAAGTTGAGAAAGATCTTGAAATGAGTGACAGCGTGTTAAATGGTGACTTGTTCAGATTCTACAAAAATCCTGACTTTAAAAAAGTAAATCCTGGTAAATATGAATATAAATCAGGTCCAAAAGGGAACGAAAAAAAATAGTTTTTTCAGTGAGTTGAAATTGTTAAGAAGCTGGGACATAATTCCTAGCAAAATAGCCAGTAAATGAGTTTTTATAAATTCATTTTACTGGCTTCTTTATTTATAATACTTTGTATTTATATGTAATTTTTCATTGAAATACTAAAAAATAAGGCCCTTTCGTATAATTTAATAAATCCAATAAACTAAATTAACGAGATGCCTTATGTATCAAGATTATAACAAGACTCAACATACTCTACCAATGGAAACTTCAGTTCTTATCCCAACAAATGATATTTCACGAGATGTAAATAATACTGTAGAAACAATTCCCGAGACTGAATTCGATGAATTTATTTGTCTGAACAATAAAAGACTAGGATTTAAAAGATTTGACTATCGTCATGATAAATATGGTTTTAAACGAGACTTTAAATTATATGAATGTGATGATTGTTCAGAATGTCCTCTGAAACACCAATTTATTAACTTCAATTCAAAAACAAATAAAAAAATAATGAAGAATTATAGTTGGTAATATTTTAAAGGCCAAATTAATAAAAAGCTTTCAGAACCAAAAAACATCTACAGTCAAAGAAAAATTGATGTAGAGCTTGTTTTTGTATTTATGAATCTTATTTTGGGTTCCAATTGTATGTCCGTTTGAAGGAGAAATAAAGTCAAAAGAGAACTAGGATTTGTGCTGATGACACTTAATATAATAAAAGTAACAGCTCAACGAGCTGAAAATAATCAAAAAAATTATAAAAAAGACAATTTCTATATTAATTCAATAGAAATTGTCTTTATTTAGTTATCCTGGAACTTTATGTCCTGGGCTCTTATTTTTATATTAATATCTTTACTAATCATTTTGAAATTAGAATATCTTTAAGAGTGACTTCTGTATTTAATATATTTTTGTACAAATAAAATAACTTTGAAACTTTCAATGACACACCTTTTTTAGAAAAAACATTAATATCAACATATAACTTTATAAGTATGTTTTATTTATATTGGAATTAATTGAAGTCATTTGTTTTATTAACTATAAAACAAAATCTCAAATTTTTATTATGATTAATGTTAAGGACAATGAAGTTCGCTGATTATAAATGATTGGGTTACAAGGCTAAATATAAAGTAAAACAATATAGTTGATTAATCTATTATGATTCTTTTTTTAATGATATGAATTATCCAAGTGCAACGTCTAGAATCATCATAATTGTAAAACCAATCATTAGACTTAAAGTTGCCAAATCAGTGTTGTTACTTGATTGAGAATCAGGTATCAGTTCTTCAACAACAACGAAAATCATGGCACCTGCAGCAAACGCCAGTGCATAAGGCAATATAGGATTTACCACTAAAATTGCTGCAGCACCGATAGTAGCGAAAATAGGCTCAACAATTGCTGAAGCTTGTCCATAATTAAATGCTTTCCAACGTGTTGCACCTGCGGCACGGATTGGCATCGATAGTGCTGCACCTTCAGGAATATTCTGTATGCCGATACCTATTGCTAGACCAATCGACCTAAAAATGTAGCGTGACTGTTACCAGATACAACACCACCGAATGCAACTCCGATAGATAGTCCTTCAGGTATGTTGTGAAGTGTGATAGCTAACACAAGTAGTGCATTTTTTCCAAGAGAGGTAGGCACACCCTCTTGTTGTTGGTTTTTATCTTGGGCATTTTGGTGAATATGGGGAATAATATAATCTAGAACCCTGATAAAAACGCCACCGAGAATAAAACCTATTGCTGCAGGAAGCCATGGCATAGCGCTATTTTCACTTGATTCAATTGCGGGTTGTAATAATGACCAAAAACTTGCTGCTATCATGATTCCAGCTGCAAAACCTTGCATCGAATTTAAGACTTTATCATTCACTTTCTTAAATATAAAAACTGCTGCCGCACCCAAAGCAGTTAGTAACCACGTGATTATTCCGGCTATAAGCGCCTGAATGTAGGGTGGTGCGTTTTGGAATAAATCTGACATATCTAAGTCTCCTTATATCTTTTGGATCTAAAAAGGTGTATAATATATAGAACTGAATTTAGCTTAACAAAATTTTTTTGAAAATTCGATAGTTGACAATTTCCAGTATTTGAAAAGGAAGATAAGCATGGAAGCATACAAAATTGAACATTTAAATAAATCCTATGCAGATAAAGAAATTTTTAATGATCTTAACCTATCTATATCCGAGCATGAAAGAATTGGATTAGTAGGTATTAATGGAACAGGTAAAAGTACACTATTAAAAGTCATTGGTGGTCTAGACGAAGATTTTACTGCAGATATTACCCACCCTAATCAATATCGCATTCGTTATTCCTCTCAAAAACAAGACCTCAATGGTCATATGACTGTGTTCGAAGCCGTTTTAAGTTCGGATACCCCTACATTAAGAATTATAAAAAAATATGAAGAAGCGGTTAATCGCTATGCGTTAGATCAAAGTGACTCTAATTTTAATAAAATGATGGAAGCACAAGAAGAAATGGATCAAAAGGATGCATGGGATTATAATGCAGAAATTAAAACGATTTTATCTAAACTAGGGATTCACGATACAACTAAGAAAATAGTTGAACTTTCGGGTGGTCAACAAAAAAGAGTTGTATTGGCTAAAACTCTAATAGAGCAACCGGATTTACTTTTGCTAGATGAACCGACGAACCATCTTGACTTTGAATCCATCCGTTGGCTTATTAATTATGTTAAGCAATATCCGCATACAGTTTTATTTGTAACACATGATCGCTACTTTTTAAATGAAGTATCGACGCGAATTATTGAACTGGACAGAGGGAAGTTAAAAACATATCCAGGTAATTATGAAGATTACATAGTAATGCGTGCAGAAAATGAATTAGTAGAACAAAAGCAACAAGAAAAACAAAAAGCATTGTATAAACAAGAGCTAGCATGGATGCGAGCAGGAGCAAAGGCAAGAACTACTAAACAACAGGCACGTATCAATAGATTTAATCAACTGGAATCAGATGTTAAGACGCAACATACACAAGATAAGGGTGAGCTTAATCTTGCATATTCAAGGTTAGGTAAACAAGTATATGAGTTAAAGAATTTATCAAAATCAATTAATAATAAAGTTTTATTTGAAGGTGTCACTGAAATTATTCAAAGTGGTAGACGTATAGGTATTGTAGGACCTAATGGAGCGGGGAAAACAACATTACTTAATATTTTAAGTAATGAAGATCAGGACTATGAGGGTGAGCTCAAAATCGGTCAAACTGTTAAGGTAGCTTATTTTAAGCAAACCGAAGAGACACTTGAACGTGATATTAGAGTGATTGACTATCTAAGAGAAGAAAGTGAAATGGCTAAAGAAAAAGATGGTACCTCAATTTCAGTTACACAATTGTTAGAAAGATTTTTATTTCCGAGCGCTACACACGGTAAAAAAGTTTATAAACTTTCAGGTGGAGAACAAAAGCGTCTGTATTTATTGCGTCTACTTGTTCATAAACCTAATGTACTCCTTTTAGATGAACCGACTAATGATTTAGATACTGAAACACTTACGATTTTAGAAGATTACATTGATGATTTTGGTGGTTCTGTCATTACTGTCAGTCATGATCGTTATTTCTTAAATAAAGTGGTACAAGAATATTGGTTTATTCATGATGGTAAAATCGAAAAAATTATTGGATCATTTGAAGATTATGAATCTTTTAAAAAGGAACATGAACGCCAAGCCATGTTATCTAAACAAACTGAACAACAAAATAAACATAAGCATCAACCAAAAAAGAAAACAGGACTTTCCTATAAAGAGAAGTTAGAATACGAAACAATTATGACGCGTATAGAAATGACTGAAACGCGTTTAGAAGAGCTT
Organism: Staphylococcus sp. HMSC068G11; assembly: GCF_001815825.1. NCBI lineage: Bacteria > Bacillati > Bacillota > Bacilli > Caryophanales > Staphylococcaceae > Staphylococcus > Staphylococcus sp. HMSC068G11. The sequence goes on from NZ_KV822090.1 coordinate 206,970, forward strand.
GAACAAGAAATGATTAATGCAAGTGATAATTATGCAAGAATCAAAGAACTTAATGAGGAAAAAGAGCAACTTGAAGCAACTTATGAAGCAGACATCACGAGATGGAGTGAGCTTGAAGAAATTAAAGAACAATAAGGGGAATGTAATCATGCAAGAGACTTTATCGCATTATTTTGGTTATAAGTCATTTCGACCAGGACAAGAAGAAATTATAACTAAAATATTAAATCATCAGCATACACTGGGTGTACTACCTACCGGTGGCGGTAAATCGATATGCTATCAAGTACCGGGTTTAATGCAGGGTGGCACAACTATTGTTATAAGTCCACTTATTTCTTTGATGAAAGACCAAGTTGATCAACTACAAGCAATGGGAATTCAAGCTGCATATTTGAATAGTAGTTTGACTCATAAACAACAAAAAGAGATTGAAGAGCGAATAAAGCGTGGCGCCATTCAGTTTTTATATGTAGCTCCAGAGCGCTTTGAAAATACATTTTTTCTAAATTTATTACGTAAAATAAAAATACCCCTTATCGCTTTTGATGAAGCACACTGTATATCGAAGTGGGGACATGATTTTAGACCTAGTTACCAAAGTGTCATACAAAAAGTTTTTACATTACCGCAAAACTTCACAATTGTTGCACTTACAGCTACGGCAACTGCTGAAGTTCAACAAGATATCATGTCTAAGTTATCAATTGGACAAAATGATGTTGTCAAAACAAGTACTAAAAGACGCAATTTAATCTTCAAAGTCAATCCCACTTATCAGCGCCAAAAATTTGTTGTGGATTATGTTGCAAATCATGAAGGGCAGGCAGGAATCATTTATTGTTCCACTCGTAAGCAGGTTGAAGAATTACACGAAGCTCTAAATAGTGAAAAAATTAAGAGCACAATTTATCATGCTGGTTTAACGAATAAAGAGAGAATTGAGGCGCAAAATGATTTCTTGTATGATCGTGTAGAGGTTGTCATTGCGACAAATGCATTTGGTATGGGTATTGATAAATCAAATGTACGTTATGTCATTCACTATAACATGCCTGGAGATTTGGAATCTTACTATCAGGAAGCTGGACGTGCGGGACGTGATGGTTTAAAAAGTGAATGCATCCTTTTGTTTAGTGAACGAGATAAGGGATTACATGAGTATTTTATTACTGTATCCCAAGCTGATGATGACTATAAAGATAAAATGGGCGAAAAATTAACAAAAATGATTCAATATACCAAAACGAAAAAGTGTTTAGAAGCGACAATTGTTCATTATTTTGAACCCAATGAAAATCTAGAGGAATGCAATCAATGCAGTAATTGTATACAGGAAAATAAAACGTATGATATGACACGTGAAGCTAAAATGATTATTAGCTGTATTGCTCGAATGAAGCAACAGGAAAGTTATAGTGTTATTATACAAGTTTTACGTGGAGAAGTGACAGATTATATAAAACACCATCATTATAATGAAGTAACGACACATGGATTGATGAAAAATTACACAACATCTGAGTTATCACACTTAATTGATGAGTTACGTTTCAAAGGATATTTAAATGAAAATGATGAAATTCTTATGTGTGATACATCCGTGAAGCAATTACTAAATAATCATACCAAGGTTTATACCACTCCGTTTAAACAAAAAACTAAAGAGAAGGTATTTATCAACACTGTTGAAGGTGTGGATAGAGCGTTATATCGTGAGCTTGTTGATGTACGTAAACAGCTAAGTGATACACTTGGAATAGCACCTGTAAGTATATTTTCTGATTACACACTCGAAGAATTTGCTAAGCGTAAACCTGAATCGAAACAAGAAATGATTGCTATTGATGGTGTAGGAAGTTATAAATTAAAGCATTATTGTCCTAAGTTTATCGAAACCATACAAAGCTATAAAACTAGTATATAAATGATTAAACGACGAAATCTCCTATCTTTTGATTTCGTCGTTTTTTAATTATATGAAGTTAGATATTAAGTATTAATAATACTTTTTGTTAGTTTGGATTTTTGAAATATAATAAATGTTAATTTTCAATTAAAAATGATTTAATAGGGAATATAGATTAAAATGGTCTACTATTTTGTAGAGGGAATGAAGGTGAAAAAGTGATTAAATTTAAAAATGTCACAAAGCGATATGGTAATAATATTGCTGTAGATAATGTAAGTTTTAATATTAAAGAAGGAGAATTTTTTGTGTTAATTGGTCCTTCAGGTTGTGGTAAGACAACAACACTTAAAATGATCAATCGTTTAATTCCTTTAAGCGAAGGTTACATATATTTTAAAGATAAACCAATTAGTGATTATCCAGTTTACGAAATGCGTTGGGATATTGGATATGTACTACAACAAATTGCATTATTTCCTCATATGACCATCAAAGAAAACATTGCACAAGTACCCCAAATGAAAAAGTGGAAAGATAACGATATTAATTTACGTGTGGATGAATTATTGACTATGGTAGGTTTAAACCCTGAGCAATTTAAAAATAGAAAACCTGATGAACTATCGGGTGGACAACGACAAAGGGTTGGTGTAGTGCGAGCATTAGCTGCAGATCCTCCCGTTATTATCATGGATGAGCCTTTTAGTGCTCTTGACCCAATTAGCAGAGAGAAGTTGCAGGACGATTTAATTGACTTACAAACGCAAATTAAGAAAACAATAGTTTTTGTAACGCATGATATCCAAGAAGCGATGAAACTAGGTGACAGAATTTGTTTACTTAATGAAGGCCATGTTGAACAAATTGATACACCTGAAGGTTTTAGAACGCGACCTAAAAGTGATTTTGTAAAGCAATTCATGGGTAGTCATTTGGATACAACGCATAATATTGTGAATCAAGTGAAGATTAAAGATTTAGGAATTAATCGACCTGTAGATGACAACACAAGCGTTATTCATTATCCTGAAGTAGATGCTGAGTTGTACTTAAATAATATTTATGAAGATTTGTCTCATTATGATGCAGTTGTGGTCAACGATAAAGAACAACATCGTCGATATTTGTTAAATAGAGAAGATGTGTTTACTTATTTATCTCTCAATAAGGAGGATGCGACACATGAATGAGTTCTTTGCGACATTAAGTGATAGAAAAGGACAGCTATTTTCTACTATAATTGAACACATTCAACTTTCTTTTATAGCCCTTTTCATTGCAACTCTTATAGCAGTACCACTTGCAATTTTGCTTACTAAAACAAAAAAACTTTCAGAAATCGTCATGAATATTGCAGCTGTTCTACAAACAATTCCATCACTGGCACTACTTGGTTTGATGATACCAATTTTCGGAATTGGGAGACTTCCGGCAATTATCGCCTTAGTTGTATATGCGTTACTTCCTATTCTACGTAATACATACACAGGTATTAAGGAGGTCGATTCCTCTCTTATTGAAGCGGCTAAAGGTATTGGGATGAAACCACTTAGAAGATTGACCAAAGTCGAACTCCCTATTGCAATGCCTGTCATCATGGCAGGAATACGCACAGCTATGGTATTAATCATTGGTACTGCTACACTCGCAGCTTTAATAGGCGCTGGTGGTCTAGGAGATTTAATATTATTAGGCATAGATCGTAACAATAGTGCACTCATTTTAATAGGTGCTATTCCAGCTGCACTTCTAGCTATTATTTTTGACTTTATTTTAAGATACATGGAACGTTTATCATATAAAAAATTGCTCATTTCTTTAGGGACAATTGTAATTGTGATTATCATAGCTATTGCTATACCTATGGCAGCTCAAAAAGGTGATAAAATCACATTCGCAGGTAAGCTGGGATCAGAACCGTCAATTATTACTAATATGTATAAAATACTTATCGAAGAAGACACAGATGATACTGTAGAAGTCAAAGATGGCATGGGTAAAACATCATTCTTATTTAATGCGCTTAAGTCAGATGAAATTGATGGTTATTTAGAATTTACAGGTACCGTATTAGGTGAATTAACGAAAGAAGATTTAAAGTCTAAAAAAGAGAAAGACGTATATCAACAAGCAAAGTCTAGTTTAGAAAAAAAATATCATATGACAATGCTTAAACCGATGAAATATAATAATACGTATGCATTAGCTGTAAAACGAGACTTTGCGGAAAAACATCAAATTAAAACAATAGGTGATTTACGCAAGGTGGAAGATAAACTTAAACCAGGTTTTACATTGGAATTTAATGATAGACCAGATGGATACAAAGCTGTTAAAAAAACGTACCATCTTAATCTTTCTAATGTTAAAACTATGGAACCTAAATTACGTTATACTGCAGTTAAAAAGGGAGATATTAATCTCATAGACGCATATTCTACTGATGCTGAATTAAAACAATATAACATGGTAGTATTAAAAGATGATCAACATGTATTTCCTCCATACCAAGGAGCACCGCTATTTAAAGAAAAATATTTAAATGACCATCCTGAAGTTAAAAAACCACTCAATAAATTGGAGAATAGAATCACAGATGAAGAAATGCAAGAAATGAACTATAAGGTAACAGTGAAGAAAGAGGATCCTTATAAAGTAGCAAGAGAATACTTAGAAAAAGAAAAATTAATAAAATAAAATTGTGCGTTTCTAGATTGATTTGATAGCTATTCGATGTACCATTTAAACATCGAATAGCTATTTATAATTTAACTATTTCAACCGATATAGCGAATTTAAAATGTAATCTTAGAAGTGTGATTGATTTTAAGGTATGAGTTTGTTTATAATAAGTACTAAGTTTTTTAAAATTTCAGTCAATTTAAGGTGTGATCTATGTATGAAGAAACAATTAGACCAATTAACAGCATATACGCCAGGGCTTTCTCCAGAATCTTTAAAAAAACAGTATGGTATTAAAGGTGAATTACATAAACTTGCTTCAAATGAAAATGTATATGGTCCAAGTCCAAAAGTTAAAACGGCTATTCAATCTCATTTAGATGAATTATATTATTATCCGGAATCTGGATCGCCAAAATTAAGGGAAGCAATAAGTCAACAACTTAATGTTGATGCATCTCGTATTTTATTTGGTGCGGGTTTAGATGAGGTCATTCTAATGATATCAAGAGCCGTATTATCACCAGGAGATAAGATTATCACTAGTGAATCTACTTTCGGACAATATTATCATAATGCAATTGTGGAATCTGCTGATGTTATCCAAGTGCCTCTCAAAGATGGTGGATTTGATTTAGATGGTATATTACAACAGATTGATAATAAAACGTCTTTAATTTGGTTATGCAATCCTAACAATCCAACTGGGACTTACTTTTCGCACGATGAATTATTTAACTTCTTAAAACGTGTCCCAAGTGATATTCCTGTATTAATTGACGAAGCATATGTAGAATTTGTTACTGCTGATGATTTTCCTGATACGCTAAAGTTACAGGAGGATTTTGACAATGCCTTTTTATTACGTACTTTTTCTAAGGCATTTGGATTAGCTGGATTAAGAGTAGGATATGTTATAGCTTCTGAAGACGCCATTGAAAAGTGGAATATTATTCGTCCACCATTTAATGTTACTAGAATTTCAGAATATGCAGCAATCGCTGCCTTAGAAGATCAAGAGTATTTGAAAGAAGTGACACAAAAAAATAGTTTTGAACGAGATAAATTTTATCAAATTCCTCAAAGTCAGTATTTTTTACCAAGTCAAGCTAATTTTGTCTTTGTTAAAACTTCAAGAAGTCAAGCACTTTATGATGCATTGTTAAACGTAGGATGTATTACACGTTTATTCCCTAACGGTGTTAGAATTACTATTGGTTTACCAGAACAAAATGATAAGATGATTGAAGTTTTAAAACATTTTGAGTATTAAACTAACACTCTTTGATAGCTTCTGATTTAAAAAGATGTGATATCGCAGTTAAATAGATTAAACAGAAGGAAAAAATTTTGCTATACTAAACACGTATATCAAGAACAGGGAGTGTAAGCGAATGACGCGAGAGAGAATCGCCATTGATATGGATGAAGTGCTTGCTGATACATTGGGTGCTGTTGTTAAAGCGGTCAATGAACGAGCGGATTTAAATATCAAAATGGAATCATTAAACGGTAAAAAATTAAAACATATGATACCCGAACATGAGGGGTTAGTCATGGATATTTTAAAAGAACCTGGATTCTTTAGAAATTTAGATGTAATGCCGCATGCTCAAGAAGTTGTAAAACAACTCAATGAGCATTACGACATATACATAGCCACAGCAGCGATGGATGTACCAACCTCTTTTCATGACAAATATGAATGGTTATTAGAATTCTTTCCTTTTTTAGATCCACAACATTTTGTATTTTGTGGTAGAAAGAATATTATTCTTGCAGATTATCTTATTGATGATAATCCAAAGCAATTGGAAATTTTTGAAGGGAAATCAATTATGTTTACTGCTTCTCATAATGTTAATGAACATAGATTTGAACGCGTAAGTGGTTGGAGAGATGTAAAGAATTATTTTAATTCAATTGAAAAATAGAGAAGATAAAAGTCATAGGTCACTTTATTTGATGGCCTATGACTTTTTTATTAAACATTTTTGAAGTTATCTTTCATAATCATATGCTCTTTCGATAATGCCTTTAAGCTCACTAATTAGCGGTTCTTTTGGATTAGCAGTTGTACATTGATCTTCAAATGCTAATTCAGCCATTCTGTCTATAGTAGAATGAAGAAGCTCTTCAGTTACGCCTTGCGATTTTAAATTCATGTCAATACCAATTGAACATCCCAAATCATACACCGCATTAGCTAGAGCTTCCACTAATTCTTCAGTTGTATTACCTTTGAGTCCTAAAAATTTTGCAATGTCAGCATAGTCTGTATCTGCTCTAAAGAAATCATATTTAGGAAACAGTGTATGTTTTTGTGGATCTTTGGCATTATAACGAATGACATGTGGTAATAAAATAGCATTTGTTCTACCGTGGGGAATACAGTATTCACCACCAATTTTATGTGCGATAGAATGAGAAATTCCTAAAAAAGCATTGGCAAACGCCATACCGGCCATTGTTGAAGCATTATGCATTTTTTCTCGTGAGTGTTTGTCATTTTCTTGAACTGATGATTTGAGATAGTCAAAAGTTAACTTTATTGCTTGTAAGCTTAAGCCCCTTGTATAATCTGAAGCCATGACAGAGACGTAAGATTCAATGGCATGTGTCAAAACATCCATTCCTGTATCTGCGGCAATATCTTTAGGTACACTTAATACGAATTGTGGATCGACGATAGCAATATCGGGAGTTAACGCATAATCTGCTAGTGGATATTTAACGTGCGTCTCGCTATCAGTAATTACTGCAAAAGGTGTCACTTCAGAACCAGTTCCTGATGTCGTTGGTATACATATAAATTTTGCGTTTTTAGGTTTGCTAATTTTATAAGTACGTTTACGAATATCTAAGAACTTTTGTTTTGCCCCAAAAAATGAAGTTTCTGGATGCTCAAAGAACATCCATATTGCTTTGGCTGCATCCATTGCCGAACCACCACCGAGTGCAATAATAGTATCAGGTTGGAAATTCATAAACATTTCTAATCCCTTATAGACTGTATGAGTTGATGGATTAGGTTCAACTTCGTTAAACACTTTAATTTGAGGTTGGTTTTCTCGGCGTCTCAACACTTGTTCAACTATATCAGTATAACCAATATTAACCATCCCTGGATCACAAACTATCATTGCACGTTCAACATTATCCATCTCTGTCAAATACATAACTGAATTTTCTTCAAAATAAACTTTAGGTGGGAGTTTAAACCATTGCATATTATTACGACGTTTTGCTATTGTTTTAATATTTAATAAGTCTACTGCGCTTACATTATGAGAAATAGAATTTCTACCATATGAACCACAACCTAACGTAAGAGAAGGAATGAGTTCATTATACATATTTCCAATTCCTCCAACAGCAGAAGGTGTATTTACCAATACACGGCAAGCTTTCATTTTTAGACCGAATTTTTGTTGTAATTGACTATCCTCGGTGTGAATTACAGCAGTGTGACCTAAACCACCAAATTTTAATGTGTCTTCACAAATTTGTAGTGCATGTCTTGTTGATTTTGCAGTTACCATTGCGAGTACAGGTGATAATTTCTCACGTGATAAAGGATAATCTTTTCCAATTCCATCAATTTCTGCGACTAATAATTTTGTTTTTTCTGGAACACTAATTCCTGACAATTTCGCTATATTTACAGCAGATTTACCAACTATGTCAGGTTTGACTGCAGTTTTATCTTCATTCATGATGGCATCTTCTAATTGTTGTAGTTCATTTTTATTAACAAAATATGTTTGGTGTAATTTGAATTCTTTAACGACGTCAGAGTATACTTCTTTATCAACAACCATGACTTGTTCAGAAGCACAAATCATACCATTATCAAAAGTTTTAGAACCAATGATATCATTAATAGCACGTTTGATATGTGCAGTTTTTTCAATATAAGTAGGAACATTACCTGGACCGACTCCTAATGCAGGTTTACCTGTCGAATATGCGGACTTTACCATTCCAGAGCCTCCAGTCGCTAGAACTAAAGCAATGTCTTTATGATTCATTAATTGTTTAGTTGCTTCAATTGATGGTATTTCTATCCATTGAATACAATCTTTAGGAGCACCTGCTTTTATTGCTGCTTCCAAAATGACTTTAGCAGCATGTTTTGATGATTGTTGTGCACTTGGATGAAATGCGAAAATAATTGGATTACCTGTTTTAATAGCAATCATTGCTTTGAAAATAGTTGTAGATGTAGGGTTGGTCGTTGGTGTCACTCCACAAATAACGCCTATAGGTTCAGCTACATACGTTAATCCTTTTTGTTTATCTTCACCTATGATACCTACTGTTTTATTGTCTTTGATTGAATTCCATATGTACTCTGAGGCATATAAATTTTTGATAGCTTTGTCTTCATAAATACCTCTACCTGTTTCGTCGTAAGCGAGTTTAGCTAAATGCATATGCTGATCAACAGCAGCCATGCTCATCTGATGTACAATGTCATTAATCTCTTGTTGAGATTTTTTAGATAATTCTTTTAGAGCTTCTTGTCCTTTTTCTGCTAATGAATCAATCATTTGTGTAACTTCATCTTTGTTTGATTCATATGTATTTTTTTTAGTTACAGATAACATATACAACCACTCCTTAGATATTGTGAAATAATTCACAAACATTATAGTACACCTTTTTTCAAATTAAAAGAAAATACAGACTATTAAAGAGTCAATTGTGATGTTTATATGAACACGTTGTTAATCTGTATATTTAGTCGGGATTAATGTGTAAGACTTGATACAAAGGGAACAAAACGTATTTGGTAATTAAAAAAATCTATTTTTAAAAGAAGTAAATTTTAAAAAATTTATTGTAAGTATTCATACTAAAAATAATAAGGATATTGTAATGAAATTATCGTTCCACACGACTAACGATGTTATCAATTTTTAAAATAAAAACTGAGACAATCATTAATGTCTCAGTCGCTCATGCTTTTAAAATAAATTGATAAAGAATAAGTAAAATTTATTTTAATTATTTTGTTCAGTTGCAGTAAGAAGTTGTATCGCTTTGGGTAATACTTCAATCTCAATTGGTGTTTCTAAGTTAATTTCGCCATCAATATCCACTTTCATACTAGGGTTTGTTGAGAGTGTGATGTGCTTTCCTGATATGTGGTCAATACCTTGCGTGATTTCGTTCCAATTCATACTATCACGTTTTTTTAATATATCATTCAATATATTTAGTGTTTGATCATTAAATACAAATGTGTTTGCTCTTCCATCTTGTGGTGATAAATCGGTTAGCGGAATTTGTCCACCACCTATATTGGCACCATTTGCTACTAACATCATCGAAGTATTTCCTTCTTTTGTTTCACCATCAACAGTCAATGAGAAATCAAATTTAACAGGATTTAATAACGTTTTAACAGTTGATCCAATATAGCTGAATTTACCGAATATATCTTTAGAACCATCTTGAACATTCTCTGCATTTTGTACTATTAAGCCTAGTCCAACGAAATTAAGTACATATAAATCGTTCACTTTTAACACATCATATGATTCAACGTGCGATGTTAATAATTGCTCACTAGCTATTTTAAAATTAGGGTGCAGTTGAAGTGTTTTTGTAAAATCGTTAAAGGTACCACCTGGTATTACACCGATTGGTAAATCTAATTGATATTGCATAACGCCATTTACTAGTTCATTAAGTGTACCATCTCCACCTAAAATAAATAAAATGTCTACATCAGAACTGTAATTTTCATTTTTAATAGCTTTACAATATTTAATAATATCGCCTTTATTTTCACTGAGTTGAAGAGAGAGGTGTTTACACATTGAACTAAGAGATTTTGCAACTTCTCCTATGCCATTATGTATATCTTTCAAACCGCTATGTTCATGATAGAAAAGAACACCATGGTTATACGGTTGTTTCATAAATATATACCTACTTTCGATAAATAGTCTATGTAATTAGATTGTTTGAATATCCACTTATGTTTGATTTACATTATAAATTAAAATTTATGTTATTGAAACTTAAGTGTTCTATAGAGATAGATGTTCAAAATAAAATAGCATAAAATTAAGAATAAGAATATAAGGTTGGCAAAAAATTTGTGTAGGCATATAACACTATTTTTAATTTCATTTTGGGATGATATAATGTTGCGCCACGATGATGTCTGAATTCAGTATCGGGAATTGTTTCAACAATATCATTGTGGGGATAAGGACTGAAGTTTCAATCTGGTAGAGTGAGTTAAGCCTCTTTATACATAAGACACCTCGTTAATTTAGTTTAGTGATGTTTATTAA